>JBAZYO010000006.1:0-300000 GCA_041659285.1 Vicinamibacterales bacterium | reverse complement strand
GCTGTTACTCGGTGCAGGCCTCTTGCTGGCGGGCCGATCGGTCATCGCCCATCATGCGTTCGGCGCCGAGTTCGACCCGAACGCGCCGATCCGCCTGCAGGGCAAAGTCGTGCGGCTCGAGTGGGTGAACCCGCATACCTGGATCCACATCGAGGTCACCAACAAGGACGGCCAACCCGAGGTCTGGATGATCGAAGGCGGCACGCCGAACACCCTGCTGCGCCGCGGCGTGACCCGGGAGACCGTCAAGGTTGGCACCGAGGTCATCGTCGATGGCTACCAGACCAAAGACCACTCGCTGAAGCGCGCCAACGGCCGCGACGTGACCTTCGCCGACGGCCGCAAGCTGTTCATGGGATCGTCGGGCACCGGCGCGCCGAAGGACGGCAAAGACCCGACGGAGGCGCCGAAAAAGCCCGGCGGCAGATAGAAGAAAATAGGAGATAAGGAGTCAAGGAGAAACCAAGTGGTTTCTCTTGCTTCTCCTGATCTCTTGTTATTACGAGAACCCGATCCACCGTCCGGCCGCGGCCACGGTGAACCACAGCGCAATCGACAGCGCGCCGACCAGCTTCTGGCGGCGCGCTGTGTTACGTACGGACTCACTCTGCGTGACGCGGGACCGCACCGTGAACGCGAACGCCACCGCAACCGGGAGGGTCGTGATCTTCACCCAGAACGCGGTGCTGTAATAGCACTTGATGGGCTCCGACAGGAACAGCGGGATGCCGGTCGCGATCAGGACGACGATGGCGGCGATCATCCAGGGCCGCGCGTCGCGCGCCAGCTCCGACACCTCGCGGTCCTTCAGGCCCAGGCCGAGCAGCCGGAAGTCCACCAGCAGGATGGAGCCGCCCAGCAGCGCCAGCGCCAGCAGGTGCGCCGACTCGATCACCGGGAACAGCCAGAGCGAGCCGACCACGAACTGACCCAGCCACAGCGATTCACACCACTGGAAGAACGGCAGCAACATTGCGGATGTCCCTCAGGGCGTCGGCGGCAGCACCACGCAGCCCGCCGCCCAGTTGATAATCGCCGGCTGCGGCTGGATGTCGCAGTCGAACCAGTTGTAAGCAATCAAGCGGCCGGTCACGATGATGCCGGCCCACAGGATCAGCGACAGCAGGCCGGCGCGTCGTGCCGCCTTCGGCGTGATCACGTCATGGCCCCACTCCGCCACACGGGGATAGACGCGGGTGTGGAAGTACCAGACGTTGATCCCGGCCAGGATCAGCATGATCACCTTGGCGCGGAAGAAGACGCTCTGGTAGCTGCGCACCGGGATGGCGTAGAAGAGCAGCACGCCGGTGATCACCATCACGACGAAACCGCCAATGGTCCATGGCAGCAGCCGTTCGGCGACGTCCCGCACCGGCACACGCGTGAGCCCGAGACCGAGGAGCCGCAAGTCGAGGAAGACGGCAAACCCCACGAACAGGCACAGCGCGAGCACGTGGGTGGATTCCACGATCGGGTACATGTACATCGACTCGTGGAGCGCGATGCTGCCCTCGGTGGCCGCCAGCCACTCACTGAACGCCAGCAGTGACATGGCTAGGGCTTCACCAGCGCCGGCATGAACTTCTGGTGGCAGTTCGTGCAGACGTCGTAGATGTCGCCGCCCACGGTGAACAGCGTGTCCTTGTCCTTGGCATCAATCGCCTTCAGGGCGCGGCCGCTGGTTTCGATCAGCGCCTGGGCGTCCTTGATCCATTCCGCCGATCCGCTGGACCGCGCCGGCAGCATCAGCAGGTTGCCCGACTCGGCCAGTTGGATGGCAGACCCGCGCACGCCGGCCCATTCATCGTCGGTGGACGGGGCCTTCTCGAAGGTGCCCTCCATGGTCATGACCGTGCCGACGGATTCCCAGAGGCCGTCAGCGGCCGGATCGATGACGTTCAGCATCAGGTCCTTCATGGACGCCGTTGTTTGAAACGGCGGGGGAGGGGGAGGCGGCGCTGCAGTGCAGGCCGAGGCGCCGAGCACGGCAAGGGGGACAAGCCACGCGAGCGTTCGCATTGGCCGCCATCTTAGCCGAGCGGCCGGTTTTATGGGAGCGTGATTTCGGTGGCCGGCGGTCCCGGCCTGGCGATGAACCACGGCACGGTGCCGACGCCCGGCATGCGCCGCTCGTAGGCGCGGGTCCATTCCTCGGCAAACGCCTGGGCGTCGCGCGCCGTCGTCAGGGCCCACACGCTGCCGCCGAAGCCGGCGCCGAAGCTGCTCGACGCAAACGCGCCCACCTCGCGGGCGAGGTTCGCGAGCGCCACGGTCTCGGGAATCTGGTTGCCCAGCAGGGACTCGGCCTCGAGTTGCGAGGCGCGGGACAAGTCGCCGAGAGCGCCGCGGTCGGCCGCCGCGAACGCCTGGGCGGCGAGCGGCGCGCGCGCGTCTTCGTTGACGAAATGGCGCAGGCGCCGGCGCAGGTCCGCGGGCGAGAACGGCGCCGCGCCGTCGTCGAGCCAGCGGTCGAAGCGGGCGAGGGCATCCGGGGCGCTGGTCACCGCCGCCGACAGCGAAGGGGCCGGCGCCCCGGCGCGCTGGTTCCAGATCGCGTGCAGCGCGCGCGCCGCGTTCGAGGCGCGGTTGTAGCGCGCCATCACCGAGCCGGCCTTGTCGGCCTGCACGCCGCTCGACGCGATCACGAAGGTCCAGTCATCGGGCATCGGCACCTCGCCGAGCGCGGTGACCGGCACGAACCGGTAGAGGCTGGCGTGTCCCAGCCGGCAGGCGAGAATCGCGGTGTGGTCTTCGCTGCCGCCGTGGGTGCCGACACCCGCGGCGCCCGGCAGGCCCTCGTAGTCCAGGCCGTTCTCGACGCAGCCGAGGTACCACGCCAGGTGTTGCACGGTGGGCAGGTGGCGATGCCACTCGTCGCGGTGCTTGAGCCCGGCGCGCGTGATCAGCGCGGAGGCGACCCCGACCACCAGCGCGCTGGAGCTGCTCAGGCCCGAGGCGCGGGGGAGGTCGCTGGCAATGGCGATCTCGGCGCCCAACTCGCAGCCGGGAAAGTTCAGGAAGAATCGTCGCGCCACCACGTGGACGTAGCGGCGCAGGCCGCGATACTCGGGCGGCGCCTCGGCCGACGGATCCACTTCCACGACCTGGCCGTCGCGGATGTCGCCGACCCGGACGATGCCGTCGGAACGGGGCCGGGCCACCAGCGCAATGCCGCGCGGCACCGCCGCCAGCAGGGACTGCCCGCCGGCGTAGTCGGTGTGCTTGCCGAAAATCTCGACGCGGCCAGGGGAGAACCGGTACCACTCGGGTGGGCCGTTCAGGACGGCGGAGCCGCGCTCGTCGAGTTCGCGAAAGAGCGCCGCGCGGGATTGGGCCTCGGTAGTGGTCATGCCGATGCCTTCGAAGTGCGCGGCGAAGTCGGTCATGGCCGTGGTTCCAGTCCGGCCAGGCGGGCGGAGACGAGGGGCACGTCGGCCTGGCGCGACAGGTCGAGCACCGCGCCGTGTGCGCGCACGACGCGGAACGGCATGCCGGTGGTGATGGCCAGCCCCACGGCTTCCGGCAGCTCGAACTCGCCGCGCGCCGACATCGGCACGTCGCGGCAGGCGGGGAAGATGCGGTGGTCGAATCGCCAGACGTTCATGCTGACCAGTGCCTGTCCGCCGGCGGCCGCGAGCCGCGCCGCATCCGGCTTCTCAATGATGCCGCACAAATGGCCGGCCGCGTCCACGTCCAACAGCGCGAACCCGGCCACGCGATCCGCGCGAAACCCGCTCTCGCGCACCAACGCGTCCCGTTCGAAGGCCGGAAGTCCGGGGCCATCGAGCGCCACCAGCGCCTGCAACACCTCGACGGGATAGAGGTTGTCGGCGTTGAGGACCAGGAACGGGTCGTGGCCGGCGAACGACTGCCCGGCCAGCACCGCGCGCGCGGTACCGTCAGCCGACGGTTGCACCGCGAATGACAGTCGCACGCGTTCCGGCCGGCCCGCTCCGGCGAAGTGGTCGCGAATGCCGTCGTGACCGGGCGCCACGATCAGGCAGACGTCGTCGCATCCGGCATCGGCCAGCGCGCTCAGCACGTAGTCCACAAATGGCCGCTGCGCCTGGCCAACCGGCATCATCCCCTTGGCGCCGGCGGCGGCCGCGGCGTGCTGGCCGGCCGTCAGGGTGCCGGTGCCGCCGCTCGCCTGCATGCGGCGGCCAAGGCCGCGGGCGAGGAGGAGCGCTTTCATGTGGGGAGAAGGGTGCGGTCGAGGCTGGGCACGCGCATCAATGTTACAGTGCGCGGCAGGAGCCGGGCCATGAGTCTCAGACTGTGTTTCGCGATGGTTGGAGTTACGCTGGTTGCGGGCGCGCTGACGGTAAACGCGCAGAACCCGCCGCCACCTCGGCCCTCAGCGCCGGCGCCGCAAACGCCGGCTCCGAACGCCGACCCCTACGCCAACAACCCGAATGCGGGCGCGACGCAGTTTCCGCTCGCGGCAGCGGCCGGAAAAGATAGCGGCGCCAAAGCGACCGCGCCGCCCGGCGCCGTCAACCAGGGGGCCTTCGACCCGGCGACGTGGAAGTACGGGTCCGCATTCGCGCCGCCTGCCGCCGCGGCCGTGTGGAACCCGGCGAAGCTGAAGCTGATGCAGGGCGGCAAGGTGACCGGCGGAACGTTGTTCGCGGCCACCGACCCATCCACCTACTGCGCCATGGCCAACGCCGGCTACGACTTCATCTGGACCGAGATGCAGCACGGGCAGACCGACTGGCAGGCGGTGTCGCGGATGTGGCGCACGTGCCCGAATGCCAAGGCGGTGCCGGGCGCGCGCGTGGCGTACACCGACGAGCGCGAGATCCAGCATGCGCTGGATGCCGGCGCGCTCGTGGTGGTGGTGCCGACGGTGGATACGGTGGCCGAGGCGATCCAGGCGCGAGACTGGACCTACTTCCCGCCGCTCGGCCGTCGCAGCAACGGCGGCGGCCAGGCCTTTGACGCCGCCATGTGGGGCGGCGTCCCCGGCGGCTACCGCAATACCGCCAACGACAACGTTGTCTTGATCCTGATGATCGAGACGCTCGAAGGTTTGAAGAACGCGGATGAGATCGCCAAGGTCGCGGGCGTCAGCGCCATCTTCGCGGCCAGCGGCGATCTCGGCAACTTCTCCGGCTACCGGCAGGGCACGCCCGACTACGAACGCGCCATCAACATCGTCCACGACGCGGCGGTGAAGGCGGGCGTGAAGTTGTGCGGGCCGTTCGCGTGGCGCGATCGCCCCGACTTCAGTTGCTTCCAGGCGGGCAGTGAAACAGCGGCGATTGCCCGAGGGGCCGCGGCGGAACTCGGGGCGCTGGCGAACACGCAGGGGCAGCCGGCAGTCGGTCCGTTCGCGGTGAATCCGAAGGCCCAATAGCCACCCTGGCACGCTGGGGCCTGGCGCCGGCAAAAGGATTCGTCACAAGAGGTCGGCCGGGTGTAGTATTCCCCGCGTGAGGGCCTATACATGTCACAAATAGATGGACTGAATCGACGAGCATTCCTGAGGAACGCGGGTCTGACGGCCCTGGCTGGTGCCGCCGCCGGCAGCAGCAATCCCCTGATGGCGGCCGCAGCCGGCACCGCTTTCCAGGCTCCTGCCAACGGCAGGTACGACTTCGACACCATCTACAACCGGTTTGGCTCCCACTCGGTCAAGTTCGACCAGCAGATCCGCGCCTACGGCAAGGGCAGCGTGGACGTGGGCATGGGCATCGCCGACATCGACTTCAAGGCGGCGCCGTGCATCACCGACGCCCTCAACGCCCGCATGAAGCACGAGAACTGGGGTTACCTCGACATGGGCGAGGCGACCGCGATGATGACCGAAGCGGTCGCCGCCTGGAACAAGAAGCACTACGGCATCGACATCGATCCGAAGACGATTCTGCTCGCCACCGGCGTGCACCCCGGGCTGATTGCGGCGTTGCAGACGTTCTCGCCGCGCGGCAGCAAGGTGCTGTTGCAGACACCGACGTATAACGGCTTCTACTCGGACCTCACCTTCACGCAGACCAAGGCCGAGGATGTTCCGCTCAAGAACGTCAACGGCAAGTTCGCGATGGACTTCGAGGAGTTCGAGCGTCGCATCAGCATCGACACGCACACCTTCATCCTGTGCAACCCGCAGAACCCCACGGGCAACTGCTGGTCGGCGGAAGACCTCACCCGCATCGGTGAAATCTGCCTGAAGCACCGTGTCGTGGTGTTGGCCGACGAAATCCATTGCGACTGGGTCGGCAAGGGGCAGAAGTACACGCCGTTTGCCAGTCTTGCGAACCAGGCCGTCGTCAACAACAGCCTCACGTTCAAGGCCGCCAGCAAGTCGTTCGGCCTCGCCGCCCACAAGGTGGCGTGGCTCCATTCGACCAACCCGGACCTGCTGGCCCGCGTGAGGGTGAACCTCCGCGCCGACCTCAACACCATGGGCATGGTCGCCAACCAGGCGGCCATCACCCAAGGCGCCGACTGGCAGCAGCAGGCCAATGAGTACGTGGACGGCACGCACGACCTGGTCGTGAACTACGTCGCCGACAAGATCCCGATGATCAAGACCGGCCGTCCGCAGGGCACCTACCTGTCGTGGCTCGACGTCACCGCCGTGGCCGAGAAGATCAACTCGAAACAGCTGGCGGCCGACTACAACAAGAACAAGCCCGCCAACATGCCGACGCTCACGCCCGAACAGATGGTGGAGCGGTTCTTCGTCAAGTACGCCAAGGTGCACCTGAACCAGGGCGCGTCCTATGGCACCGGTGGCCAGAACCACATGCGCATGAACATCGGCACCTCGCGCAAGCTGGTGGAAACGGCGCTGAACAACATCGCCAATGCCTGCAAGAGCGCCGGCACCAACACGAACCTGGTCTAACACCAAATCACCAAGTCGCGAGATCGCCAAATCGCGAGATGATCCCGGGGAGACGGCCATGGCGGCCGCCTCCCCTGTTTCTTTTTGCCGAGTAGACTGTCCCGATGACCGGCAGTCCCGACCTCCTGAAGGGCCGCACCCGCCGCGTCAGGAAGAACCTGCAGAAGGGCCTGGCCCTGGCGTGGGCGGCGTCGCCGAGCGCGCTGGTTCGCTACACCGTGCTGGGGATGATCTCAGCCGCCATGCCCCCGGTGGCGGTCTACCTTGGCGCGGTGCTGGTCAACCGCATCGCCGAGGCGCGTCAGCTGAACCTGCAGTGGACCGACCTGCTGCCCATCGTGATCGGGTTGTGGGTGGCCACCGGCGTGCAGCGCGCGATTGGCGCCTACATGGGCTACGGCCGCAACCTCTTCGTGCGCCGCGTCCAGCTCGAAGCGGAACGCCGGTTGCTCGAGCAGGCCTCGAAGGTGGACCTCGGCCACTTCGACAACTCCGACTGGCACGACCGCCTGGCCCGCGCCAAGCGCGACGTCTCGTGGCGGCCCGGCGACCTCACCTGGTCCGTGCTCGGCCTGTCCGGAAACATCGTCACCATCGTGCTGATGGCCGGGTTGCTGGCGAGCCTGCACTACGTGCTCGTGGTGCTCGCGGCGGTGGCCGCCCTGCTGTCGCTGGCGCTCGAGCGCCGCGTCACGGCGCGGCTCTACGAATTCTTCTACAAGGAGACGCCCGAGGAGCGCGAGCGCGAATACCTGGGCGACCTGCTCGTGCAGCCCCGCACCACGAAAGAGATTCGCGCCTACGTGCTGGCCGACTACCTGTTGGGCCGGCACCGCGAGCGTTCCGAAGAGCTCTACCGCCTCCGCGAGCAGATGTACCGGTCCGGCACGCGGATCTCGATGCTCACCGGCCTGGTGACCGGAACCGCGCTGGCGCTGGCGTACATGTTCGTCGCCATCCAGGGCGTCGCCGGCGCCATCGATCCCGGTGGCGTGGTGCTGGTCATCGGTGCCTTCTCGTCGGTGTCCGGGACGCTGGCGCAGATCTCCAGCACGTTCGTGTCGGTCGATCAGCACACGACGTTTCTCGAAGACTATTTCTCGTTCCTGTCGATCGATCCGCTGGTGCCGGTCGCCTCGCCGGCGCGCCCGGTGCCGGCCTCGCTCGCGGCGGGCATCGAGTTCGACGACGTCGCGTTCACGTATCCGGGCGGCACCGAGCCGGCCGTGGCGGGATTGAACCTGCACATCCGCAGCGGCGAGCTGATGGCGTTGGTGGGGGAGAACGGCGCCGGCAAAAGCACGCTGGTCAAGTTGCTGTTGCGCTTCTACGACGTCGACCGGGGCGCGGTCCGCGTCGGTGGCGCCGATGTGCGGGAACTGAATCCCGGGGAGCTGCGGAATCACATCGGCGTGCTGATCCAGGACTTCGCCAGTTACGAGCTGACCGTCCGCGAGAACGTCGCCATGGGGCGGCCGGACGGCGCCGTGGACGACGAGCGCGTGCTGGCCGCGCTCCGGGACTCACGGAGCGAATGGCTGGTGAAGAAGATGCCGAACGGCCTCGACTCGAAGGTGGGCCGCCTCTTCGAGGGCGGCCACGACCTGTCGGGCGGCGAGTGGCAGCGCCTGGCGCTGGCCCGGATCATGTACCGCAACGCCGACATCTGGATCCTGGACGAACCGACCGCGTCGCTGGATCCGGAAGCGGAGGCTGCGATCTTCGCCGAACTCAAACAGATGCTGCATGGCCGCATCGGCATCGTCATCTCGCACCGCTTCTCGACGGTGCGCATTGCCGATCGCATTGCGGTGATCGCGGATGGGAAGGTGACCGAGCTGGGCTCGCACGAGGAGCTGCTGAAGGCGGGCGGCCGCTACGCGCAGCTGTTCGAGTTGCAGGCGGCGGGGTACCGGTAGCCTGCAGCTGCACTGCGACGTACACGGCGCGCAGGCGCCGATGACCGTTGGGTGGTGTGGGAAGTGGCTTGCCAACCGAAGCCCTATCGTTTCAAGGGCGAAGGTTGGAGCCGGCGATCCGGATTGAACGGACGACCTGCTGATTACGAATCAGCTGCTCTACCAACTGAGCTACGCCGGCTTCCGAGCGAGGGCCGCCTTCGCGCGTGGCGGTCAGCGGACAAGACAGACAGCTTATCAGAAGACTCCGGCAGGGCCAAACGCCAGACTGGGGCCATGCTAGCGGTTATCGGGAACAGGCCCGTCAGGAGGTCGGATCGCCGGCTCCAAAATAACTCCCCTGCAATCAAGCAGTTCCGGGCGCGGTGGTCGCGCGTGCGCGGGATTGCATTTGCGGCCCTGTGGGGATGTTGCCCATGGTGTTCGCAAATCACCGATCATCTTTGTCCACCGGGCCAAGGTCCTTGCGGATACAGTAGGAGGCGTCTCATTGCCGTCAGCCACTGACAAATTCCCCCTGACAAATTTCCGAGCTACGCATCGTCAATAGACCTGCGGTTGACGGCGCTCCCACGATGAACGCGAGCCCTGGCATGCCTGACCATCAGGCACGCATTCTGATCGTGGATGACAAGCTCCCCAACCGGCTGGTTCTGGAGGGCATGCTCCGGCCAGAAGGCTTTCTCCTCCAGAGCGCTGCCAGTGGCCAGGAAGCACTCGCCATGGTCGCCCAGCAAGCGCCCGACCTGGTCCTGCTCGACGTGCTGATGCCAGGGATGGACGGGTACCAGGTGGTGGGCGCGATCAAGGGCAACCCCGCCACGAAGAACATTCCCATCATCATCATCACCGCCTTGGACGATCGCAACGCCAGGATGCTCGGGCTGAGCGCCGGCGCCGAGGACTTTCTCGCCAAACCTGTTGATCGCGCAGAACTGTGCGTGCGGGTGAGGAACCTGTTGCGCCTCTCGCGCACGGCGGAGTTGGTCGAGAGCGAGCGGCTGCTGCGGGCATCGAGCGAGCAGTTGCGGCATCTTGCGGCGCACTTGCTGTCGGTGCGAGAAGAGGAGCGGACCAGGATCTCCCGAGAAGTCCACGACGAGCTGGGCCAGTCGTTGACCGCGGTGAAGATGGACCTCGCCTGGCTGGAGGCGCGGATGCCGAAGGACGGCGAGATGCTCGAGAGGATTCGCGCCACGCGGCAGTTGGCCGACAGCATCATCCAATCCATTCGCAGAATCTCAACAGAACTCCGGCCGGCGGTCCTGGATCTGGGCCTGGCGGCCGCCGTGGAATGGCAGGTCCAGGAATTCCAGGCTCGATCTGGTATTCAGTGCACGGTCCGGCTGCTCACCACAGACGTTGTTGCGGCGGACGCATCGACCGCCATGTTTCGCATTTTCCAGGAGACGCTGACCAATGTCGCTCGCCACGCCGAAGCCACGCGGGCCGAGGTGGTCCTGCAGAAGCAACGCGACCGGCTGGTTCTGCTGATCAGGGACAATGGCCGCGGTTTTGACCAGGCGGATCCCTCCCTGTCCAAGTCGCTCGGCTTGCTGGGGATGAGGGAACGCGCGGCGATTCTGGGCGGCCGCGTGAACATCTCCAGTGCTCCGGGCAAAGGGACCACCGTCACCGCCTGGATTCCGATCCCATGATTCGAATCCTGATCGTCGATGACCACGCGATTGTCCGGCGGGGTGTGAGGGCGCTGCTTTCCGATGAGTTCCACGGCGCCACATTTGGCGAAGCCGCCGATGTACGTCAGGCGCTCGAACACCTTCGCGACCACACGTGGGATGTCGCGCTGCTCGACATCACCATGCCGGGAAAAAATGGCTTGGAGTTCCTCAAGGAAGTGGAGGCCGAATGGCCCAAGCTCCCGGTGCTGGTACTCAGCGGCCACCCGGAAGATCAATTTGCCGTTCGTGTCCTGAAGGCGGGAGCGGGAGGCTACATGACCAAGGAGAGCGCTCCCGAGGAGTTGGCGAAGGCCATCCACAAGATCCTGGCCGGTGGCCGATACGTCAGTCCCGCGCTGGCCGAAAAGCTCGCCCTGGGCGTCAACAAGGATGTCACGCGCGCGCCGCACGAGACCCTCTCCGACCGTGAGTATGACGTCATGTCCCGGATCGCCGCGGGCAAGACCGTGACCGAAATCGCCGACGAGCTGGCACTCAGCGTCAAGACGATCAGCACCTATCGAGCGCGCGTGCTGGTGAAGCTCGGCGTCAAGAACAGCGCGGAAATCGTCCAGTACGCGATCCGGAACGACCTGGTGATGTGACCGGCCCTTCAGCCTCCCTGTAAGACAAACCCTGACAGACCTTTCAGCCTGCTTCCTACGACAGCTTCAGCCTCCGGCTGATTTACACGGCTGGCGTCGGGATTTACTCTCCAGTCCGACACTAAGAAGCGCCGAGCTTCTCACGACGAACTTAATACGGAACAGGGAGTGTTCGAACAATGACCAAACCTCTAATGTGGTCCACGGCTTTACTAATCATGGTCGTATCCAGCAACACCAGCGCGCGTGAGCGCGGCCTCGGTCCGGTGCCGGTGAACCTCGGCACGGCGGGCACCTTCGCCATCCTGAGCAAGAGCGGAATCACCGACGTCTATGCCTCCGCCGTTGTCGGGGATGTTGGCACGAGCCCGATCACCGGTGCAGCTCTGCTGCTGACGTGCGGGGAAGTGTCGGGGAAACTGTTCGTGGTCGACGCGGCTGGTCCGCTTCCCTGCGCGACAAATGATGCCAGCTTTCTCGACTCGGCGGTGCTTGACATGGGATTCGCTTACGACGACGCGGCTGGACGAGTCTTCCCCGACTTCACGGAACTGGGCGCCGGTGAAATTGGCGGACTGACGCTCGAGCCTGGCCTCTACAAATGGGGGACCGGCCTCTTGATTACGACCGATGTCACCCTCACGGGTGGCCCGGACGATGTCTGGATCTTCCAGGTGGCGGGCACCTTGAATCAGGCCAACGGCACGCGGGTGACCCTGGCCGGCGGTGCGCGGGCCAAGAACATCTTCTGGCAGGTCGCTGGCGCGACAACGCTGGGAACCACCGCACACTTCGAGGGTATCCTGCTGGGCAAGACGCTGATCGCGGTCAACACCGGCGCATCGGTGAACGGCAGGCTGTTGGCGCAGACGGCGGTCACGCTTCAGATGAATGCGGTAACTCAGCCCGCCAAGTAAGGCGCCTACGTCTCATGTGGGTCCACGCCTACCCACCACGGCCGTATCAGGGGCTACAGATTTCGGTCTGTAGCCCTTTCTTCGACGCTGCCTTCGGTTGCTATACTGGGGTCCTCCGTTCGACCCCATCTCTCGCTCTCACCGTAGCAAACCAGCCGAAGGCGTACGTCGTGTCAGGCGGCTCCACGCGGCGCGCACGTCCAAAGGACATCAATGACCAGCCGGCTCCTCCGCGAACCGACACGGCGCAAGGGCGACACGCGCGGTACGACGGCCAAGAGCGCGTCGCCGACCACTAAGCTCTCGCGCCGACCGGCCACGCCCAAGAAGCTTCCCACTGCAATTGGCAATTCCGCCGCTGGCACGGCGGCGGGCATCATCGAGGTGCGGCGCCAGGAAACCCTGCTCAAGACCGGCGCCTTGCAGAATGCGATTCTCAATAGCGCCAATTTCTCGAGTATCGCCACCGACGCGAAGGGCGTCATCCAGATCTTCAACGTCGGCGCCGAGCGGATGCTGGGCTACGCGGCCATCGAGGTGATGAACAAGATCACGCCGGCCGACATTTCCGATCCGGACGAAGTGATCATTCGCGCCAAGGCCCTCAGCGTCGAACTCGGCACCCCGATTGCGCCGGGGTTCGAAGCGCTGGTGTTCAAGGCCTCGCGCGGGATCGAGGACATCTACGAACTGACCTATTTCCGCAAGGACGGCAGCCGCTTCCCGGCGGTGGTGTCGGTCACGGCGCTGCGCGACGCGCAGGACGCCATCATCGGCTACCTGTTGATTGGCACCGACAACACCGCGCGCAAGCAGGCCGAAGAGGCGCTGCTCAAGGCGGGCGCCCTGCAGAGCGCGATTTTCAACAGCGCCAATTTCTCGAGTATCGCCACCGACGCCAAGGGCGTCATTCAGATCTTCAACGTCGGCGCGGAACGCATGCTCGGCTACGCCGCCGCCGACGTGATGAACAAGATCACGCCGGCCGATATTTCCGATCCGCAGGAGGTGATCGCGCGTGCCAAGGCGTTGAGCGTGGAGCTCGCCACACCGATCACCCCGGGCTTCGAGGCCTTGGTGTTCAAGGCGTCACGCGGCATCGAGGACATCTACGAGCTGACCTACATTCGCAAGGACGGCAGCCGCTTTCCGGCGATTGTGTCGGTCACGGCGCTGCGCGATGCGCAAGGCGAGATCATCGGCTATCTCCTGATCGGCACGGATAATACCGCGCGCAAGCAGGTTGAAGAGGAACAGAAGAGACTGGACCAGCGCCTGCGCGACCAGCAGTTCTATACGCGCTCGCTCATTGAATCCAACATCGACGCGATCATGACGACCGATCCGTCCGGCATCATTTCAGACGTCAATAAGCAGATGGAGGCGCTGACCGGCTGCACGCGTGACGAGTTGATCGGCGCGCCGTTCAAGAACTACTTCACCGACCCGGAGCGGGCCGATGCGGCCATCAAGCTCGTGTTGAGTGAAAAGAAGGTCACCGACTACGAGCTGACCGCGAGCGCCTGGGACGGCACCGAAACCGTCGTGTCCTACAACGCGACGACCTTCTACGACCGGGATCGGCGGCTGCAAGGCGTCTTCGCGGCCGCGCGCGATGTCACCGAGCGAAAACGCTTCGAGCTGGCACTCCAGGAAACCAACGTCGAACTGGAGAGCGCCAAGTCCGCGGCGGAGAAAGCCAACCTCGCGAAATCAGATTTCCTGTCCAACATGAGCCATGAGCTTCGCAGCCCGCTCAATGCCATCCTCGGCTTCGCCCAGCTCCTGGAGTCGACCTCGCCGTTGCCGACGCCCTCCCAGAAGGACAGCATTGGCCACATCCTGCAGGCGGGGTGGCACCTGCTGAAGTTGATCAACGAAGTCCTCGATCTCGCAGTGGTCGAATCGGGGATGCTGTCGATCTCGCCGGAACCGGCGTCGCTGGCCGAAGTCTTGGCCGACTGCGAGGCCATGATGGAGCCGCAAGCGCAACAGCGTCACATCAGCATGACCTTTCCCAAGTTGGACATGCCGCACTTTGTCCTCGCCGATCGAACCCGCGTGAAGCAGGTGCTGATCAACCTGCTGTCCAACGCGATCAAATACAACCGGGAGCAGGGCACGGTCGAGGTGAAGTGCGCCGTCAGCACGCCGGGACGCGTGCGCATCAGCGTCAAGGATACCGGCGCGGGATTGCCTCCAGAAAAGCTGTCGCAGCTGTTTCAGCCGTTCAACCGTCTCGGACAAGAGAGCAGCACCGAGGAAGGCACCGGCATCGGCCTCGTGATGAGCAAGCGGGTGGTCGAGCTGATGAAAGGCGTGATCGGCGTGGAAAGCGCGGTCGGGGTAGGCAGCGTATTCTGGTTCGAACTGCTGCTGACTCCCGCACCACAACCGACCGCGGCCAGCGCCGAATCCACCGTCGTCGTGCCGGCGCGAGAGGTGTCCAGCGCACCGCTGCGCACATTGCTCTATGTCGAGGACAACCCGGCGAACCTGGCGTTGGTCGAGCAGTTGATTTCGCGCCGATCCGACATTCGCTTGATGACCGCGGTGAATGGTGCCGTCGGCATCGAGTTGGCGCGAGCCGCTCGTCCGGAGGTGATCCTGATGGACATCAACCTGCCTGGAATCAGCGGTATCGAAGCGCTGAAAATCCTGCGCGATGACCCGGCCACCGCGCACATCCTCATTGTGGCCCTCAGTGCCAATGCCATGCCGCGCGATATCCAGAAGGGCCTGGAGGCGGGCTTCTTCCGATATCTCACCAAGCCGATCAAGGTCAACGAGTTCATGGGGACGCTCGATTTGGCCCTGGAATCTGCCACCATGGGAGCCAGGGCCAATAGGGCGGCGGAATCAGCATGATAAGCGCATCTGACATTCTTCGCGCCAAGGTGCTGATCGTCGACGACCGGAAGGTCAATGTCCTGCTGCTCGAGCGGATGCTGGCCGGCGCCGGCTACGTGTCGATCACGTCGACCACCGATCCGGGCGAGGTCTGCCGGTTGCACCGCGAGAACCGCTACGACTTAATCCTCCTCGACCTCGTGATGCCTCGCCTGGATGGTTTCCAGGTCATGGCAGGCCTGCAGGACCTCGAAGCCGACGGCTACCTGCCGGTGCTGGCCGTGACCGCCAATCCGGCTCACAAGTTACGGGCGCTCGAGTGCGGTGCCAAGGATTTCGTCAGCAAACCATTTGATCTGACCGAGGTGTTGATGCGGGTTCGCAACATGCTCGAAGTCCGGCTGGTCTACGAGGCCTCCCGCCATCACGGCAAGACGCTTGAATCCCTGGCCCTCAGGGACCCCCTGACGGGTTTGGTGAACCGACGACTTCTGGCCGAAAGAATCGCAATGGCCCTGGTCCATGCGCGGAGGAACTCGAGCACGATGGCAGTGGTCTATCTGGATCTGGACGGATTCAGGGAGATCAACAACACGCTGGGGCACAGCGCCGGCGACGCCCTGCTGCGCATGGTCGCGGGGCGCCTGGTGGCGACCGTGCGCGAAGAGGATACGGTGGCGCGCCTCGGCGGTGACGAGTTCATCATCGTGCTGTCGCACCCCAGCGGGACCGGCGGTGCGGCCAAGGTGGCGTCAAAAGTGATCGGGGCGTTGTCGCAACCGTACCGGGTCGAGGGCCAGACCGTCAGCATCACCACCAGCGCAGGTATCAGTATCTATCCCGTGCACGGTGAGGACGCGGACACGCTGATGAAGAGCGCGGACGTGGCCTTGTACGAGGCCAAGCGCGCGGGCAAGAACGGCTATCGAGTCGCTGAGTGCACGGACCTATCAGCGGTGGCGCTCACTCCTGCCGGCTCCAGATGTGCCTCCTCATGATCAGGCCCCGACGTCCGGGCTATCGGTTCGGCTAGAATTCCTGGCATGCTAGCCACCGAACTCGCCGCCTTGTATGCCCGAGACATCGCGCGCCTGATCCAGGAGCTGCGCGCCTTTCCCGATACCGCGACCCTGTGGCAAACCCTGCCCGGGGTGACCAACCCCGCCGGCAACCTCGCCCTGCACCTGGAGGGGAACCTCCGCGAATACATTGGCCGGCAGCTCGGCAAGGTGGACTACGCCCGCGAGCGGCCGCTCGAGTTCAGCCAGAAAGACACCGACAAGGACGAACTGGTCGCGCGGCTCGAAGAGGTCCACGCGTTGGTGCCGCGGGTGGTCGGCGGACTGTCGGAGGAGGCGCTCGCGACCGCCTATCCGGAGCCGTTCTACGGGTCGTCGGTGTCGACGCAGCAGTTCCTGATCCACCTCAATGGGCATCTCAACTACCACTTGGGGCAGATCGATTACCTGCGACGGGCCCTGACGGGCGATGGTGCGATTGCGCTGACCGGGCTGTAGGGCTACGGCCGCCTCTTCGCGTCGGCAACCAGCTCGTCACCATCCGCCTGCGTAATGAAGCGAGCGGCGACCAGGGCCTTCACGTTGGTTTCCACGGCCCGCGCGTAGTCGCCCGGCTTCGGGTACAGCTCCGCGAGCCGCGCCGCATCAAATGGCACCTCGTGCCCGGCAATGCGGCAGAACGACTCACCGGTCGAATTGCCGTTCCACGTGCTGGTCGGCACATCCACGAACGGCGAGCGCACGCCACCCGCCACGTTGCCGAACCTGTCGAGCACGGGCTTGCCGTCCACCACCTTGATTTGCTCCGCCTTCGGCGGCGGCGTGCCCTTGCGGACCCAGAGATCCAGGTTCTGCAGGATCGCGTTGAACGCGATGCGGCTGGGAAAGCGGCTGCGCGGTCCCTCGTTGCACGACATCGGCGGCACCGCGCGCCCCGCCTTGACGATGTCGGCCGGCGCGGCGGCGTAGGTCAGCTCGTCGGGCGTGGCGTGTCCCGAACCGGCGATCTCGTAATTCCGCGTCAGGTTCGGCGCCGCATCGCTGTCGGGCAGCCGCGCAGCCACTGACGGCAGATAGTCGGACTGGCTCATCACGCGCACCACCGGTACGCCCACGTCCTTGATCACGCGGCGCGGATCGCCGGCCGGTATCGGCGGCACGCACTGGTTGATGGGCGACGGCCCGCTTGCCACGGCAATCACGTAGGCGTCGAAGAGCGGCTTGCCGAGTTGCTTCACGTCGAGCGGATGGATGGCGTTCACGTAGGTGTAGAGAAAGCCGCCCGTCTGCGAGTAGCCCCACGCATACAGGCGCTCCACCGGATGCGCGCCGGTCGCCGCGCCGTACGTGAACGGGTTGTTGGCGCCGCGCCCGCGCAGCCACTGGCCGATCTGGCGGTGCATGTCCCAGATCAACCCGTTCTCGGTGGCGCGGTCGCTGTCGCGATCCACCGTGTCGCAGTTGTCCGGGTCGTTCGCCTCCAGCGGATTCGGCCACGACAGCGCGGCGTAACGCGCCGGGTTGAACGCCTGGAGCGACGCCACCGCCACCGGCTTCGCGGTGATGCCGACCCAGGCGTCGCCGTTGCGGACCAACTGCGCGTTCGAGACCGCCCAGCCGATGTTCAGGTCGAACAGGTTCGACGGGTTCAGCATCTCGACGACGATCGTGCCGCTGAACTTCGCGCGCGCGGCGGGACGCCGCACGAGCACGCGCGTCGTGTACGGCACACCGGGCGTGCGGACGACGGCCGGGCCCGGCTCTGGCCGGTCGTAGACGTTGGCGGTCCCGCTGAACAGGAACTCTTCTTCGACGTAGCCCGCCTTGCTGAGGTCGGAAGGCGTGCGCGTGTGATCCGCGGCGCCAAAGGGATACGACTGCGCCGACACGGGCAGCGGCCCGTCCGCCCGAAACGCGGGCGATTGCGCGGCCAGGGAGACGGCGCCGGCGAGCAGCAGAACCGCGGCGATTCGGGCGGATGTGATCATGACGGCGTAGTGTAACCTGAGCCGTTTAAACCTTCCGAGGGGCCCGCCGTTCTAAGCATTCAGGAAGGGCGAGGGCCCGCCAAAGGAGTCCGCCATGAAACGCGCAATGCTGCTGGGTGTCGCACTGCTTCTCTCATCCGCCGGGCTCGGCGCGGCGGTCGATAGCAGAGGGTTCGAAGGCCGTCCCGTGTTCCGTGAGGGCGTGGACCGCGGCTACTACGTGTGGTCCGACGGCAACCAGTGGCACGTGCGCTGGACCACGCCGGGCAAGCTCCTGAACTTCAGCGGCCAGGTGATGGCCGAGGGCGGCAAGCTGCGCGACCTCGATCGCGTGGATCTCGAGAAAGAGAGCCGCGTCGTCCGCACCGGCTCGCGCCCGGTGGTGGTCCGCGGCCCCCGTGGGCGCCTGCACACGGAGCGCCGCGTGACGACCGCGGTCGTCACGCACGAGCAAGACAAGGTGGAAAAGGACGGCGACCGGACGATTCGCTTCCGGGCCCGCACCGACGCCGACATCGACGGTTTTGATTTCGAAGTGGACAAAAACGTCACCGCTCTACGGTTTGTGCTCGAGATCGACGGCCAGAGCCGGCCGGTGGATGTCGAGGTGGGCCGGGATAACGCCAGGCCCGATGGCAATCCGTTCACGGTGGCGCTGCGGTAGTTGAACCCCCCAGGCGCAGGAGGTAGTATTGAAGGTTACAGGCGCGATCAAATTCGCGCCTGTAAGCCTTCAGCCTTCAACGAACCCATGCCGCCTGAATCCGAGAGCCCCTCACTGATCATTCGCGGCGCCCGAACTCACAACCTCAAGAACGTCGATCTGACGCTGCCCACCGGCAAGCTGATCGTGTTCACCGGGGTCAGCGGGTCCGGCAAATCGTCGCTGGCCTTCGACACCATCTACGCCGAAGGGCAGCGCCGCTATGTGGAGTCGCTCTCCGCCTACGCCCGCCAGTTCCTCGAGCGGATGGAGAAGCCCGACGTCGATCGCATTGAGGGCATCTGCCCGTCGATTGCCATCCGCCAGAAGAACAGCGTCCGCAATCCGCGATCGACCGTGGGCACGGTCACTGAGATTCACGACTACCTGCGCCTGCTCTACGCCCGCGTCGGCCGCACCATTTGCCGCAAGTGCGGCCAGGAAGTGATCCGCGAGACGGCGGAAGTTGTCACGCAGAAACTCATGGCGTTGGCGGAAGGCAGCCGGCTGCTGTTGGGCTTCGACCTTCCCATCGTCCAGATGGGCGATGCGGACGAAACCAGGGCGGCAGATGACTCAGATGAATCGACCAGGGCCGCAGATGACACAGATGACACAGATCAGAAGAATTTGAATTCTGCGTCATCTGTGTCATCTGCGGCCCTGATTGATTCCTCTGTGCCATCCGCGGCCCTACTGGATGGGCTGCGACGAAAGGGATTTGGCCGGCTCCTGATAGATGGCAACGCCGTGGCGTTCGAAGACGTCTCGGCGGCTGCGTTGAAGACCGCATCGGTGTTGCGCGTGGTCGTCGATCGCATCAAGACCTCGGCCGACGCGCGCACGCGCATCACCGATTCGATCGAGACCTCGTATGCCGAGGGCGGCGGCGCCGCCTGGGCGCTGCAACTGGCGGACGCCGGCGAGCCGGTGTGGCATCTGTTCTCCGAGCGGTTCGAGTGCCGCACCTGTGGCATTCCCTATGAGGACCCGCAGCCGCGGCTGTTCTCGTTCAACAACCCGTTCGGCGCCTGCCCGACCTGTCACGGCTTCGGCAACATCATCGAGCTGGATCTCGAGCTGGTGGTGCCCGACCAGGCCAAGTCGATCAACCAGGGCGCCGTCGAGCCGTGGACCAAGCCGCATTACCGCTCGCAGCTGGCCGAGTTGAAGCGCGCCGCCAAGACCAGGGGCGTGCGGCTGGACGTGGCGTGGGCCGACCTCACGCCGGACGAAGTGAAATTCGTGGTCGATGGCGACCCGGCGACAGGCGCAGGGCGGGGGGCGGATTACGAAGGCATTCGCGGGTTCTTCCGCTGGCTGGAGCGCAAGAAATACAAGGTCCACGTTCGCGTGTTCCTGAGCCGCTATCGCGGCTACCTGACCTGCCCCGACTGCGGCGGCACGCGCCTGCGGCGCGAGGCCCGCGACGTGCAGGTGGGCGGCGTGACCATCGACAAGGCCTCGGGCCGGACTGTCCGCGAGGCCGAGCAGTTCTTCAAGCAGCTGCTGCTCACCGAGAAAGAAGCGGCGATTGCCGAGAAGGTGCTGAAGGAGATCCAGAAGCGTCTCGGCTTCCTGCGCGACGTCGGCCTCGACTACCTCACGCTGGACCGCCTGTCGTCGACGCTGTCGGGCGGCGAGGCGCAGCGCATCAACCTGGCGACCTCGCTCGGGTCGGCGCTGGTCGGCACCCTGTATGTGCTGGACGAGCCGTCGATCGGCCTCCACACGCGCGACAACCAGCGGCTGATCGACATCCTGCGCCAGCTCCGCGACCAGGGCAACACCGTGATCGTGGTCGAGCACGACGCCGACATGATCGGCGTCGCCGACTATCTCGTCGACATGGGCCTCGGCGCCGGCGAGCACGGCGGCCGTGTCGTGTTTGCCGGCACCCTCGACGCGCTGCTCAACGAGCCGCGCTCGCTGACCGCGAAGTACCTGCGCGGCGAGCTCAGCATCCCGGTGCCGCAGGCCCGCCGCAAGGGCGGTCCGCAGCGCATCCGGTTGTTCGGGGCCACCGAGCACAACCTCAAGGGCGTCGACATCGAGATCCCGCTGAACACGCTGACGTGCGTGACCGGCGTGAGCGGGTCGGGCAAGTCCACGCTCGTGCACGACGTGCTCTACGCCGCCATCAAGCGCGCCAAGGGCGACTGGGACCGCAAGGTCGGCGCGCACCAGCGGCTCGAAGGCCATGACTACGTGAGCGACGTGGTGCTGGTGGATCAGACGCCGATCGGCCGCACGCCGCGCTCGAACCCGGTGACCTACTTGAAGGCGTTCGACCCCATTCGCGAGTTGTTTGCGACGACCAAGGACGCCAAGTCGCGCGGCCTCACGCCGAGCCATTTCTCGTTCAACGTCCCCGGCGGCCGCTGCGAAGCCTGCCAGGGCGAGGGCGAGGTGCGCGTCGAGATGCAGTTCCTCGCCGACGTGTTCGTGCCGTGCGAGCAGTGCGACGGCCGCCGCTTCAAGACCCAGGTGCTCGACGTGCGCTACCGCGGCAAGAACATCACGCAGGTGCTCGACATGACCGTGCGCGAGGCGCTGACGTTTTTCGCCAGCACGCCCAAGGTGCTGCGGCGCATGCAGGTGCTCGACGAGATCGGCCTCGGCTACCTGCGGCTGGGGCAGCCGGCGACGACGCTGTCGGGCGGCGAGGCGCAGCGCATCAAGATTGCCGCGCACCTGTCGTCACATACCGGCGAGCGCCTGCTCTACATTTTGGATGAGCCGACCACCGGTCTCCACTTCGACGACATCGCCAAGCTGCTGGCGGCGTTCCGCAAGCTGCTAGAAGCCGGGCACACGCTGGTGGTGATCGAGCACAACCTGGATGTGATTAAGGTGGCCGACTGGATCATCGACCTCGGCCCCGAGGGCGGTGAGGGCGGCGGCCGCGTGCTGGCCATGGCCACGCCCGAGCAGGTCGCGCACGTGAAAGAATCCCACACCGGCCGCTACCTCAAGGCCGTGTTGTCGTCGAACAAGGTCCTGTTGACGGTCGCCAAATGACAAACATGGTGCGCACGGCAGTCCTGATGGTGGCCCTGGGTGGCCTCGCCCCCGCGGCCGAGGCACAACCGATCCTGTTCGAGCTGATGGCTCGGCACGGCATCGAGTTGCCGGGCAGGAGCTTCGAGGCGGCGTTCGACGCCGGCCTGGCGCCGGTCGTGCCGGTCACGCCGGGGGCCTTCGCCACGCCGCTCGCCATGCTGTCGGCGACCACCGGCGCGGACCGCGTCGCGGCCGCCTACGCGTTTGGCATTCTCGCCGGCCGCTCGGCCCGGGCCGCCTCGTCGCCGGAGTTGGCGGCGGCAGGGCAGTCGCTCCTGCAGATGATGACGTCGGACGATCGGCGGACGCGGATTGCCGGCGCCCGCGTCGCCGGGCGCGTGCTCGCGGTGTCGTTCGACCCGCGTGGCTTCCGCCCGCCGGCCCCGGCCGGGCTGACCGACGGCCTGTTCGCGCTCCTGAATCGGTCGAATGAGGTCGAGCAGCTGGCGGCGATGGACGCGCTGGGTTTGATCCGCGCTGCGAGCGCGGTGGCCTCGCTGACGGAGCGCTACTACTTCTATCGCGACGGCGGCAAGCGCGCGCTGGCCGGCGGCGCGCTCGAAGCGCTGGCGCGCATCGGCGATCCCGCCACCGTTGAGATCGTGAAGCTGGTGGCCGTGGACAAGTGGGCGGAAGGCCGCGACGCGACGGCACTGGCCGTGGCCTTCGCGCGCGAGCGGCTGCTCAAGGACGGCTCGATCGTCATCATCCAGCAAGCCGTTGACGACAAGTCCCGGCGCGTCCAGGCCCGCGGCTACCTGGACGAACTGGGCGCGCCGGTTCCGTGATCTTGCCCGCCGGTTTCTACCACCGGCCCACGCTCGACGTCGCCCGCGATCTGCTCGGCAAGGTCCTCGTCTGCCAATCCCAACACGGTGTGGCCTCCGGGATGATCGTCGAGGTTGAGGCCTACATCGGCGAAGCCGATCCCGCCTGTCATGCGGCGGCGGGGCGGACCGTCCGCAACGCGCCGCTCTACGGACCGCCCGGCCGGGCGTACGTCTACCTGAACTACGGCCTCCACGACATGGTGAATGCGGTGACGGAAGCGGCGGGGCATCCTGCCGCGGTGTTGATCCGGGCGCTTGAGCCGCTCGAAGGCCTGGCGTTGATGCAGCGCCGGCGGGCCAAGGCGCCGTGGCGGAAGGGGAAGGCGTCCGTGCCGGAGCACGAGCTGTGCCGCGGTCCTGGCAATCTGACCCGTGCCCTCGGGATCACCGTCGCCGACAACCTGCGCCCGCTGACGCGCGGGCGGCTGACGATTCGAGACGAGGGGCTGGTGACCGCGGCGATCGTGTGGGACACCCGCATCGGCATCCGCGTCGGCACCGAACACCCCTGGCGCGCGACGGTCGCCGGCCACCGCTCCGTGTCCGGCCACCGCCAGGGATGATTGGGGTCAGGCCACGAAAATCACCCTTCGGGGAATGCCCAAAAGGGTGATTTTCGTGGCCTGACCCCAATCATCCCTGGCGTAGCGTGACGTCCATCTTGGGGCCCGGCAGCCGGATGCCGCGGGCCTTGAACAGGCGCTTGACCCGCCGCCGCAGCTCGCGGCCGACCTCCCACTGCCTGAGCGGCAGCGTCTTGATGCGGAACCGCAGCGTGACCTGCGTGGCGTTGAAGTCTTCCATCCCGAGCACCTCCAGCGGCTCGAGAATGTGCGGGCCGAACGCCGGATCCGACTCCAGCTCCGCCGCCGCCTCCTTCACCGCCGCCACCGCGCCGTCCGAGTCATCGTCGTAGTCGATGCCGAGCGTGAGCACGTAGTAGGCGAAGTCCTTGGAGCGGTTGGCGAGCGTGCGGATGTCGCCGTTTGAGATCGTGTAGACCACGCCTTCGAGGTTGCGCAGGACGATGGTCCGCAGGTTGATTTCCTCGACGGCGCCCTCGATGCCGTTGACCACCGCGACGTCGCCGACGCGCACCTGGTCCTCGGCAATCACGAAGATGCCGGAGATGATGTCCTTCACCAGCGTCTGCGCGCCGAAGCCCACGGCCAGGCCGATGATGCCGGCGCCGGTGAGCACCGGCGTGATGTCAACGTCGAGCTCGCGCAGGATCACGAGGACGGCCGTGCTCCAGATCAGTGCCGACAGGAAGCGGCGGAACGTGGCGCCCAGCGTCTGCGCGCGCTTGCGCCGCTCGTCCCCCGACGTTGCGCGGGACGCCCCTGAACCTGCCGAAGGGTCGAAGCCCCGCGCGTCGCCGGTCGTCACCACCTCGTGTTCGAACCGCCGGATCACCGAGGCCGCAAAGCGGTTGGTCGCAAACGCCAGCAGGATCAGGAGCGCGACGCGGATGCCGATGCGCACCGCCCACCGCGCCACCTCTTCGTCGCTCAACCCGACCCGCAGGTCCACACCCGCGAAATCCAGGGCGGGAAACGCCACCACGAGCAGGGCGATGGCGAACGAGATGCGCCGGACAATGCCGACGGTGGCGTCGGCGATGGGCTGCACCGAGAAACGCTCGCCCTCGATGGAGCTGAGCAGGCGGCGCGTGAGGCCGCCAGCCAGCAGGGCCACGGCACCGGCAACCAGCACGGTCAGGGCCAGCGCCAGCGTGATTTCGAGCGTGTTGTGGGGAAGGGTCGCGGCGGACGAGGCCTGCATGCCTACTGGCGCCTTTGCCGACGTTCCTGCTGCGCTTCGATCGGGATCCGCAAGGTCGACCGGGCTCCGTCTCGCAGTACCTCGATGCGAACGGTGGACCCGATGGCGCTGTCGGCGATCAGGCGGACGAACTGCGAGGGATCGGCGATGGCCTGGCCGTTGGCCGACAGGATGACGTCACCCGGCTGCAGGCCCGCGCGATACGCGGCCGAGGCCCGGGCCATCTGGTTGACGACTATGCCGTCGGTCTTGGGCGCGCGCAATTCGTCGGCGAGGCGCGAGGTCAGCGGCATCACCTCGACGTATCCGATCGAGCCGCGGCGCACCTGCCCGTACTTCATCAGGTCGCCGACCACGCGTCGCACCAGGTTGCTCGGCACTGCGAACCCGATGCCCTGGTAACCGCCGCTCTGCGAGAAGATGGCGGTGTTGATCCCGACCAACTCGGCGCGGCTGTTGATCAGCGCGCCGCCGGAGTTGCCGGGGTTGATGGCGGCGTCGGTCTGGATGAAGTCCTCGTACTGCGTGATGCCGACGTTGGCGCGGCCGAGCGCGCTCACCACGCCGACGGTGACGGTCTGGCTGAGCGAGAACGGGCTGCCCACGGCCATGACCCATTCGGCCACCCGCAGCTTGGATGAGTCACCGTACGGAATCACCGGCAGGCCGGTGACGTCGATCTTGAGCAGCGCCAGGTCGGTCCACGAGTCCACGCCGACCACCTTGGCGCGCACGTCGCGATAGTCGCCGACGGTTACCGTGACCTCGGCATCGCCGTCGCCGACGACGTGGTTGTTGGTGACCACGTAACCGTCCTGCGAAATGACGACACCGGACCCGAGGCTCGATTCGGCGCGCGGGCGCCCGAACATCTCGCCCTGGTCGCCGAAGAAATACTGGAAGAAGGGATCGTTGGCGAAGGGCGAGGTCTGGCGCCTGACGACCTGCACCGACGAGATGTTGGTGACGGCCTTGACGGTCTGCGCGGCGACGCGCGTGAAGTCGGGTCCGCCCACGCCCGCCGCCGGCAGGGCAGGAGCCGCCGCCGGCTGTGCGGCCGGGGCCTCGGCGCCGGGCCGCGCGAGCACGCTTTCGCGATTGTCGGCGGTGCCCGACAACACGAGGCCGGCGACCAGGCCGGTCAGCAGGAGGAGGGCAATCAACGAGAAGCGCCGCATCACGACACCTCGACGTGGCGCGGACCGGCTTCGGCGGCTTTCGGCACGGTGATGGTCAGGACCCCGTCACGCATCTCGGCGGCGATGCTGGTGGTGTCCACGGCCTGGGGGAGGACGAAGCTGCGGCAGAACTCGCCGTGGCCGCGCTCCACCTGGTGGTACTGCTCGCACGACACCCGGGCCTCGCGCCGCCCCTGCAGGGTCAGCCGGCCATCGCGGATGTCGATGCGGACCTGATCACGGGTGACGCCGGGAAGTTCGGCGGTCAGGATGAACGCGTTCGCGGTTTCGCAGAGATCGACCGCGGGCGTCCAGCCCTGCGGCCCGGTCGACAGGCGCTCGAGCCGATGCTGGATGGTCAGGAGATCGCGGAATGGGTCCCAGCGAGCAAACGCCACGATGTCTGGCATCGTAGCACGCCTGTCAGGCTGGCCGGCCCGCGGCCCCTATGCTAAACTCGCAAGGTTCTACTAACTGATAACAAAGGCTTTATGGCAGACAACCTCCTCGCAACCCAGCTCCGCAAGGGCATGATCGTCAAGATCGAGAAAGAGCTCTACCGGATTTTCGACCGCCAGCACGTGACCCCCGGCAACCTCCGCGGTTTCGTGCGCGTGAAAATGCGCAACATCCGCACCGGCACCATGGCGGAAGAGAAGCTCCGCTCGGAAGACATCGTCGAGCGCGTGTCGCTGGAACAGAAGGACATGCAGTATCTCTACAACGACGGCGATGGCTATCACTTCATGGACACCGTGTCGTACGAGCAGGTGCAGCTGTCGGCGGAACTGATGGGGGATTCGGTCGGCTTCCTGAAGCCCGAGATGAACATCCAGGTGGAGTTCTACGGCGAGAACCCGATTGGCATCGAGCTGCCGCAGTCGGTGGACCTGAAGGTGATCGAGACCATGCCCGCCATCAAGGGCGCGACGGCCACCAACCAGACCAAGCCGGCCACGCTCGAGACCGGCGTCGTCATCCAGGTGCCGCCGTTCATCGGTGAGGGCGACATCATTCGCGTGAACACCGAAACCGGCGAGTACCAGACCAGGGCGTAGGCTCGGCCGCTTCGCGGCCTCGTAGGGCTCGGCCCTGCGGGCCTCGTAGGGGTCGCTCGCTGACGCTCGCTTCTGGGGTTTGGCCTCGGTCGTGGGAACCACGAGGGCCGAAGGCCCGAGCCCCACCAAGGCGGCGCAGCCGCCGAGCCCGACGCGCGCCGGCAGGCGCGTGCCCGACCGCGCGCACAAAGCGGCGCGCGGCCCATATAATCACCCCATGGACGTCGTCCGCACCCCCTCCACCGGCTGGATCGAGGTCATTGTCGGCAGCATGTTCAGCGGCAAGAGCGAAGAGCTCATCCGCCGGCTGCGCCGGGCCCAGATTGCCCGCCAACGCGTGCAGATCTTCAAGCCTGCCGTTGACACCCGCTTCTCCGAAGACCACATCGTCTCGCACAGCGAGCTGCGCATCCCGTCGGAGAGCGCCCGCACGGCGGCGGAGCTGCTGTCGAAGGTCAAGCACGACACCGAAGTGGTGGGCATCGACGAAGGGCAGTTCTTCGACGCCGGACTCCCGGGCGTCGCCGCGGACCTCGCCGCGCGCGGCGTGCGCGTGGTGGTCGCCGGATTGGACCAGGACTACCTCGGCAAGCCCTTCGAGCCCATGCCGCAGTTGCTGGCTATCGCCGAGTACATCACCAAGACCCGCGCCATCTGCATGGTGTGCGGCAACCCGGCCAACCACACGCAGCGCCTGGTGCACAGCCAGGACCGCGTGCTGCTCGGCGCGACCGGCACCTACGAGGCGCGCTGCCGGCACTGTTTCGATCCCACCCTCTCGCGCGAAGACGAAGCCAAGGCCAAGGCCGTCGAGGCCGACGCCACCAAGGCCGAGGCGCGATGAGCGCCGAGGAGCTTGCCGGTGCGTTACGGCAATCCCTCCTCGCTCTCGGTGTGCTCTTCGTCATGGTTGACCTTCGCGTCGGGTGGCAGCTCGTCACCTGGATGCGCCGCCGCCGCGACGTGGTGCTGTCGTGGGCGCCGCCGAAGCCGCCGTTCTACGCCATCAATCTCGCCATCGGCGTGATGCTGGGCGTCCTCCTGCTGGTCACCGCGTATCGCATGCCCCGCGGGTTCGCGTCGCTCTTCGGCATTGCCATGATGTTCGTGTATTACGGCTACCTGCTGCCGCTGTCCGCGCGCATCCGGCCCGGGCTCTACCGGGACGGCATCTGGACCGACAGCGGCTTCATGCCTTATGTAGACATCGGCGGCCTGACGTGGAAGAGCGGCGACACGCTGGTGCTGGCGTCGCGGCAGAAGGCGCTGGCCCGGCGGTTGACCGTCCCAGGCCCGCACCTCGGAGAAGTGCGGCACCTGCTGCGCGAGGAGATTGGCCGCCATACCATCGCGTTCGACGAGGGGCCGGGGCTGCACCTCGGCACGCGTGATACGCGCGAATCCGCGTAGATCTGTGAAGTGTCTATCCGCCTGAAGGCGGATGCTACTCCGACTGCCAAACGGGCCGATAAGAGGGAGACCACCCATGGCCGCACGTCCAACCTGGAAGGGTTACATCAAGGTCAGCCTCGTCACCATTCCGGTGCGGGTCTATCCCGCCACCGAGTCGAGCGCGACGATCTCGTTCAACCAGCTCCACGCCGAGTGCCAGACCAAGATCCAGCAGAAGAAGTGGTGCCCGAAGTGCGAGCGTGAGATCACGGCCGCCGAAGTGGTGAAGGGCTACGAGTTCGAGAAGGGCCGCTGGGTGGTGATGGACGAGGAAGACATCGCCAAGGTCAAGACCGAGTCGACCAAGGTCATCAACCTGATGCAGTTCACGGACGAAGACCAGATGGCCCCGATGTACGTGGACAAGGCCTACTACCTGGCGCCCGAAGGGCCGATGGCCGCCGGCGCCTACGCGGTGATGCGCGAGGGCATGCAGGGCAAGGCCGGCATCGGCAAGGTCGCCATTCACGGCCGCGAATACCTGGTGGCGGTGAAGCCGCACAAGCAGGGCATGGTCATGTACACCCTGCACCATGCGGCGGAGATCCGGACCATCGACGCGATCGACGAGTTGCGCGAGGTGCGCGGCGAGGTCAACCCGGCCGAGATGAAGCTGGCGCGCCAGGTGATTGAGAGCATCGAGGGCGACCTGAACCTCTCGGACTACAAGGACGAATACCAGGAAGGCCTGCGCGCGATCATCGACGCGAAGATCGCCGGCGAGGAGTTCGTGGCGCCGGAAGAACAGGCGCCGCCGAAGGTCGTGGACCTGATGGAAGCACTCCGCAAGAGCCTGGATCAGGTGAGCTCGGGCAAGAAGAAGACGGCGAAAGCCGATTCAGAGGTCGCGTCGAAGAAGGTCACCAGCCTCAAGTCGGTGGCCAGGAACGGCGCGAAGAAACGCAAGGCATCGTAGGGCACCCCTGTCAGGGGTGCCGTTGGAGGATCAATGGCCCGGAAAGCCGTGTGGGGTAGTTACAAGCCGATCAAGAAGTCGAAGAAGAGAGCCGCCGCTACCTCAGGTAGCCGAGCAGTCCCATGCCGGCCGCCGTCGGGTCGCTGATCCAGTCGGGCGGCACCAGCCACACGAACGCCAGGATTGCGATCACCCAGATGTCGTAGGGCAGCGTGGCGCGCTCGTCGCGCCAGAAGAAGAAGCGCGCGAACAGCCCCGCGGGCATCGGCTTCTTATTCAGCGCCAGGTAGGTGTAGTGAATCCGGTTGCTCACCGTGATGATCGACAGCACCAGGATCACCCAGAGCACGCCCGCCATGCGGTCGGTGAAGGCGCCGATCATGAACAGCACGATCCGCTCGGGGCGCTCCATGAACCCGACCTTGCATTTCTGGATCAGTGACTCGGCGCGGGCCCTGGCGTAGCTGGTCATGATCGAGAAGATCAGGGCCAGGGTCGCGATCAGCACATAGCCGTTGCGGCCCAACTCGGCATACAGCCAGATCAGCCCGGTGAACAGCGCCAGGTCGGAAAAGCGATCCAGCGTCGAGTCCCAGAAGGCGCCGAACTCCGACTGCTTGCCGGTGAGGTGCGCCACCTTGCCGTCGATGAAGTCGAAGATGTTGGCGACGATCATGATCACGCCGGCCAGCGCGAACCGATCGACGGCCAGCGCCCAGGCGGCCACCACGTTGATCAGCACGCCGATCAGGGTCAGGACGTTGGGATGAATGCCGAGGGCCACCGAGAGGTTGATGATGGCCCGCAGCGGGAACATGCAGACGGCGCCAATCGCGCCAGTGAAGGTCATGGGACGGGCCTAAGCGTAGCCGATGACCGGCGCCTTCACAAGGCGCGCACATGGCCCCGCGGTTTTGGACTACGCTTTCACCTGGAGGGTGCCTTATGCGCCGTTCTCGGGTTGACCTGTGTTGTTGCCTGTTCCTGCTCCTGGTTGCCCTGGTCCCGTCCGCCGCTCACGCCCAGGAAACCACCGCCACCATCATCGGCACCGTCACCGACCAGAGCAAGGCCGTGCTGCCCGGCGTGGTCGTGGTGGTCAGGCACCTGGCCACCGGCCGCATCTTTGAGCGCACCACGTCGGGCGACGGCCAGTACGTGGCGCCGCTGCTGCCGGTGGGTGACTACGAGGTGTCCTTCGCGCTGCCCGGCTTTCAGTCGCGGGTCGTCCAGGGCGTAAGGTTGTCGGTCAACGACCGCGTGGTCATCGACACCACGCTGGCGGCCGGCGGCGTCGCCGAAGTCGTCCAGGTGACCGGCCAGCAAATGGTGCAGGCGACGACCGCCGTGCAAAGCCTGATCAGCGCCCGCCAGGTGCAGGAACTGCCGATCAACAACCGCAACTTCGCCAAGCTCGCGGAACTGGCGCCGGGCGTCTCCAGCGACCTGGCCGACGAGGTCGGCGTCGGGCTGACCAGCGTGATGAGCCTGTCGATCAACGGCGCCCGCCGCAATGCTGTCAACTGGCTCGTCGACGGCGTCAGTAACGTCGACGTCGGGAGCAACATCACGCTGCTGTCGACGCCGACGCTGGAGTCGATCCAGGAATTCAAGATCATCACCTCGAGCTATTCCGCCGAGTGGCCGCGGTCGGGCGGCGGCATCATCAACGTGGTGACCAAGTCGGGCACGAGCAAGTTCTCGGGCAGCGGCTACGAGTTCTTTCGCAACGACAAGTTGAACAGCAACTCCTACTTCCGCAAGCAGAGCACCGCCCCCGCGGTGCGCGACAACCCGCCGTACCTGCGCTACAACAACTTCGGCTACACCTTGGGCGGGCCGGCCCTGAAGTCGAAGGAGCGGTTGTTCTTCTTCTGGTCGCAGGAATTCCGGCGCATCACGCGGGCGCCGGCGTCGCTGACGGCGACGGTGCCGAACCCCGAGTGGCTGACCGACCCCGCCAGCCCCAACTACGTGCCACCGGCCGAGCGCGACCCCAACGCCGTGCGGCTGCTCGCCGGATACCCGACGCCCAACAGCCCGCCGCTGGCGGCGGGAGCGGCCGGCCGCTACCTGGTCAGCTCACCCAGCATCAACAACACGCGGCAAGAAGTGGTGCGCGTGGACTTCGATCTGTCAGCGTCGCAACGTCTGTGGGGGCGGTACACGCACGACCTGAGTGAAACGCGGGAGCTGGGCGGACTGTTCCTCGGCACGCCGATCCCGGGCATCGCCACCACCGACACCGCGATTCCGGGCCAGGTGGCGGCGTTCGGCCTGCGCAGCATCCTGGGCGACAAGCTGAACGAACTGCACTACCACTTCAGCAGCAACAACATCTCGTCCACCAATCCCGACGGCACCAGGAACCGCCGCTCGGACTACGGTCTCACCATTCCCGAGATCTTTCCGGAGAACGCGTCCGGGCAGATGCCGGTGATCGAGGTCGCGGGCCTCAGCCTGCTGGGTGCCAACCAGTTGTTCCGCATCCAGTACCTCAACCACACGGTGACCGACAACTTCTCGTGGCAGAAGGGTAACCATGGCTTCAAGGCCGGCGGGTTGATGACCTTCGAGCAGAAGAACGAAAACGCCGCCAGCCGCAGCCAGGGTGGCTTCTCGTTCGTGGCCACCACCAACGGCCCCACCGCGTTCCAGAGCTTCCTGCGCGGCAACGCCAACGGCGTCTGCACCGGGTGCAGCTACACCGAAGCGGAGCGCGACATCGACATGCACCTGCGCTTCAACCGGTTCGAGTTCTACGCGCAAGACACCTGGCGCCCGCGCTCGAACGTCACCATCGACTACGGGGTGAGGTACTCGCTCTATCCGCCGATCACCGACACCAACAACCTGCTCGTTACGTTCGACCCGCGCGCCTACACCGCCGCGGCGGCGCCGCCGTTTGCCAACGCCACCGGCACGCTGATCGACCGGACGCGAGGCAACCTGCTCGACGGCATCATCCAGGCCGGCGTCAACTCGCCGTACGGCGACGCCATCTACGAGTTCCAGAAGAATGGCCTGCAGCCGCGGGCGGGCGTGGCGTGGGACCTCTCGGGCGAGGGCAACACGATTGTCCGCAGTTCCTTCGGGATCTACTACGACCAGCCGCTGGTCGGCACGTTCGAGCAGAACGCCTTCACGATGCCGCCCATCGTCAACAACGTCACCTTCACCAATCCGACGTTGAGCAACCCGGCGTCCGGCCAGACCTCGACGACGACGGGCGTGCGGACGATCATCGGGACCGCCACCGATTTCAAGAACCCGCGGATGATGCAGTGGAACGTCGGCGTGGCCCGGCGCCTCTGGAGTGATGCCGCCATCGACGTCAGCTACGTGGGCAGCCGCGGAGATAACCTGATCCGGCCCACCGACATCAACCTGCCGCAGCCGGCAGCGGTGGTCGCGCTGCAGGCCGTCACCCCTGGCGCCGTCAACGCGGCCCGGCCATACCAGTCCTACGGCACCATCACCTACCGCGAGACGACGGCGCGGTCGCGGTACCACGGCCTGCTGACGTCGTTCAAGTACGAGGGCGGGGAGCGGGGCGGCAGCGCCACGCTGAACTACACCCTCAGCCGCAATCGCACCGATGCCACCAACGATCGCGACGCAGTGGACATCCCGCAGGATCCGCTCAACCCGGATGCCGACTATGCCGATGCGCGGACCGATCGCCGGCATATCTTCAATGCCAGCTACATCTACGAGTTGCCCTTCTTCAAGTCCGGCAGCACGCTCGCCAGGGCGGTGCTCGGCGGCTGGCAGGTTGCCGGCATCGTCAACGTCAGCTCGGGCCAGCCGGTGTCGCGCATCCTGGTGTCGAGCGACACCTTCCGCCGCGGCGTGTTTGCCGACCTGGTGGGCTCGATCAACGCCGGCGAGCAGTACATCAACGGCATTCCGTACTGGTTCAACCCCGCGGCCTTCGCGCCGCCGGCGGCAGGGACGTTCGGCAACTCCGGGCGCGCGCCGTTCCGCCAGCCCGGTCGTCACCAGTGGGACATCAACCTGTCGAAGAACTTCTACCCGGCCTCGACGGTCCGGGTGCAGGTGCGTGCCGAGCTCATCAACGCGTTCGATCAGCGGCAGTGGCTGGCGGACCCGAACGTCGGCGGCATCGACAACACCTGCACCGTGTCCACGACCACGTGCCAGGTCGCGTCGGACCGCTTCGGCCAGCTGATCGCCACCCGATCGCCCCGCGAGATCCAGCTTGGCCTGAAGGTCTACTGGTAGGGCATGGTACGATCGGCCTGAAGGCCGATGCCCATCCAGGATCTGAAGGATCAGATCGCCCGGCTGCCGGAACAGCCGGGCGTCTATCTCTACTACAACGCCCAGGGCGAGACCATCTACGTCGGCAAGGCGCGGGCCCTGCGCGACCGCACGCGCTCGTACCTGGGCGCCTACGGCAGCAGCCCCAAGACCAACGCCCTGCTGGACGAGGTCGCCGGCCTCGAAGTGATCGTCACCGACTCGGTGGTCGAGGCGCTGGCGCTCGAAAACAACCTGATCAAGCAGCGGTCGCCCAAGTTCAACATCCTGCTGCGCGACGACAAGAACTACCCGTACCTCCAGTTGACCACCGCCGAGGCCTTCCCGCGCGTACTGGTGGCCCGCTCTGTCGAGCGTGACGGCAATGTCTATGCGGGCCCGTTCCTGCCGGCCAAATTCGCGCGCCGGACGATGTCCCTCACGCACAAGATCTTCGGCATCCGATCGTGCAACGAGGTGATCACCGGGCAGCGGCACCGGCCCTGCCTCGAGTACGACATCAAGCGCTGCCTGGCGCCGTGCGTCGCCGCGATCTGCTCGCCCGCGCAGTACACCGTGGCGGTGGCGGATACCAGGCTGTTCCTCGAGGGCCGCAACGACGAACTCGCGGATCAACTGCGGGCGCGAATGATGGCAGCGGCCTCGGACGAGCGCTTCGAAGAGGCGGCCCACCTGCGCGACGCCATGCGCACCGTGGAAACCATGCGGGAACGCCAGCAGAAGATGGCGTCGGCCGAGCTCGGCGATCGCGACGTGTTTGGCGTGAAGCTGGGCGCCAAGGGCGCGGTGGTGCAGGTGTTCCTGGTCCGCGGCGGCCGCGTCATCGAGCGCGTCGAGTTCGTGACCGACGCCGTGGAAGGCGGCGAGTCGGACAGCGAGGTGGTCGAAGCCGCGATTCAGCAGTTCTACTGGGACCAGGCGCCGCCGCCGGATATCCACATCCCGGTGCTGGTGGCCGAGCAGGACCTGCTGGAAGCCTGGCTCACCCAAAAGGCGGATCGCAAGGTCCGCATCGTCGTGCCCCAGCGCGGCGACAAGAAGGGCCTGCTGGAACTGGCGATGCGCAATGCCGCGCTCGCCTACCGCACGCGCTTCGATGCCAACGCCACCGCCAACTTCGACGCGCTGGAAGTGTTGCAGTCGGCGTTACGGCTGCCGAAACTCCCTCGTCGGATTGACTGCTTCGACATCTCCACGATCCAGGGCAGCGAGACCGTGGCGTCGATGGTGGTGTGTGACGACGGGCGGATGAAGCCGTCGGAGTACAGAAAATTCAAGATCGCGGGCGGGGAGACTCCCGGCACGTTCCTTGATGACTTTGCCGCCATGGAACAGGTCGTGCGCCGGCGCTATGCGCGCGTGCTGGAGAACGGCGGGCCGTTCCCGGACCTGATCGTGATCGACGGTGGCAAGGGCCAGTTGAACGCGGCCTACGCGGCGCTCGAGACCGTGGGACTGTCGAACCTGGTGGCGGTCGGCCTGGCCAAGAAGGAAGAGCTGATCTTCACGCGCGACAGCATGGCGCCGCTCGCCCTGGATCCGCATGGCGCCGCGCTGCGGCTGTTGCAGCGCATCCGAGACGAGGCGCACCGGTTCGCGATCACCTTCCACCGGCTGTCGCGGACGAAGCGGGACCTGCGCTCCGAACTGGACGGCATCCCCGGCATCGGGCTGCGCCGCCGCAAGACGCTGCTGACGACCTTCGGCAGCCTGTCGGGGGTGCGCCGGGCGACGCGCGAGGAGCTCGCCAGCGTGGTGGGCGCCAAGACAGCGGATGCGGTGATCGGTTACTTTGCGACGAACCCATGAGCGAACACGGAATCGAGCTGCCGGCGGTCGAGCGTGAGCAACTGGGGCGCGCGGCGCTGGCCTGGGCCCTCGACTACTTCGGCACCACCGCGGAGCCCCCCGTCTATCCGCCGGTGCGTCCGCAGGAGCTGTCGGCGCTGGTGCGCGAGGCGATGCCTGAAGAGCCGCAGGCCCTCGACGCGGTGATGGATCAGTTCGCGGCGCTGGCGGCGCTGGGCCGCAAGAACGGCCACCCGCGGATGTTCGGTTACGTGCAGTCGTCCGCGAGCTTCGCCGGCGTGGCCGCCGACTTCCTGGCGTCGGCGCTCAACCAGAACGTCACCTCCTGGCGCTCGGCGCCGTCGGCCACCACCGTGGAGCACCAGGTGATCGACTGGCTCAAGACCATGGCCGGCTTCGACCCGGCCGGCACGGGCGTGTTGCTGAGCGGTGGGTCGTTCGCCAACTTCGCGGGCCTGGCCGTGGCGCTGCGTGCCAGCACGGACCGCGACCTCAACCAGCATGGGGTGGCGGCGTTGCCGGGACCGCCGCGCATCTACACGTCGGCGATGACCCACATGTCGACGCCGAAGGCCGCCGCCATGCTGGGCGTGGGTCGCGGCGCCGTCGTGCAGATTCCGGTGGATGCCGATTTCCGGATGGACGTCACCGTGCTCGCGGAGCGCATCGCGGCCGACCGCGCCGCCGGCTGTCACGTGGTGTGCGTTGTTGCCACCGCGGGAGACGTGAACACCGGCGCCATCGATCCGCTGGACGCGATTGCGGACGTGTGCCGGAACGCGGGTGTCTGGCTCCACGTTGACGGCTCGTACGGCGGTTTCGCCGCGGGTTCTCCGCACGTGGGGGGCGCCCTGGCCGGACTGGGGCGCGCCGACTCGCTGTCGCTGGACCCGCACAAGTGGCTCTTTGCCCCGCTCGACGTGGGCTGCCTGCTGGTGCGTGACCCGAAGCGCCTGCGCCAGGCCTTCACGCAAGGCGCCGCCTACATCGACGTGATTGCCGGCGCCGACATGCCCGAGTACGCGTTTTGGGACTACAGCCCCGAGCTGTCACGCCGCTTCCGGGCGCTGAAGATCTGGTTCATCCTGAAGTGCCACGGCGCGCGGGCCCTGCGCGCGGCGATCGACGGCAACATCGCGGTGGCGCAACAACTGGCCGGCCTGATCGACGCCAGCGACGACTTCGAACGCCTTGCCCCGGTCCCGCTGAGCATCGTGTGCTTCCGCTACGTGCCGGCGTCGTTGCGCTTGGCCCGCCGAAGCCCTTGGGCGAAGGCGGCCGGTCCGGGCGACCACACCGAGGCGCTGAACGCGTTCAATCGGGCGTTGATGGTGGCGGTCCAGCGCGACGGCGATTCGTACCTGTCGAACGCCATGATCGGGCCGCACTTCGCCCTGCGCGCCTGCATTGTCAACTTCCGCACGACGGCGGCCGACGCCGGGCATCTGCTGGCCACCATCCGTCGCGTCGCCGCCCGGACGAGCGCGCCCGTGTGGTAAACTTTTGAGTTCTGGCCGGCATCGATCTCACTCAGGTTCTCATTCAAATCGCCGTGCTGATCGCCTCGCTGTCGGTGCACGAGGCGGCGCACGCGTGGGCGTCCGATCGACTGGGCGATCCCACGGCGCGGCGGCTGGGCCGGTTGTCGCTCAACCCCGCGGTTCACGTCGACCCGATCGGGACGCTGCTGTTCCCGTTGATCGCCATCATGACGAGCCTGCCGTTGATCGGGTGGGCCAAGCCCGTCCCGGTTGACTTCCGGTTCCTCAAGCACCCGAAGCGGGATTTTGCCCTGATTGCGGCGGCTGGCCCGGCGAGCAACGTGGCGATGGCGGTGATCGGCGCCGGCGTCCTCTTGGTCCTGCCCGGCGTGGCCCCAGGCGACCTCGCCGGCCGTGTCGTGATGACGCCGCTGTTTCAGTTCCTGGATTTCTTCGTCGTCATCAACGTGCTGCTCGCGCTGTTCAACATGGTGCCGGTCCCGCCCCTCGACGGTGGCAACGTCCTGATGGGCATCCTGCCACCGGCCGGCGGCCGCCTCGTCGCCCGGATGCGGCCATATGGCTTCATGATTTTGTATGCTTTGATGCTAACCGGTGCCCTGAGCACGCTGCTCGGGCCGGTCGCGTATTTCATGTTGAGTCTGCTAGGAGTCCGGTGACGAAGCAACGGGTGTTGTCGGGCATGCGCCCGACGGGAAAGCTCCATCTCGGCCACCTCGTCGGGGCGCTGCACAACTGGGTCGCGCTGCAGGACAAGTACGACTCGTTCCACTGCGTCGTCGATTGGCATGCCCTGACCACCAACTACGCCGACACGTCCGACATCGTGGCCAACGGCCTCGACAACGTCGCCGACTGGATTGGGTCCGGCCTCGATCCGGAGAAGAGCACCTTCTTCGTCCAGTCGCTGGTGCCCGAACACGCCGAGCTCTACCTGCTGTTCCAGATGGTGACGCCGATTCCGTGGCTCGAACGGGTGCCCACCTACAAGGAGCAGATGGAGCAGTTGACCGATCGTGACCTGTCGAGCATCGGGTTTCTCGGTTACCCGCTGCTGCAGGCGGCCGACATCGTGGTCTACGACGCCAACTGGGTGCCGGTCGGCGAAGACCAGGTGCCGCACATCGAGCTGACGCGCGAAGTGGTTCGGCGCTTCAATAACTTCTATCCGGCGGCGGCGCTGGTCGAGCCGCAGGCGTTGCTCACGCCGACGCCGCGGCTGCCCGGCCTCGACAACCGGAAGATGAGCAAGAGCTACAACAACACCATCGACCTGTCAGACGACACCAAGACGGTGCAGAACAAGGTGCGGCAGATGTACACGGACCCCAAGCGTGTGCGCGCCGACATCCCGGGCACGGTCGAGGGGAACCCGGTGTTCATGTACCACGACGCCTTCAACCCGAATGTGGCCGAAGTGGACGACCTCAAGGCCCGCTACCGCGAGGGCAAGGTCGGCGATGTCGAGGTGAAGACCAAGCTGGCCATCGCCATCAACGCCATGCTCGATCCCATTCGCGAGCGCCGCGCCCAGGCCCTGGCCAAACCGGGCTACCTGCGCGAGGTGCTGATGGACGGGTCCAGGCAGGCGCGCGTGGTGGCGCAGGCGACCATGGAACGCGTGCGTGAAGCCGTGAAGCTGAAGTACTAATGGCCGATACCCCCGAGATTCCGCCCGGCGCGCCGGTGCCGCCCGACGAGGCGTTCGAGTCGCAGCTCGACTCCATCCATCTCAAGCTGCAGTCGTTCGAGGGCCCGCTCGATCTGCTCGTGCATCTGATCAAGAAGAATCAGATGAACGTCTACGACATCCAGATCTCGGTGATCACGAAGCAGTACCTCCAGTATCTCGACCTGCTGCAGGAACTGAATCTCGACGTCGCCAGCGACTTCCTGGTGATGGCGGCCACGCTGATCCACATCAAGAGCAAGATGCTGCTGCCGCGGCCAGAAACCGCGGCCGGCGACCCCGGCGAGGAAGAGGATCCGCGCGACCTCCTGGTGCGCCGGCTGCTCGAGCACCAGAAGTTCAAGGCCGCCGCCGAGCTGCTGCACGACAAGGAAACGCTGCGCAGCGCGCAGTGGGGCCGGCCCGATTCGCGCCTCGAGGACATTGCCGGCGACGACTACGAGCCCGAGTTCGAGGTGGACCTGTTCAGCCTGCTGTCGGCCTTCAAGCAGGTGCTCGAGCGCGCCCGCGAGCGGCCGCCGGTCGTGCTGCCGGGCGAACAGGTCTCGATCGAGTCGCGCATTGACCAGTTGCTCGAGCGGTTGTCTGAAACCGAGGCCTGCGGCTTCGAAGACCTGTTCGACGATGTCGCCGGGCGGGGCGAGATGATCGTCACCTTCCTGGCGCTGCTCGAGATGATCCGGCTGAAGCTGATCCGGGTGTTCCAGACCGGCGGGGTCGGCGGCGCCATCCGCATCTACAAGCGGGCGCGGCCCAGCGACGCGCCACACCCGATCCACGATCCGGAAGACGAATACAAGGCGCACCACCCGCCTGCCCAGCGAAGCGATCTTCGCGACGGTGGGTCGGAGGAAGAAGAGAAGGAATGAGCGACGAAAACCCGGTTGATGAAACGCCGGTGGATGCCGCGGCGGTTGACGAGCAACCGGCCGGGGAGCAGCCCGCCGAGGAGCAGTTGCCGCGGATGGAGCTGTCGCAGCTCAAGGCCGTGATCGAGGCCCTGGTGTTTGCGTCGCCCGACCCGCTGACGCCGCGCATGCTCTACAAGCTGCTCAACGACGAACCGAAGGAAGACGTGCTGGCCGCGCTCAAGGCGCTGCAGGCCGACTACGTCGAGCGCGGCGGCCTGCACCTGGCCGAAGTCGCCGGCGGCTTCCAGATCACGACCCGTCCCGAGTACCACGAGTGGGTGCGGCGGTTGTTCCACGAGCGGTCGTCGAACAAGCTGTCGGCCGCGTCGCTCGAGACCCTGTCGGTGATCGCCTACAAGCAGCCGGTCACCGCCGCCGAGATCGGCGAGATCCGCAGCGTCAACACCTCGGGCGTGCTCGCGACCCTGCTCGAGCGCCACTTGATCAAGATCGTGGGCCGCAAGAACGTGATCGGCCGGCCGTTCCTGTACGGCACCACCAAGGAGTTCCTGATCCGCTTCGGCCTGAACGACCTCAACGACCTGCCGAAGATCGAAGACATGGCGCAGCAGCTCGGGTTCGATCCGCCGGCGGTGTGGCTGGCGCGGCGGGTGCCCGAGGAGATGTTGCCACTCGACGAGGGCGACGTGCCCGAGGGGTCGCCGGAGTGATAATGGGCGCGCATTGACTGCGCGCCCCGCCCCATTCTGGGCTCCCCCAGAGCCCGCCCTCGCCATCGCCGCCGCGGACGGCGAGTGGACCGTCGCCCGAGTGCGCCTCCTGGCGATGGCGTTACTGCTGGTGTCGCCGACCATCAAGATCATTCGAGCGCCGGATGTCCCGATCAATGCCTGGGGCTTCGGCATCACCGTGCTGGCAGCGCTGGCCGCCCTCGTCGTCGCGTGGATCTTGCGAACCCGCCCATGGCATCCGGCCATCGGGTTTGCCTCGAGCGCCCTGGACGCCTCCCTCGTGACGACCGCGCTGGCCAGCTTCGCGCTGGTCAGCTCGCCGCTGGATGCCGTGAATTCGAAGGTCACCTTCGAGATGTATTTCCTGGCGATTGCCGCGACCAGCCTGCGATACGACCCGCGCATTTGCCTGGCGATCGGCGCCCTCGCGGTGGCGCAGTACGGCGGGCTGTGGTTGGTGCTGGCCGCGCTGTATGACCTGCGCGACCCGGCGCTGGTCACCGATTCGGGTTCGTACGTCGCGCTGGACCAGGTCACGCGGCTTATCCTTCTCGGTGTCGCCGTCGTGCTGTCAACCACGCTGGTGCGCCGGGCGCAGCGGCTGCAGGACGTCAGCACGCGCGACCGCCTGACGGGCCTCCACAACCGCCTGCACTTCGAGCGGGCGCTCGAGGTCGAAATTGCGCGGGCGATGCGCTACGACCATCCCCTGGCGCTGGCCATCCTCGACGTCGATCACTTCAAGGCGATCAACGACGCCTACGGGCATGCGGCGGGCGACCGCGTCCTGCGGGCGCTCAGCGCCAGGCTGGCCGGCAGCCTCCGCCGTACCGACGTCGTCGCCAGGCACGGCGGCGAAGAGTTCGTCATCCTGATGACCGAGACCACCTCGGCTCAGGCCACCGAGCGCATCGAGCAGGTGCGCCGGGCCATTGTCGCGGAGCCCACGGCCTTCGAGGGCGAGCGCTCGATCGCGATCGATTTCAGCGCGGGCGTGGCCGGCATGCGTGGGCGAGACGATCGCATGGGTGCGGCCACCTTGCTGGATCGGGCGGATGCCCGGCTGCTGGCGGCCAAGCGCGCCGGACGGGGGCGCACCATCGGTGATGCCGCGGACGAGTCAACGGACCCCGTCCGGGAGCAGCCAGACGGCGCCGACTAGAGCAACAGCGCGTCCACCCGGTGGGCGTGCACGAACTGCTCGCGCGGGGACCACTTGAAGATGGTGAAGCGGCCGTCCTGGGAGGCGACCAGCGCCGTGGCATCCCGCTGGTCGTGCACGAACTGCGCAGCCGAGAGGTGCCGGGTGCCGCCCAGTTGCGCCGGCGTGGTCCGGATCGGGACGCTGCCCTCCACAGGCTCGGTCACGTTGATGTGTTCAACCTGCGTGCTGCCGCGCCGCCGGGTGATCTTGGCGCCAAAGGCCAGCACCTCGTAGCGGTCGGTGATCAGGGTGGCCCCGTCAACGGCGGTCAGTCCCGCAATCGCGTCCACGGCACGCTTCAGGTCGTCGGTGTCGGGCGCGGCGGTGCCCATCAGGTCGGCCAGTTCCGAGAACGGCGGGTCGAGGGCGTAGAGGAGGGGCGTGATCACCGATTCGCGCCAGGCGTCAGAATCCGGCGGCACCACCAACAGCGCGCCGCCCCGTCCATGCAGGCGCATCGACGCAGCCATCTGCACCAGGACGGCATTGACGCCGGCGGCCACCGGCCGATCGAGGGCGCCGATCAGCGTGTTGACCAGCGAGGGGCAGTCGGGGACGACCTTGCCGCCGCGCTCGTCCACGATCTTGATCTGATCGCCTTCGAGCACCGCGACGTTGGCGAACTTGCCGAACGGTTCGCTGCGATGTTTCACCACCAGCAGGCCGGATGCCACCACTTCCACCACGAGGCAAAACGCCGGCACGTCACGGGTGGTACCCCACACGTGATAGCCCTCCTCCGATCGCCAGACGCCGACGTGAATGCCGGGCCGCTCCACGGCGGGCGCTACCTTCGCGAGCATCGGCGGCCCGAGCGGCAGGCTGGCGTGGAAGACGAGCGGGTGCCGCGCGTGTTGCGGCGGCAGGAACGCCAGCGAGATGCGCGGCGTGTGACCCTCTTCGCGACGCAGGCTGGCCCAGAACGCCGCGTCGATCAGCGCTTCGATCGCCTCCGGCCCCGGCGCCTCGGCAATCGCGAAACCCTCGCGCGTGCTGGCCGCGGCGATGTGGCGCATGAAGTGGGCGTTGACCGACGCCGCTACGGCGCGGGCGGCCGGATACGTGGGCTGCGGCATGTCCCTTGGATTGTCCCACGCCCCGCCGGGTTACGGCAGGGCCACGGAGGGTCGCACTCGATGGCACGGCCTGGCCACAGGCACCAGGACGAAACACAGCCACGGATTAGGACGAAACACCGCCACAGATTAGGCACTGATCAGTCACAGATAGAAAATCAAATCTGTGTTCAATCTGCGTCAAATCTGCGGCTGTCATGTCTTCTGCGGCCTAGAGCGGGTAGCCAAGCGTCATGCCCAGCACGGTCACCAGGATTAACACGACGGGCGTCAGCACCAGGAAGACCACGAACGTATAGCCCATGACGTCGCGAGCGCGGAGGCCCAGCATCCCGAGGATGGGCAGCATCCAGAACGGCTGCAGCAGGTTGGCCAATGCTTCGCCGAGATCGTAGGCCACCACCACCCAGCCCAGGTGCACGTTCAAAGAGTGCGCCGCGGCCATCACGTAGGGCGCCTCGATGATCCACTTCGACCCGCCGGACGGCACGAACACGCCGAGCACGGCGGAGTAGAGCGCGACCACGGCGGGAAAGGTCGTCTTGGTCGAGACGCCGACGAAGAGCGCGGCCAGCTGCTGGCTCAGGTGCGTGCCGGTGATGACCGCCGCAATGCCCGCGTAGAACGGGAACTGCAGCAGCACGCCCCACACCGCCGGCGTGGCGCCCTGCACGGCGTGCATCAGCCGCGCCGGTGTCTGGTGGAGCAGGATGCCCAGCAGCAGGAACGACAGGTTCACGATGTCGAGGTTGATGGCGTTGAGGGCGTCGGGGGCGCGCGAGAAGTAGCGCGCGAGATAGACGGCGCCGAGCGCGACGACGAAGAGCGGCAGGATGATCGAGTGCTCGAGCCACGCGCCGGGTGTCAGGTCGCGGGTGGCCGGCGCCGGGGCGTGGCGGTCGGTAAGGTCCACGCCGAGGTCGGCGGCCGTGCGCGCGCGGCCGGCCGGCGGCGTCGCCAGCCACATCACCAGCGTGACCACGGCGATCTCGATGGCCACCGACAGCAGGCTCTGCCAGAGAAAAATGGTGTGGGTGAAGGGGATGATCCCGCCGGGCACCAGGCCGCCGCCCGCGACGATCTCGCGGATCTGCGGCTGCAGGGCACCGGCCGTCGCCATCTGCAGGGCGGCGGACCCGCTCAGGCCCTGGGCCCAGATGCTGCCGAGGCCCAGGAAGCTGGCGGCCGCGAGGGCGCGGTAGTCCACGCCCGTCACCCGGCGCGCGACCTCGCGCGCCAGCACGGCGCTGAAGATCAGCGAGAAGCCCCAGTTGAACCACGAGCTGGTCATGGCGAAGAAGGCGACCAGCGCCACCGCGCCGCGAGGGGTCGCCGGCCAGGCGGCGATGGCGACAATCACCGTCCGCATCGGCGCCGAGGTCGCCAGCACGTGGCCGGTGATGATGATCAGCGCCATCTGCATCGTGAACGGGATGAGGCCCCAGAAGCCGGCGCCCCAGATGTCCACGACCTGCGCCGGCGTGGCCGGCGTCCACGCCAGGGCGGCGACGACCACGATCACCGTGGCCAGCAGCGCGAAGATGAAGGCGTCGGGAATCCAGCGTTCCGTCCAGGCCGTGAGGGCCAGGGCGGCGCGGCCGATGATTCCGGGCTCGTCCGCTCCGGGATCGGCCACGCGCTCGCGAGATGGCATGTCCGGGAACCTTAGCACTGGTGCCGCCTTTGGCAAATCCCGGAGGCGATCGGGCGCCTCGCCCCGCTGTTCCTGAGCGTGCGATAACGATTCTGTCGTTCGTCCGCGGTGGTTTCCGCGGTGCCAGGCGGGAATGGCCCTGTTTCGCGTTGGCAGTAAACCTGCAATGTCTCGGCAAGGCATGGTCACCACCGTCGGCAAGTACGCACGTTATGGCGCCATCGCCGTGTGGATCATCACCGGGGGGTGGATGGTGGGCGCCACCGCCGGCGAGTTGCGCACGCTCTGGATGGTCCTGCCCACCCCGCCCGAGGTCTTCCAGGACGTCACCGTGAGGAATGCGGAAGACGCCCAGGGCCGCCGCACCTCGTTCCGCATCCTGCTGTTCAGCGACGAGTTCCGCTGGCGCATCAATTCCTACGACGCCGTCGAGCACGGCGCCACCCGCCCGCGGTTCACCGAAGAGATGAAGGCCGTGCTGAACAGCGCGCGCGAGGTGATCTGCGTCGGCGCGAGTTCCGAAGAGATCCCCGCCGGCGTGTCGTTCGCCGCCGGTCGATTGCGCGAAGAGCGGCGCGCCGCGCTGCGCGCGGAGAAGATTGCGGTGTGGGTGCGCGAGGTGCTGCGGCGGCCGGTCCCGGTCCGCAAGCTGAATGTCGGCCATCATTCGCCGACCGGCGGCGACGACACGTCCGATCAGCGTCGCGTCGTGATCATCCTCGTGCTCGACCAGGACGAAGGCGCCGACATCGACCAGGCGCTGCGATCGGCAATGGCGGGGGAGAGCGTGCGCGCCCCGATCTTCGAGGCGCTGCTGACCAAGTACTCCCTGGGCTCAGGTCCGTCTTTCACGTGGGTGCCCTGACATGAGCGACATACTCGACATGCTTCGTGACGTGCCGCCACCGCTGGTAACGATGTGGGGGGCATGGCTGGCAACCGGCCTCGCGCTGGCCCTCTGGCACGTCAGGGCGAGGGAAGGGGAACGGGAGTACGCCCTGCAACGGGCCGAGGAGGCGCGACGGCCTCGCACCAAATCCGGCGTGCGCCCGCCGTCCGGTGTGCGGTCGTCGGCGCGGCCCAAGATGCCGGCGGCCGATGCCTTTGGCGAGCTGGAAGCGCTGATCGGGCCGGCGCCCTCCACGGGCAACCTCAGCCGCCGCCCCGGCGACTAGAGCGTCGCAAGCAGCTGCGAGATCCTTCTCGCCTGGTTCGTGCGGCCAAAGAAAAAGGCGGGAGCCAGTGGCCCCCGCCTTTTTCCAACCTCTAAGGTCTCACTTCAAGCCTAGCGCGGCAGCCTCAACGAGATGTACTCGCCGGTGTAGTTGCCACCGCTGACGCCGACGACGATGTACTGCTGGCCGTTGATCGAGTAGGTCATCGGCATGCCGAGGACGGGCGCCGGGAGCAGCACTTCGCCGAGCTGCGCCCCCGTCTGCTTGTCATAGGCGCGGAGCATCGCGCCGCGGGCGCGGCCCGGAGGCGCCGTGAACTGCGGATCGCCGACCACCACCAAGGTCTTGGTGATGAGCACGCCGACGCTACCGCCCTGACCGGTCTTGCCGATGTTCAGGCCCTTCAGCAGCGGGTGGTTGCGAATCGCATCGGGCGTGTCGCCGTGGGGTACCTGGAACATGAGCTTGTCCGGGTTCTTCAGGTCGATCGCGGCGAGCACGCCGTAGGGCGGCTTGACGATCGGCAGGCCCTCGAGGCCTTCAGCGAGGGCGCGCCGGCCCTGGCCGCCGGGGAAGTTGATGCCGGCGGGCGGCGCCGCGGGCGCACCAGGCGTGGGCGCGGGACGCTCCACGCGGAGGCCGTAGTTCGGCTCGGCTTCCCAACGCGGCGTGCGGTTGCCCTTGTTGGTCGGCGTCACCTTGGCGAACTCTTCCTCGTCGTAGTGCCCAACGGTGACGTTGGTCATGTTGGCCTGCGAGTAGAAGATGCCGGTCTCGACGTCGAAGCCGGCGCCGGGCCAGTTGGTGCCACCGCTGGTGTTGCCGATGTTGATGCCGCCCAGCAGCTTGGACTCGGGACCCGTGGGCGGCACGTACGGCGTGGGCTCCCAGCGGAACAGCTTGAGGTTCTTCAGCGCCTGCGCGCGCAGCGCGGGCGTGAAGTCGATCAGGTCGCTCTCAGCCACGTAGGTGCGGGCGTACGGGGCCGGCTTGGTCGGGAAGGGCTGCGTCTTCGCCGTCTGCTCGTGTTCCATCGTCGTCTGCGGAACGGGACGCTCTTCGATCGGCCAAATGGGCACGCCGGTGATGCGGTCGAAGCAGTAGAGCCAGCCCTGCTTGGAGGGCACGGCCACAATCTTGCGCGGCTTGCCGTCGATCGTCGTGTCGATCAACAGCGGCGCCGACGACATGTCGTGGTCCCACAGCGGGTGATGCACGAACTGGAAGTGCCACTTGCGCACGCCGGTCTTCAGGTCAACCGCGACGAGGCTTTCGGCGAACAGGTTGTCGCCGGGGCGGTTGCCGCCGTACTCGTCGATGGTGGGCGTTTCAACCGGCAGGTAAACGAGGCCGGCTTCCGGATCCGCGGTGATCTGCGTCCACACACCGTTGTTGCCGGTGTAGCCCGCCGATTCCTTTTCCCACGTGTCGAAGCCGAACTCGCCGCGGCCGGGGATGCCCTTGAAGGCCCACAGCAGCTTGCCGGTCTTCGCGTCGAACGCGCGGGCCTGGCCCTGCACGTTGGTGGCGTACTCGTAGCCGAGGCCTTCGAACATCGACGACCCGACGAGGATCACGTCACCGACGACGGTGGGCGTCGAGTGGAGGCCGATTTCCGACTTCTCGAGGTCGGCCTGCTTGCCGTTGATCATGATGCCGACCTTGAGGTCGACAATGCCGCCCTTGCCGAAGCCGGCCACGGGCTGGCCGGTCTTGGCGTTGAGCGACACCAGCTGGTAGCCGGTCGTGACATAAACGACGCGGTCGTCGCCCTTGCCGTCGGTGTAGTAGGAGAGGCCGCGGCCCGACAGCTGACGGGGAGCCCAGCGCGTCGCGCGCTCGCCCTCATCGAGGCTGTAGGTCCACTTGATCTCGCCGGTGCGCGGCTCGACCGCCACCACGGCGCGGCGCGTGCCGGCCGTCGCATACAGCATGCCCTTGACCATGATGGGCGTGCCTTCGAGCTTGGTCTCGGGCCGGGGACCGAAGTTGTCGGTCTTCAGGCGCCAGGCCACTTCGAGCTTGCTGAAGTTCGTGCCGTTGATCTGATCGAGGGGCGAGTACTTGCTGCCGCGAAGGTCCGCGGTGTACATCGGCCACTCGCCGTTCCTGGTGCTCGGCATCGGGCTGGCCTGTCCGGATACGAGTGGCGCGACCCACGCGTAAGCCGCGACAAGCAGCACCAAAGCGGGCACAACCCGAATTACGATGCGCTTCATGCGTTTTTACTCCTGCAAACTGGGAAACTGACGTCCGTTGGACCGAATCCTTCCCGATTCGATCGCGACATAATAGCGTCTTTCTTGGCAAATGGGACGGCGAAGTGGGCCTAAACGCTGGCTTTGAGCTGGCGGACTTCGTCGGGGGTCAAGTCCCGCCACTGGCCGGGTTTGAGCCGGCCCAGGCCAATGGGGCCCATGCCAATTCGGCGCAAATCCCGCACCGGGAGCCCCACGCTCCGGCACATCTTCCGAATCTGGCGGTTCCGGCCCTCCCGCAGCGTGATGGTCAACAGGGTGGTCGGGCGCGGGCCCTTCACGGTGGTGCCGGCATGGACGTCGGCCGGCGAGGTGCGCCGGCCATCGATGAACACGCCCTTGCGCAGCTTCTCCATCGCCTTGGGATCGGGCAGGCCCAGCACGATGACCTCGTAGACCTTGTCCACCTCGTGCCGCGGGTGGGTGAGACGCGCCGCGAGATCGCCGTCGGTCATCATCAGCAGGAGGCCTTCCGAGTCGAAGTCCAGCCGCCCCACGGGATAGATGTAGGCGCCCTCGCCAATCAGGTCCATCACCGTCCGCCGGCCCTCGGGATCGCTCCGCGTCGTGACGTAGCCTTTCGGCTTGTAGAGGATGATGTAGCGGTCCTTCACGTCGAGCTTGATGCGGCGGCCGTCCACCTTGATGGCGTCGGTGGCGGGATTGGCCTTGGTGCCGAGCGTGCGCACCGTCTCGCCGTTCACCGTCACGCGCCCCTCGAGAATCATCTGCTCCGAGGCCCGGCGCGACGCCACGCCCGCGGACGAGAGAATCTTCTGAAGACGAACGCCCGGACCGGTTTCTTTCACTGGTTCATTATGCCGCGCCAGAACTGGGCGAGGCGCCAAACTTCGGTGAGGCTGGCCGTGCGGTCCACTTCGGCGTGGGTAATCAGCCCGCTCAGCAGGCCATGCACCTCGACCTTGCCCTGCAGGTGCTCCGCGAGCAGCACGGTTTCAACGGAGGGGATGACGTTGTCGTCCACGCCGTGCAGCAGGTACACGGGCGCCAGCGGTGGGACGGCGCGTTCGGCGGAAAGCGTCGGCATGGCCGGGTGGTCCTTCAGCGCGTCGGCAATGGGCAGCAGGATGGGCCCGAGCTTGTCCACGGCGCGGTCGTTCACGTAGGTCATCAGGGTGCGCGAGGGCTCCGGCAGCGTCGCGGCGTAGGCCTTCATCTCGTCGAACACCTTGATGGCGGCGGGCGGGTCGGTGATGGCCAGCGACGAGGCCAGCAGGAAGCCGTCGATGCCGCGGCTGAGCGCGGCCACCTGGTCGGCCGGCACCACGCGGTCGGCGAGGCTCAGCAGCACCACCGCCACCCCGTAGTCGTGCGGCGGGTGCACCGTCACGTGGCCGGCGCCGGCGACCGCCGAACTGTGCTTCGCCCGCTCGAGGTCGCCCAGCACCTCGCCGGAACACAGGTAGTGCATCACGCGGGCGAGGTCGCCGTGCCCGCCGAACGACATCACGAACGCGATTCGATCGCGAATGGACGTGCGGCCGGCCGCCACCACCGACAGCCCGCCCGAAAAGCTGATCCCGAGCAGGCCCACCTTGCCATCGGGCGCGTACTGCGGCTGCCCGCTGGCCCAGATCACGGCGTCTTCAATCACGTCGGTGACCTGCGGCGTGATCTTGAACTTCTGCAGATCCGGGGCGGCAATCGTGAGCACGCCGAACCCGGTCGCGGCGAGGTCTTCGGCCAGGCCCACCAGCCGCGATTCGTTGATGCCGTCGCGATGCACGCCCGGCATCAGCAACACGGTGCGGCGCACGCGGCCCGCCGGTCGATAGAAGCGCGCCGGCACGTCGCCCGCCCGCGTCGGCACGCTGAACAGCGGCTCGCGCGCAAAGGCGGAGGCGCGCCACCCGGCCACCGTCGCGGGCGCGCCGGGAATGTCGGCGGCACGAATGATGAAGCCGAGGGCGTCGAGGTACGGAAGGGTCAGCGCGCCGAGCGCGACGACCAGTGCGATGACAATCGCCGCCTGGCTGCGGCGCGAGAGGGACACGCCGGAATGGTACACTGAACCTTTGTGAAGAACCTCATCATCGCGATTGATGGACCGTCCGGCGCCGGCAAGGGCACCCTGGCCCGCACGCTGGCCGGCCGGCTCGGCTACCAACATGTTGACACCGGCGCCATGTACCGGGCCGTGGCCTGGAAGGCGGCCCACGACGGGCTGTCGCTCGACGACGACGGCGCGGTGTCGGCCGTGGCGACCAGCGCCGTGCTCGATCAGGACGGCGGCCGCATCACCATTGACGGTCACGACGTGACCCGCGCCATCCGCACGCCGGAGATCGACAAGGCGGCGGCGGCGGTCGCCCGCCTCCCGCATGTGCGCGAAGTGCTGGTCGGGCGCCAGCGTGCCCTGGGGGCGGCGGGCGCCGTGGTGATGGAGGGACGTGACATCGGCACCGTGGTGTTTCCGGACGCCGACATGAAGATCTATCTGGATGCCTCCGCCGAAGAGCGGGCCCGCCGCCGCGCCTCGGATGGCGCGCATACCGGCAGCCAGGCCAGCCTGGCGAACGTGCAGAGCGATCTGGTCGCCCGCGACAAGACGGACTCCACGCGCGCCGTGGCGCCGCTGACCCTCGCCAAGGACGCGATCTACATCGACACCACGGAGATGCCGATCGAGGTGGTCGTGAACCACGTGATGATGCTCCTGCACGAGAAGATGCTCGGATGACGCCCGACGAGTTCCGCAAGGCGGGTCACGCGCTGATTGACTGGATCGCCGACTATCGGGCGACCGTCGAGTCGCGGCCGGTTGTTGCCCAGTCCGCGCCGGGCGACATCAAGGCGAAGCTGCCGCCGGCGCCGCCCAAGCACGGCGAGTCGTTCGACACCATCGCCGCCGACATCGACACCGTGGTGATGCCTGGCATCACCAACTGGCAGCACCCGCGCTTCTTCGGTTACTTCCCGTCCAACGGCCTGTTCGCGAGCGTGCTCGGCGACCTGCTGAGTTCGGGTCTCGGCGTGATCGGACTGGCGTGGCAGTCGAGTCCCGCCCTGACGGAAGTCGAGGAGGTCACCCTCGACTGGATGCGCCAGATGCTCGGCCTGTCGCCGGCCTGGAGCGGCGTGCTGAACGACACCGCGTCCACCAGCACCCTGGTGGCGCTGTTGTGCGCGCGCGAGCGGGCCACCAATTACAGCCTTGGCCGCGGCGGCTTGCAGGCCGAAGCCAGGCCGCTGATGGTCTACACCACGGCCCACAGTCACAGCTCGGTGGAGAAGGCGGCGCTGCTGGCCGGCTTCGGCCGTGAGCACGTTCGCGTGGTGCCGCACGACACCGCCTACGCGATGCGGCCGTACGCGCTCGACGCGCTGATCCAGGCCGACCTCGCCGCCGGCAATCGCCCGTGCGCGGTCGTGGCGACCACCGGCACCACGACGTCCACGGCGCTCGATCCGCTGGCGGCCATCGCCAAGGTGACTACCGAGCACGGTGTGTGGCTGCACGTTGACGCCGCCATGGCCGGCTCGGCGATGATCCTCCCCGAGTGCCGCTTCATGTGGGAAGGCGTCGAACAGGCCGACTCGCTCATCGTCAACGCGCACAAGTGGCTGGGCGCGGTGTTCGACTGCACGCTCTACTTCGTGCGCGACCCGGAACACCTGGTGCGCGTGATGTCCACCAACCCGAGCTATCTGCAGACGGCCGCCGACGGGCGCGTGAAGAATTACCGCGACTGGGGATTGCCGCTGGGCCGCCGCTTCCGCGCCCTCAAGTTGTGGTTCCTGATCCGCGAGCAGGGCGTCGAGGGCCTGCAGGCCCGCTTGCGCCGCGACATCGCCAACGCCGAGTGGCTCGAAGGACAGATCAAGGCCACGCCCGGCTGGAAGGTGCTGGCGCCGGTGCCGCTCCAGACGTTGTGTGTCCGCCACGAGCCGGGCTGGCTCAGTGAGGAAGCGCTCGATCTGCACACCCAGGCCTGGGCCGCGCGCGTGAATCAATCAGGCGCCGCGTACCTGACACCCGCAATCCTGGACGGCCGCTGGATGGTCCGCGTCTCGATCGGCGCCGAGCAGACGGAACGCGTCCATGTCGAGCAGCTGTGGGCATTGATGCAGCAGGCAGTAGTGCCAGAAGGGCGGGACTTCAGTCCCGCCGGGAATCAATCATGACATTCGACGTCTTCAATCCCGCGACCGGCGCCGTCCTTGACCATGCGTTCGATGCCGGCCCCGACGACGCGCGAGCCGCCATCGAGCGGTCGGTCACCGCCTTCCCGTCATGGAAGGCGAAGACCGCCTTCGAACGCGCTGACATCTTGCGCCGCTGGCGCGACCTCATCCTCCAGAACGAAGACGCGATCGCGCGACTCATGACCGGCGAGATGGGAAAGCCGATTACCGAGGCGCGCGGCGAGGTGAAATACGCCGCCGGGTTCGTGGACTGGTACGCCGACGAAGGCAAGCGCGCCTACGGTGACATCATCCCCACCCATGCGGCCGGCAAGCGGCTGTTCGCCATGCGGCAGCCGGTCGGGCCGGTCTACGCGGTGACGCCGTGGAACTTCCCCGCGGCCATGGTCACGCGCAAGGTCGCGCCGGCGCTGGCTGCCGGATGCACCGTGGTGCTCAAGCCGGCGGAGCAGTCGCCGCTGACGGCCGTGCGCCTCGCGGAGCTCTGGGTCGACGCCGGCGGGCCCGCCGACGCGTTCCAGGTACTGACGACCTCCGATCCGGCCGCCGTCTCCGCGCCCTTCTTTGACGACGCGCGTGTGCGCAAGCTGACGTTCACGGGCAGCACCGAAGTGGGAAAGCTCCTCTACGCGCAGGCCGCCCGCACCGTGAAGCGCGTGTCGCTCGAACTGGGCGGACACGCGCCGTTCCTCATCTTCGAAGACGCCGACGTGGCCCAGGCGGTCCAGCAGGTGATGGCCACCAAGTTCCGCAACGCCGGCCAGACCTGCGTGTGCGCGAACCGGATCTACGTGCACGATTCCATTCGCGAGGCGTTCGTGGCGCGCATGGCCGAAGCGGTGCAGGCACTGCGCGTGGGCGATCCGCTGAACGACGCCACGCAGGTGGGACCGCTCGTGGATCGGGCGGGGCTCGACAAGGTGACCGCCCACGTGGCGGATGCGGTGTCGAAGGGCGCCCGCGCCGTGGTCGGCGGTCGCGCGCGCGAGGGGCTCTACTTCGATCCGACCCTGCTCGTGGGCGTCGCGCCGGGCATGCGCATCCTCGATGAAGAAACGTTCGGGCCGGTCGCGCCCATCGTCGGGTTCACCTCGGAAGCGGAGGTGGTGCAGGCGGCCAACGACACGCCCTACGGGCTGGCGGCGTACTTGTGGACACGCGACCTCGGACGCGCGTTCCGCGTGGCCGAGGCGTTGGATTATGGAATTGTCGGAGTCAACGACGGCCTGCCGGCGACGCCCCACGCGCCGTTTGGCGGCGTGAAGGCATCGGGCATCGGCCGCGAGGGCGGCCGGTGGGGTCTGGATGAGTATCTGGACGTGAAATACGTGTCGATCGCGTTGCCCAGCGGCGGCTAAAGCCGCCGCTCTCCGAACGTTCGGAGGGCGATGGCTTCAGCCATCGCCGCGCTATTCCTGCTCGTCGAAGTCGTCCTTCGAGGCCGGGTCGAGTTCCCAGCGGTGGCGGTCGCGGTCCACGATCTCCTCGCCGCCCTGCAGTTCTTCGTCGTCCGCGTACTCGACGCCGAGGGCGCGGCCGATTTCGTCCACCACATCCTGATCAGGCGTGGGGTTGTCGCCGCCCGGGGCCTCGTCGCCGACGGCCTCGGCGGACTGCCAGTCGGCGTCCACATCCCCCGCGGTGAGGGCGGGGCTCGCGGCGTTGTTCCGCTGCATCTTCTGGTTCATGTCTTCCCGCCCGCTGTGCGCGGCGGAGGCCATCCGGCCGACCATGCCGAGGCTGGAGGGCAGGCCGTGGATGTCGGCCACGGTCTTGCGCGGCCGGTCGAGGTTGGCCTTCTTGGGCGGCGTGAACGCCGCCTTGACGCCGGCCTTCACGGCCTTGGCGGTGACCACGGCCTTCCTGACGGACTTGACCGCCTTATTCCTGGTGGCCACTATCTTCTTGCCGGCGGCGGATTGCTTCACCTTCTTCACGACCACCTTGGCCTTCGCCTTGGCGACCTTGGCGCCGGCCTTGGCTCTCCTGGTGGCGGCGGCCCTCGCGCCCGCGGCCTGCCGTGACGCCTTCTTCAGCGGCTTTTTGGCCTTGCGGGCCACCGCTTTCGCGGCCTTCACGCCTTTTTTGACCGCTTTCTTGACGGCTTTTCGGACCGCGGCACGGGGCGCGGCCTTCTTGGTAGCCTTCCTGGCAGCGGGCCTTGCGGGCTTCTTGCGGGCCATGGCGAAATCCTTTCGGCGTTCTTGACAGTTAGCGCTAAGTAACGTAACCTCTATCGGTTACGCGGGCTGCCAGTTTCCAGTTCACTTCACAAGTTCCGCTGTGATCACGACGCTGGCACCCTGACAGTAGCAAATCTGAGAGTAAAGGACACGCACCGCAAATGGCAATTTCGCAGGACGAACAAAACCCCGCTTCGGAGCCTCAAGGCGCGGCGACCCCCGCGGCCCGGATCCCGGGGAAGCAGGCGCTCAAAACCACGTCACCCTGGGGTCATGACGATGATACCGACCCACAGGAGTATGCCCGCCTGCTGGACCTTTACGATAACAGCTTCCGCAACCTCGCGGAAGGTGAAGTCGTCAAGGGCACCGTTCTCAAGGTCACCGCAAATGAAGTCGTAATCGACGTCGGCTACAAGTCCGAAGGCGTGATCGCCGTGGACGAGTTCCTGGACGAGACCGGCCAGGTCATCGTTCGCGAAGGCGACGTGGTCGACGTGCTGCTCGAGCGCACCGAAGACCGTGAAGGCCACATCGTCCTCTCGCGCGAGAAGGCCGAGAAGATGAAGATTTGGGACGAAGTCGAGCGCGCCTTCCAGGAACGGAAGGTCGTGATCGGCCGCGTCGTCGAGCGGATCAAGGGCGGTCTCGCCGTGGACATCGGCGTCCGCGCGTTCCTGCCCGGCAGCCAGATCGACGTGCGTCCCGTGCGCAACCTGGACGCCCTCAAGGGCCAGGAACTGCGCATGCGCGTGATCAAGGTCAACAAGAAGCGCGGCAACATCGTGCTGTCCCGCAAGGTGCTTCTCGAAGAGGAGAACGCCGAGAAGAAGAAGTCGACGCTCGAGACGCTGGCCGAGGGCAAGGTCCTCCGCGGCGTGGTCAAGAACATCACCGACTACGGTGCGTTCATCGACCTCGGCGGTATCGACGGCCTGCTGCACATCACCGACATGTCGTGGGGCCGCGTCGGGCATCCCTCGGAGCTGTTCAAGGTCAACGACGAGATCGACGTGGTGGTGCTCAAGTACGACCAGGCCACCGAGCGCGTCTCGCTCGGCCACAAGCAGTTGATGGCCGACCCGTGGACCACCGTGATGGATCGGTTCCCGGCCGGCGCCCGCATGAGCGGCAAGGTGGTCAGCCTGACCGACTACGGCGCCTTCATCGAGCTGGAGCCCGGCGTCGAGGGCCTGATCCACGTCAGCGAAATGTCGTGGAGCAAGCGCGTCAAGCACCCGTCGAAGATCCTCAACGTCGGGGACTCGGTGGAAGCCATGGTGCTCGGCGTCGATCCCGCGGCGCGCCGCATCTCGCTCGGCCTCAAGCAGGTCGAGAGCAACCCGTGGCACGAGCTGGCCGAGAAGTACCCGGTCGGCACGAAGATCAAGGGCAAGGTCCGCAACCTCACCGAGTTCGGCGCGTTCGTCGAAGTCGAAGAAGACATCGACGGCCTGATCCACATCTCGGACATGTCGTGGAGCAAGCGCGTCAAGCACCCGAGCGAAGTGCTCAAGAAGGGTGATGTCGTCGAGGCGATGGTGCTCAGCATCGACGCCGAGAACCAGCGCCTGTCGCTCGGCCTCAAGCAGCTGGCCACCGACATCTGGGAAGACTTCTTCGCCCGTCACCAGGTCGGCTCGACCATTGACGGCAAGGTGGTCCGCATGACCAACTTCGGCGCGTTCGTCGAGCTCGACGAAGGCATCGAAGGCCTGATCCATGTCAGCGAGTTCGACGATTCGCAGGGCGGCGAGAAGATCGATCTGGAAGTCGAGAAGAGCTACCAGATGAAGATCATCAAGCTCAGCCCGGCGGAGCGGAAAATCGGCCTCAGCATTCGCGCACTGACCAACGCCAACTACCGCGCCGACTACGAGTCGTTCTCGGAGGCGCAGGGCCAGGGCGGCGCGACGCTGGGCGATCACCTGAAGCACAAGTAACCGCGTTACTGACTGATATGACGAAGGCGGAACTGGTCGAAGAAGTCTCGCGTGTCTCGGACCTCACGAAGAAGCACTCGGAGGTCATCGTTGACACCGTGTTCGAGAGCATCATTGATGCGCTCAAGCGCGGTGAAAAGATCGAGCTGCGCGGATTCGGCAGTTTCCGCCTTCGTAAACGCGAGCCCCGCAAGGGCCGCAACCCCAAGACCGGCGACAAGGTGGACGTGCCGCCCAAGCGCGTTCCCTATTTCAAGCCGGGCAAGGAATTGAAGGACCTGATCAACCGGGAAACCGGGGAGCCGCCCGACGGCGCCCCGGTCCCACCGCCCACCGACGGCGCCTCCGGCCCCCTTTAGCGGTCTGCCGGGCACCCTCTCCGAACCGTTCGGGTAGGGCACCCCTTTATGGGGTGCCATGAGAGGCAAATTGGAACGCATCTGGTCTCCCTGGCGACATTCCTACGTGACCCGCGCTGAAGACGCCGCCGACTGCGTGTTCTGCGCCGCGCCGGCCTCCGAATCCGGACGGCAGCTGGTGGTGCACGAGGGCCAGCTCGCGTACGTCATTCTCAACCTCTATCCCTACAACGCCGGCCACCTGATGGTGGTGCCGCGCCGCCACATCGCCACGCTGGCGCTGCTGACGCCGGACGAACTGAGCGAGATGGCGCGGCTGACGCAACTCTGCGAGCAGGTGCTCACTGAGGCATTTCATCCGCAAGGGATCAACGTCGGCATGAACCTCGGCCGCCCGGCCGGGGCCGGCATCGTCGATCACCTGCACACCCACCTGGTTCCGCGCTGGAACGGCGATACCAACTTCATGACGGTGGTTGGTGAGGTGCGGGTGCTGCCGGAAGAGCTGCCGCGCACCGCTGAGCGACTGCGGCCAATCTTTCAAAAACTGTCGTAGCCTCCGGCTTTAGCCGGAGCTTCCGAAGTTAGCCACAGAGAACGCAGAGGACACTGAGCCTCCCTCGCCCCTTCATGGGTCTACTCGGACCGTGAACCTGAAATCGCCCAAATCGTGATTCGCGCCACCACAGAGAAGGCATAAGTTGTGATGCCGGCAACAAACGCCGCAAATCCAGCAAACGCATCCAGTGCCTGCGGCGCGTCATTCGCGATGGTGATCACGAGAATAGTCAGTCCTGCGGCCAGGATGGAGACGCCCAGCCAGGCAACCTCTCGCGCAAGTCTCTTTGTCATCGATCTCTTGAACTGACACCTAAACGCAGTCAAAACTCCACTCCGTGACACGAGCGGTCGTCAATCTCTCATCGACGAACATCGCGAACAGGCCGACCGAGTAGCGACCACAGCCCCAAACCGGGCTGCGCTCATTCGCGACTTCAATCCGGAGTTCCTTCACGAAGGTTCGCTCGTTATCCACTTCGTGCGAACGTTCAAACTTAACGTGCTTGGTTCGTAGGTACTCCTCGACTGCTTCCAGCGTCGTCCCAATCTTCACATCTCGAACAAACTCGCGTGTGAACTGCTCTGCTTTGAGCAGGTTCTCTGCATGGATGCGCTGCACCTCTTGCCTATCGTGCCGAATGAATACGGTGAGAGCGATGAGGGACGCCACGGCGAGCAGAGCAACCGCTTTCTTCGACATGCGTGGTTTCGTGCGCTCCGGCGGCATGACGGTATCGTAACGCTCCTTGGTATCAATGCTTCTAATACCCCTCTTCTGGTAGAGTTATATTGCTTGGCCTTCGCTGATGAGGTTGTGATCTCCACAACTGCCTCAGGTGCAATAGGCCCACTGACGCGGCGAAACCTGATGACCTTCGACCTGACCCCTGAACAGCAAGCTCTCGTTGACCATGTCCGCGCCGCCGTGGCCGCTGGTCCAACCCTGAAATCACTCCAAGCACTGCTTCAGCGCGAAGCCGTGCCGACGACGCTGGCCGTCGAGGAGGTGTCGATGAGCGATGCCGGACTCGGCGCGCAGCTCGGATTCGAGGCGCTCGCCGGAGAGGCCCCGGGAACGGTGCTGGCGCTGCCGGGGCTGCTCGGCAGCGAGGGGGCGCTGGCGGCCGTTGGCGCGGGCAATCTCGATCGCGCGCGGCTGGTCGTGGCCGCCGTGGCCCTGGGCGTCGGCCGTGCGGCCACGGCGCATGCGGTGGCCGCGATGAAGGCGGCTGGCGTGCGTCCGGGACCGGACGAGCGGGCGCCGCACTGGGTGTTCGCCAACGCCGCCACCGAAGTGGAAGCCGCGCGGCTGCTGACCTACGAAGCGGCGCAGGCTGTCGATCGCGGGGACGGGGAAGCTGGGACGATCGTGGCGCGGGCGAAGGTGTTTGCGGCGAAGGCGGCGGAGCAGGCGGTCGACGCCGCGATTCGGATCGAAGGCGCTGGCGGCTACGTGCGAGGCGGCGTGCTCGAGCGCCTCACCAGAGACGCCCGAACACTGGCCGTTGTCTTGGCACCTTAGGCCCGCCTGCGCTCGCCCCGACAAGACCGGCGAGCTACGGCGAGGTCTCGCCGTAGCGGCCTCCGGCCGCGAAGGCGGACACCCTAGGCACCCTGGCTCTTATCCGAGAATGTTTTTGGCGATGGTCATGAGTTGCATATTCGTCGTGCCTTCGTAGATCTGGCCGATCTTGGCGTCGCGATAGAGCTTCTCGACCGGGTACTCCTTGACGAAGCCATTGCCGCCGAACAGGTTGATCGCCATTGAGGCGACTCGCTCGGCGACCTCCGACGAATACACCTTGCACATCGCGGCTTCGGTCAGGAACGGCAGCCCCGCGTCGCGGAGCCGCGCCGAGTTGTAGACCAGCAGGCGCGTCGCCTCGACGTCGATGGCCATGCGCGCCAGCTGGAACTGCACGCCCTGGAAGTCGGCGATCGACTTGCCGAACTGCTTGCGCTCCTTGATGTACTTCACGGTGTGGTCGAGCGCACCCTGCGCCAGGCCGAGCATCTGCGCGCCAATGCCGATGCGCCCTTCGTTCAGCGTCTCGATGGCGACCTTGTAGCCCTTGCCAATCTCGCCGAGGATCTGCGACTTCGGGACGATGCAGTTGTCGAAGAGCAACTCGCAGGTGCTGCTGGCGCGGATGCCCAGCTTGTCTTCCTTCTTGCCGACGGTGAATCCCGGCGTGCCGCGATCGACGATGAAGGCGGTAATGCCGCGATAGCCGGCCTCGGGGTTGATGGTCGCGAACACGATGAACATGTCCGCTTCGTTGCCGTTGGTGATCCAGAGCTTGCGGCCCGTCAGCGCGAAGCCGTCACCCTGCTCGACGGCCCGGGTCGTGAGGGCGAAGGCGTCGCTGCCCGAGCCCGCTTCCGACAGGCAGTAGGCGCCAATCGTGTTCGTCGCCAGCCTGGTGAGGTAGGTCTTCTTGATGGCGTCGGTGCCCCAGCGCATCACCGCGTTGATCACCAGCGTGTTCTGCACGTCGACGAGGACGCCCACCGAGGGGTCGACCCGCGACAGGCTCTCGACCGCGAGCACCGAGTGGAAGAACGTACCGCCGGCGCCGCCATAGCTTTCGGGCACCTCGACGCTGAGCATGCCCATGGCGAAGAGCTTCTCGATCAGGGCGGGGGACATCTTGGCGTGCTCGTCCATCTCGCGGGCGAGCGGACGCACTTCCTTGTCGGCAAATTCGTAGACGCTGTCGCGAAAGATGACTTCATCTTCGGCGAGCCTCGTCAGCGCAGGGACGGCGGCGATCGTCTGAGTCATGAAACCTCGGGGTTCATCGACAAACCCATGGTTTGTCGCCAAGAGAGCCGGGAAAAGACCAACTACTCGCGGAAAACGTCAATGTTATCATCGACCCCACGGCCATGCGCATCACGCCTTCGCGCTCGGTTCTGCTGCTGGCGGCCACTCTGGTGGCCGGCCTGGCCGTCGTGCGCGCCGCCGCCTCCGCCGAGGCGACGACGGACGTGACCGCGGACAGGCAGGGCACCGGTGCCGCCACGCCAACCCCTGCGGCGCCGGCGCCAGAGAAGCCCGCGCCTGACGGGCAGGCCCCAAGCCCCAGGCCCCAGGCCGAGCAACCAGTCTTCCGCACCGGCATCAACTTCGTCCGCGTCGATGTCACGGTGACCGACCGCCAGGGCAACCCGGTGGACGACCTCAAGCTCGAAGACTTCGAGATCACGGAAGACGGCAAGGCGCAGAAGGCCGAAACCATGCGGCTGGTGAAGATCGACGCCCTCACCGCGCCCAGCTACACGCAGCGGAGCATCCGCTCCCGCAACGACGAAGAAACCGCGGCGGCCGACGAGAGCTCCCGGATCTTCGTGTTCTTCCTGGACGACTATCACGTCCGCAGGGAGAACAGCATGTCGGTGCGCAAGCCGATCGTCGAGTTCATCGCCAACCAGCTGGCGCCCAACGATCTGGTCGGCGTGATGTACCCGTTGACGCCGATCGATGCCGTGGTGCTGACCCGCAATCACCAGGGCGTGATCAACACCGTCGAGAAGTTCGAGGGCCGCAAGTACAACTACGAGCCGATCAACGATTTGGAGCGCGCCTACGTCTACAAGCTCACGCCCGACGTCATCGAGCGGTTGCGCCGGCAGGTGTCGCTCTCCGCAATCCGCGGCATTTCGACCAAGCTCGGGTCGCTGCGCGAGGGGCGCAAGTCGGTGATCCTCGTGAGTGAGGGCTACTCGGCGCTGCTGCCGCCGCAGATGCGCAGCGACCAGCCCGGCGGCTTCAACGACCCGGGCCGCGCGACGCGGGACCCGTTCGCCGGCGACAACAATCCCCTGGAAGAACGCGCGCAGTTCACCGCCGGCATCGACCTGCTGCAGGAACTGCAGGACGTGTTCGCCGCCGCCAACCGCAACAACACGTCCATTTACGCGCTCGATCCCCGCCGCCTCTCCACCGGGGAGTTCGACATCAGCTCGAACATCTCGATGTCCACCAGCCAGGCGTACCTGAACTCGAGCGTCGACAGCCTGCGGTCGCTCGCGGAAAACACCGACGGCCGGGCCATCGTGAGCCGCAACGATCTCGGGAATGCGATGAAGCAGATCGTCCGCGACGCCAGTGCCTATTACCTGGTCGGCTACACCTCGTCGCCGGCGCCGGTTGACGGCAAGTTCCACGAGATCAAGGTCAAGGTGAAGCGGCCCGGCGTGCAGGTGCGCGCGCGGCGGGGGTACTGGGCCTACACCGAGGCCGACGTGAAGCGCGCGGCCGAAGGGCCGCGGGCCAGTCCGCCGACGGCCGTGTCGAAGGCGCTCTCGGCGATCGCGCCGATGACCAACCGCCGCTACGTGCGCACGTGGATCGGCACCGGGCGCGGCGCCGCCGCCGGGCTGACGAAGGTGACCTTTCTGTGGGAGCCGCTGCCGGCCACCCCCGGCGTGAAGCGGGACGAGGCGCGGCGGGTGACGCTGCTCGCCACCTCGCCCGCCGGTGACATCGTCTATCGCGGCCGCGTGCCGTCGACGCTGGCGCCGGCGGGCGCGGGCGCCGCGATCAGCTTCGACGCCAGGCCGGGCCGGCTCGACTTGCGCATCACGGTGGAGGGCGACGGCACCGGCACGCTCGACACCGAGAACCGCGATCTCGTGGTGCCGGACCTGTCGGCGCCCGAGGTGATGCTGGGGACGCCGAAGGTGTGGTTCGCCCGTAACGCGCGGGAGTTCACGGCGCTGGCGGGCAGCACCACGACGCCACCGGTGGCGACCCGGGACTTCCGGCGCACCGATCGGCTGCTGGTGCGCGTCGACGCGTTCGCGCCCGGCGCCGAGCCGCCGGCCGTCACCGCGCAACTGCTGAATCAGCAGGGTTCGAACATGGGGAATGTGACGGTGACCGCGCCGCCGGCGGCGGGCGAGGCCTACACGGTCGATCTGTCGCTGGCGAGTTACGCGGCGGGGCAGTATCTGCTGGAGATCACCGCAAACGCCGAAGGCCACAAACCCGTCACCGAGCTTGTGGCCTTCCGGATTGGTTCGTAGGGGTCAGACCCCTTCCCAGCAACCTTGAAGGGGTCTGACCCCTGCGCTAGGCGTACATCCCGCGCATCCGCGTGACCGTCGCCACGCGGCCAATGGCCACGATGTAGGCGGCGGCGCGCATGTCCACCTTGTATTTCTGGGCCGTCTTCAGGACCACGTGAAACGCCTCCATCATCTTGGCTTCGAGGCGCTCGTTCACTTCCTTCTCGGTCCAGAAGTAGCCGTGGCGGTCCTGCACCCACTCGAAGTACGACACCGTCACGCCGCCGGCGTTGGCCAGAATGTCCGGCACCACGAACACCCCGCGCTCGTGCAGCAGCTTGTGCGCCTCGGGCGTGGTCGGACCGTTGGCGCCTTCGACGATCAGCCTGGCCTTGATGTCGTTGGCGTTCTCGTCGGTGATCTGGTTTTCGAGCGCGGCCGGGATCAGGATGTCGCAGTCGAGCTTGAAGAGGTCGGCGGCCTCGAGCGGGTCGCCGCCGGCGAAGCCGTGGACCGTCTTGTGTTCCTTGACGTGGTCGATCAGCTTGGGCACGTCCAGGCCCTTGGGGTTCTGGACGCCGCCCTTCCAGTCGGTCACGCCGACAATCGTCGCGCCCTGCTGCGCGAGCAGCTCGGCGGCAATGGAGCCGACGTTGCCGAAGCCCTGCACCGCGACCCGCGATCCCTGCAGTTCGAAGCCGAGGTGCTTCGCCGATTCACGGGCCACGATCATCACGCCGCGGCCGGTGGCCTCGCGCCGCCCGAGTGAGCCGCCCATCTCGACCGGCTTGCCGGTGACCACCGCCGTCGAGGTGTGGCCGACGTGCATCGAGTAGGTGTCGGAGAACCACGCCATGATCTGCTCGTTGGTGTTGACGTCGGGTGCGGGCACGTCCTTGTCGGGCCCGATCGAGTCGATGATCTCCGCGGTGTAGCGCCGGGTCAGCGCCTCCAACTCGCGCCGCGACATCTTGGTGGGGTCGCAAATCACGCCGCCCTTGCCGCCGCCGAAGGGCAGTTGGGCCACGGCGCACTTCCACGTCATCCAGGCCGCCAGCGCGGTGACTTCGTCGAGCGTGACGCCGGGATGGTAGCGGATGCCGCCCTTCGCCGGCCCGAGCGTGACGTTGTATTGCACGCGATAACCGGTGAAGACCTGAATCTCGCCGTTGTCCATCTGGACCGGGCACGAGACGATGATTTGCCGCTTGGCGTGCGTGAGCATCTGCCAGAGGCCCGGTTCGAGTTTGAGAATACGTGCCGCCCCTTCGAACTCCTGGAGCATGGCGCCAAAAACGCTACCCTGTTGCGTCATCAAATCCTCGATTGAGAGACCAATCGACCGTTACTGTCTCGGTCAGTCCAAACGATCCAACGTACCGTCGAATCAGCCGAAATGTCAATTCGCTATCCGTAGCATGAGTTATTGGTATCGATTCCAGAGCTCCAACACGTCCGCCGATTGACTGTGCAAACGGCCGAGCAGGCCGCGAACCTCGCTGTTGTAGGATGCAGTCCGTTTTGGGGGGCCAGTCGGAAATGTCAGGCTGAAGGGAGTCGAACACATGACCCGCATACGCACTGTTGTCGCGGCCGTCGCCCTGCTTGTCTGCAACCCAATCCACGCGAGGGCTGACGTCGTGTCGGACTGGAACGCCATCGCGATCGCGACCTTGGTCAGCCAGGGGCAGAGCCCATTCGCTCAAGCGCGCCTCCTGTCTATTACGCAGCTCGCGGTGTTCGAGGCCGTCAATGCGATCGCCCATGAGTATGAGCCGTACCTCGGGACGGTGGTCGCGCCGCTCGGCGCGTCGGCTGATGCGGCGGCGGTGACCGCCGCATACCGGGTACTCAAGACCTACTTCCCAGCCAACGTGACGCTCGACCCTGCGTATGCGGCGTCGATGGCGGCCATTCCAGACGGCACGGCCAAGGCCGACGGCGCCGCGACCGGAGAGGCGGCGGCCGCGCAAATGATTGCCCTTCGCGTTGGCGACGGCTCGACACCGCCGGCGTTCTACCTGCCGGTGTCGGCAGAGCCGGGCGTGTGGCAGCTGACGCCCAGTTGTCCCGCCGCCGGTGGCGTCAATTTCCACTGGCAGGGGGTCACGCCATTCGGCGTTCCGAGCGATCCCGGCGACCAGGCGTGGATCGCACAATTCCGCCCGGCGCCGCCGCCGGCGCTCACCAGCAACCGGTATGCGAAGGACTACCACGAGGTGATGAGGGTCGGCAGCCTGACGAGCACGGAACGGCCGCAGGATCGTGCCGATGTGGCGCGGATCTACGCCGCCTCCTCGCCGGGGTTCGTGTTCAACCTGGCCGCCCGGCAAGTCGCCGCCGCGCAGGGCCGGTCGCTCTCGGAGAATGCGCGTGCCCTCGCCTTGATCAACATGGCCAGCAACGACGCGTTAGTCGCCTCGTTCGAGGCGAAGTATCACTACCAGCTCTGGCGCCCTGAGACCGCGATTCGCGCCGATACCGACGACAACCCGAAGACCGCCCCCGACTTCGCCTTTGTGCCGTACATCAGCACGCCCTGTTTTCCAAGCTATCCGTCGAATCATGCCAGCGGCAGCAATAGTGCGGCTGAGGTGCTGAGGCGGCTTTACGGCGCCGGCGGCCATGCCATCACGATCGCGAACCCCGCGGTGCCGGGCGTGATTCTCCAGTACACCAGGTTCGAGCAGATCACCGACGACATCGACGATGCGCGCGTGTATGGCGGCATCCATTTCCGGTTCGATCAGAGGGCTGGTGGCCGGCTGGGACGCGAGGTCGCGACATACGTTTACAAGCACAACCTGCGCAGGGTGCACCGGGACGACAACTGAGCGCAGAACCGGAGCGCCGGGACCGGCGGGACGGCCCTGTCACGTGCCGAAGGCGGCCAGGGCCGCCCTGATCCGTACGCACCCGGGCGCGGTTGCCGTGGGTCAGGGCCGCGTATCTCCCTATATAATTAGGGACGGTATGAAAAGCGTGGTCGATCGCACGGAGACTCGGAAGAACCGTTGGGAACGCGAGGTGGTCGAGCCGACCCTCCGCAAGTCGCCCGAGCGTACGGGCCCCTTCACGACCATCTCCGGCCGCGCGATCGAGCGGCTCTACACGGAAGAAGACGTCGCCGGCATCGACTACGACCGCGACATCAACAACCCCGGCGAGTTTCCCTACGTTCGCGGCATTCACCCGACCGGCTATCGCGGCAAGCTCTGGACCATGCGCCAGTTTGCCGGGTTCGGGACCCCGGAAGAAACCAACCAGCGCTACCAGGACCTGGTTGCCGCCGGCGGTACCGGCCTCAGCGTGGCGTTCGACCTGCCGACGCTGATGGGCCGCGACCCCGACCACGCCCTGTGCCTGGGCGAAGTGGGCAAGTGCGGCGTCAGCGTGATGTCGCTGGCCGACATGGAGCGCCTGTTCGCAGGCATCTCGCTCGCCGACATCACGACGTCGATGACCATCAACTCGCCGGCGCCGATGATCTTCGCGATGTACCTGGTGGTGGCCGAACAGCAGGGCGCCGACTGGAAGACCATTTCGGGGACCATCCAGAACGACATCCTGAAAGAGTTCATCGCCCAGAAGGAATTCATCTTCCCGCCGCGCGCCTCAATGCGGCTGATCACCGACATCTTCGCGTTCTGCGCGAAGGAAGTGCCGAAGTGGAACACCATTTCGGTGAGCGGGTACCACATCCGCGAAGCGGGATCGACGTCGTTGCAGGAGCTGGCCTTCACCTTGCGCGACGGCCTGGAATACGTGCAGTACGGCGTTGATGCCGGCCTCGACGTCGACGACTTCGTGCCGCAGATCTCGTTCTTCTTCAACTCGCACAGCGACTTCTTCGAGGAGATCGCGAAATATCGCGCCGCGCGCAAGCTGTGGGCCGAGGCCATGAAAAACCGGTTTGGCGCCAAGAACCCGCGGTCGTGGAAGCTGCGGTTCCACACCCAGACCGCCGGCGTCTCGCTCACCGCGCAGCAGCCGTACAACAACGTGGTGCGGACGGCGTTGCAGGCCCTGGCGGCGGTGCTCGGCGGCACCAACTCGCTGCACACCAACTCGCTGGACGAGGCGCTCGCGCTGCCGACCAAAGAGACGGCGACCATCGCCCTCCGCACGCAGCAGATCATCGCCCACGAGAGCGGCGTCACCAACGTCGTCGATCCGCTGGGCGGGTCCTACTTCATCGAGAAGCTGACCCAGGACATGATCGACGGCACCCTCAAGTACTGGGACACCATCGACCGCATGGGCGGCATGGTGGAGGCGATCGAGCGCGGCTATCCGCAGAAGGAAATCGCCGAGGCCTCGTACCTGTTCCAGCAGGCGGTCGAGCGCCGCGAAAAGGTCATCGTCGGCGTCAACGAATTCATCCAGGCCGACGACAAGCCGATCGAGATCCTCTACATCGACGACACCGCGTCAGGCGTCCAGTTGAAGCGGCTCGCCGAGTTGAAGCAGTCGCGCGACAACCAACGCGTGCGGCGCGCGCTCGCGGCGCTGAAAGAGGTGGCGCAGGGGAGCGGCAACACCATGGTGCCGCTGCTCGAGTGCGTCCGGGCCTACGCGACGGTGGGCGAGATGTGCGACACCCTGCGCGAAGTATGGGGCGAGTACGAAGAAGTGCCCGTCATTTAGTGATTTGGTGGTTTGGTGATCTCGTGATCGGGATCTTGTGAGCGTATGAGCCAAAAAATACGGGTGGTAATTGCCAAGCCGGGACTGGACGGCCACGATCGCGGCGCCAAGGTGATTGCGCGCGCGCTGCGTGACGCCGGCATGGAAGTGATCTATACCGGCCTCCGCCAGACGCCCGAGATGATCGTGGCGGCCGCGCTGCAGGAGGATGCCGACGTCATCGGGCTGTCGATCCTGTCGGGTGCGCACATGCACATTTGCCCGCGGGTGGTGGAGCTGTTGAAGGAAAAGGGCCTGGACGATGTCCAGGTGGTGATTGGGGGCATTATCCCGGACGTCGATTTGCCCAAGCTGAACGCCATGGGCATTCGCGGCATCTTCATTCCGGGCACCCCCATGCAGCACATCATCGACTACATTTCGGCGAACGCGCGCGCGAGGGTGGAGCCGGTGTGAGGGTGTTGATGCCGGCCGGTCCGTCCGATACGGGGAAGTAGCCCCGGGTACATGCGCACACTGTTGCTCGCCGACGACAGCGTCACGACCCAGCGCGTCATCGCCTTGACGTTTGCCGATGATGAATATCGCGTGGTGACCGTCTCGGACGGCCAGCAGGCCATCGAGAAAATGGCGGCGCTGCGGCCCGATATCGTCCTGGCCGGCACCGGGTTACCGCGCCGGAACGGATACGAGCTCGCGGAATACATGCGCGGGGTCGAAGGGCTTCGCAGCGTGCCGGTGTTACTGCTGTCGGGCGCGTTTGAATCAGTGGATGAGGCGCGGCTCAAGGCGAGCGGCGCCCGCGGGATACTCGAGAAACCGTTAGAGCCAACGACTGTGATCAGCCGAGTCAGAGAGCTTCTGGGCCTCAAGGACGCCCGCCCGGCAACGCCCGGGCGGCTGGTGACGACTGCCGACACGGCGGGCGGCAAGCGGGCGCCGGTCCGCCCGGCCGCATCCGCACCTGCCGCGCGGCAGACGCCCGCCTCGTCGTGGGATGAGCTCCGCCAGGCGTCGGGCCTCGAGCCCGACGCCCGATCCGTGGAAGGCGGCACGCCGGGCTCGGGTCGCGAAGATTATCTCGACACGCTGGACGCCGCGTTCGACTCGCTCGACCAGCAACTGGCCGGGCGTCACGCCGAGGCCCGCGCGCACCGCAATCCGTCGCCGCCGCTCGGCCAGGCATCGGGCGCGCCCGACCCGCGATCGCCCGGACGCCGGCCGACGCCCAAGGCCGATGGCGTCCCGCCGAATCCCATCTTCGAAGTGGATGCCGACTGGTTTGGGGACGATCCGAAGGCGCTCGACGCGGCGGCCGGACGCGACATGGTGTCCGACGCCAACGAGGTCATGCCGGAGCGTCCCGCGGCAGCGGGCACCCCGATCTTCGAAGTGGACGACCAGTGGTTTGCGGACGACGAGAAGACGCGCGAGGCGCAACAACGCGAACTGGCCGCTGAGATGGGCATTCACGACGTCGACCTGCCCGCAGGGGAGCCGGTGCCCAACGCGCCGTCGCCGGCCGACGGCCTCGACTTTGATTTCGGTATCGAGGACCTGCGCCCGCCCACGGCGGCGAAGCTGGGACCGGTCCCGGATTCGCCCTTCGCGCCCCCGTCGCCCGGCCCCATGCGAGTCCACAAGCCCACTGCCCCGGAGGCCCCGCCCCCCTTACCGGCCGAGCCCGTGGCACTCGCGGCACCTGAGGCGCCTGCGGCACCCGCGGCACCTGACGCACCCTCGGCACTTGAGGCACCCAAGGCACCTGAGGCACCTGAGGCACCCGAGGCACCCTGGGCACCTGAGGCACCCAAGGCACCTGGTTCAATGGCCTCCGTGGCCGACGACTTCGCCGCACTGCTGGCATTCGAGACCGGCGAGCAGGTGTACGAGGAGCCGCCGCCGCCCGTGGCCGCGGCGCCGCCGGCGCCGATTGTCGTGCAGGCGGCCGCCCCGGAAATCACTGACGCGATGCTCGATCAAATTGCCGAGCGCGTCGCTGACCGCCTCAATTCTGGCACTTTCGGCGCCGGCCTGCGCGACGCCATGACCGCCACGGTGCGCGACACGGTCCGGTCGGTGGTTTCGGAGACCTCCGAGCGCCTCGTCCGCGACGAGATTGCCCGCGTCAAGGCAGCGGCCGAACGGGATACGCCATAATGGTGAGATATGTCCGTTCCGGAAAAGCCCGCACTGGAAGGTCTGGAAGACGCGCTGTCGGCGCGATGGGAGCGTGACGGCACCTACCGCTTCGACCGCTCCAAGCCGCGCGACCAGATCTACTCCATAGACACGCCGCCGCCCACCGTGAGCGGCTCGCTCCACGTCGGGCACGTCTTCTCCTACACGCACACCGACATCATCGCGCGCTTCCAGCGCATGCGCGGCAAGGAGGTCTTCTATCCGATGGGGTGGGACGACAACGGCCTGCCGACCGAGCGCCGCGTCCAGAACTACTTCGGTGTGCGCTGCGATCCGTCGCTGCCGTACGACCCGTCGTTCGTGCCGCCCGAGAAACCGGAAAAGCATCCCATCTCGGTGTCGCGTCCCAACTTCATCGAGCTGTGCGTGAAGCTGACGGTCGAAGACGAAAAGGTCTTCGAGCACCTCTGGCGCTACCTGGGCCTGTCGGTGGACTGGTCGATGACCTACGCCACCATCGCGCCGCCGGCGCAACGGGTGTCGCAGATGATGTTCCTGCGCCTGCTGAAGAAGAACCTCGCCTACCAGGTGGAGGCGCCGACGCTATGGGACGTCGACTTCCGCACCGCGGTGGCCCAGGCCGAGCTCGAGGATCGCGAACAGCCGGGCGCGTATCACAAGATTCTCTTCGCGAAGGGCGATGGGTCCGGAACGGTCGCGATCGAGACCACCCGGCCGGAGCTGATTGCGGCGTGCGTCGCGCTCGTGGCGCATCCCGACGACGAGCGCTACCGGCCGCTGTTCGGCAGCGAGGTGATCACGCCGATCTTCGGCGTCCGCGTCCCGGTACTGGCGCACACGCTGGCCGAGCCCGAGAAGGGCAGCGGCATCGCCATGATCTGCACGTTCGGCGACACCACCGACGTGACGTGGTGGCGCGAGCTGCGGTTGCCGGTGCGCGCGATCGTGCAGCCCAACGGCACGCTCGGCCGCGTCACGTTCGGCGCGGCGGGATGGGAATCGGCGGATGCGGCACGGGCGCAGCTGGCCTACGACCAGCTGGCCGGCCTGTCGGCCAAGAAGGCGCAGGCGAAGATCGTCGAGTTGCTGCGCGAGAGCGGCGACCTGCAGGGCGACCCGAAGCCGATCACGCACAACGTCAAGTTCTACGAGAAGGGCGACCGCCCGCTGGAGATCGTGACCAGCCGCCAGTGGTTCTTCAAGACCATCGACCACCGCGAGGCCTTCATCCGGCGCGGGCAGGAGATCGCCTGGCATCCGGAATACATGCAGGCGCGCTATGACAACTGGGTGAACGGCCTCAACGGCGACTGGTGCGTCAGCCGCCAGCGGTTCTTCGGCGTGCCGTTTCCGGTCTGGTATCCGCTCCGCGCTGACGGCACGACCGACTACGCCAATCCGCTGGTGCCGGCCGAGTCACGCCTGCCCATCGATCCCTCCACCGACGTGCCGGATGGCTACACCGCCGCCCAGCGCGGCGCGCCCGGCGGCTTCGTGGCCGATCCCGACGTGATGGACACCTGGGCCACGTCATCGGTGTCGCCGCAGCTCGTGACCCAGTGGCAGACGGACGAGGACATTTTCGCGCGCACCTTCCCGATGGATTTGCGCCCGCAGGCCCACGACATCATCCGCACGTGGCTGTTCTCGTCCGTGGTGCGCGCGCACTTCGAGAACGCCTCGGCGCCGTGGACCAACGCCGCCATCTCCGGATGGGTGCTCGACCCGGATCGCAAGAAGATGTCGAAGTCGAAGGGCAACGTGGTGACGCCCCTCGGGCTGCTGCAGGAATACGGCTCCGACGGCGTCCGTTACTGGGCCGCCCGTGGCGGCCCCGGCGTCGATACCGCCTTTGACGTCGGCCAGATGAAGATTGGCCGCAAGCTCGCCATGAAGGTGCTGAACGTCTCGAAGTTCGTGCTGGCCGGCGAGCAGCCGGCCGGCGCGGTGACCGAGGCACTCGATCGCGGCATGCTGCAGAACCTCGCCAACCTCGTCGATGAGGCGACCGCGGAGCTCGATCAGTACGAGTATGCGAAGGCGCTCGCGAAGATCGAGTCGTTCTTCTGGGACTTCTGCGACAACTACATCGAGGCGGCGAAGTCGCGCCGCTACGGCGACTTCGGTCCCGAGGCCGCGGCGTCGGCGTCCACCGCCATGCGCCTCGCGCTCTCGGTGCTGCTGCGCCTGTTGGCGCCGTACCTGTCGTTTGCCTGCGAAGAGGTGTGGTCGTGGTCGAACGCCGGCTCGGTGCACCGGGCGGCGTGGCCGGGTCGCGACGAGCTCTTGGCGGTGTCCGGCACGGATGAAGGAGCGCGGCAGTCGGTGTTCCATCTCACCGAAGCGCTCAACGCGATCCGGAAGGCCAAGACCGATCAGAAGGTGTCGGTCGGCACCCCCGTGAAGGAAGTGCTCTACGTCACGACCGAGGCCGCGGCGCGCAGCCTGTCGTTGGTCGAGCGCGACCTCAAGGCGGCCTGCCGCGCCGAGGGGCTCGTGCTCAAGGCCGGCGAGCCCCGCGTCGAGCTCACGCTCAAGCCAGCGGAGGCCTGATGGGGATCTCGCCGCTGGCGGCTGACGCCTATCGCAGCCTGGTGCGCGACGCGCTCGCCGAGGATCGGGGGCGTGGTGACGCGACCAGCGCCGCCACCATCACACCGGGGCAGCGCGCGCGCGGCGTGATCGTCGCCAAGGGCGATGTCGTGATCGCCGGACTCGGGGTGGCGGCCGAGACCTTTCGCCAGGCGGATCCCGCCGCGGTGTTCGAGGTGCGCTGGGCCGACGGCGCGCGAGTCCAGCCGGGTGAGGTCGTGGCGTCGGTGACCGGCGAGGCGCGGGCGCTGCTCGCAGCCGAGCGGACGGCGCTCAACTTCCTCCAGCGGATGTGCGGCATCGCCACGCTGACCGCGAAGTTCGTGGACGCCGCCGGCGGCCGCATCACGATCCTCGATACCCGCAAGACCACGCCCGGTCTTCGCGCCCTCGAGAAGTACGCCGTGCGGTGCGGTGGCGGCACCAATCACCGCCAACGCCTGGATGACGGCATCCTGATCAAGGACAACCACAAGCGCCTCGCCGGCGGCGTGCGGGCCGCGGTGGAGCGCGCCATGCGCGGCGCCGGCGGCCTGCCCGTGGAGGTCGAGGTCGAGACCCTCGAGGAACTGGATGAGGTCCTGCCGACCGGCGTCCCGCGGATCCTGCTGGATAACTTCACCACCTACGACATTCGCGAGGCCGTGTCGCGAGTGGCGGGGCGCGCCGCGATCGAGATCTCCGGCGGCGTGACCCTCGCGCGCATTCCGGAACTGGCGACGACCGGTGCGCACTACGTGTCGGTCGGCGCCCTCACGCATTCGGCCCCAGCCGCGGACCTCAGCTTCGAGCTCGAGCCGGCCTGATGCTGCCGGATGACCTGGCGGCGGCGCTCGGCGCGCTGCGGGACCGTCGTCCCGGCCTGCGTCTCGACGTGCGCTGGCACGCGGCGGTGACGTCGACGATGGATGTGGCGGCGAACCTGGCGGCCGCGGGCGCGGAACCTGGGGTGGTGGTGGGCGCCGATCAACAGACCGCCGGCCGTGGCCGGCGCGGCCACGCGTGGGAATCGCCGCCCGCAGCCGGGTTGTATTTTTCGTTTATCGCCCGCCCGCCGTTGCAGGCGAACGCCTCGCTCCCGCTGCTGACCCTGGCAGCCGGGGTCGCTGTGCGCGACGGGGTTCTGGCGGCGGTTGGCTGGGCGCCGCAGCTCAAGTGGCCAAACGACGTGATGGTGGGCCGCCGCAAGCTGGCCGGGATCCTGGCCGAAGGGCTGGGGGTGGGCACCCCGGCGCAGGCCGTCGTGATCGGCGTGGGCCTGAACCTGTTGCCTTCGGCGTATCCGCCGGAGGTCGTCGCGCGGGCGACGTCGCTCGAAGCGGAACTCGGCCGTGCAGTCGACCGCGGCCAAGTGCTGGCCGAGGTCCTGGCCGCACTGACGGATCGCCTGGCCACGCTGGCCGGAAGTCCCGGTGATATTCTGCAGGCGTGGCGCGCGGCGTCCCCCAGTGCGACCGGCACCCGCGTCGAGTGGGACGGCCGCACCGGCACCACCGCCGGCATCGACGAGTCGGGCGCCTTGTTGATTCGCACGCCGTCTGGCATTGAACGCGTAATCGCCGGCGAGGTGCACTGGCACCTGGGCACCAACCCCTAGGCACCGTCGGCACCTGAGGCACTTTAGGCACCGTATTCTTATGCTTCTAGCAATCGACGTCGGCAACACCAACATCGTCATCGGCGCGTTTCGAGGGGAGACCCTCGTGCACAGCTGGCGGCTGACGACCATTCGCGAGCGCACGTCCGACGAGCTCGGGATTCTGATCACGAACCTGTGCGAGCGCTACGAGGTCCGCCACGAAGAGATCTCGGGCATCGTGATTGCGTCGGTGGTGCCGCCGCTGACGGGCACGCTGGTCACCATGGTCTCGGACTATTTCGACCGCGTGCCGCTGCTGTTCGAGCCCGCCGTCAACGGCGGCATGCCGATCCTCTACGACAACCCCGCCGAGGTCGGTGCCGATCGCGTGGTCAACGGCATTGCCGCCTTCGAGCAATACGGCAAGGGCCTGCCGATCATCGTCGTCGACTTCGGCACCGCGACGACGTTCGACGCCATTTCCGCGAAGGGCGAGTACCTGGGCGGCGTGATTTGTCCGGGGCCGCAGATCTCCGCGGACGCGTTGTTTCAGCGTGCCGCGCGGTTGCCGCGCATCGATTTGAAGAAACCGGCCCGGGTGATCGGGACCAACACGGTGGCGTCGATGCAGTCAGGACTGTTCTGGGGCTACGTGGACATGGTCGAGGGCCTGGTCCGCCGGATGAAGGCGGAACTGGGCGGCGCCGCGGTGGTCGTGGCGACCGGCGGGCTGGCAAAAATGGTGGCGCCGGAATCGACGCTGATCGAACACGTGGATCCCGAGCTCACGCTGCGCGGGCTCCGGCTGGTGTGGGAACGCCGGGCCGCCAATTAGGCGAAGACCAGCCACCGATTAGACACAGAAATACAGCCACAGATTAGACACAGATCAAATATTGTGACGGACGTTGACGCCTATTGCCGCGATCTGGAAGCGTATCTCTGCCGCAAGAACGACGGCCACCTGATCCGCATCACCGGTCCGGCGTTCGAGCGCATCGTGGCGTGGGCGCACCAGGGCATTCCCCTGAAGGTGGCTGAAGCCGGCATCGATCGGTACTTCGAACGCTACTATCGGAAGGGGCCGCGCCGCCGCCCGGTGCGGATCGACTTCTGCGAAGCCGACGTGCTGGATGCGTTTGACGACTGGCGGCGTGCCATCGGCGTCACCGCGGTGGTGCCGGATTCGGCCGGGGGCCCGGACGTCGAGGAGCCCGTGCAGGGCGCGGGCCGCTCGCGGCGGTCGCTGGCCTCGCAACTGGAATCCGCGGTGTCGCGACTCACCGTGCTGCGGGGCAGCGACCAGGCCGGTTCCGCCTTCGGCCCGGCACTCGACGCGGCGGTGCGGGCGCTTGATGCGGCGCAGCCGGAGGCCGCCCGCGCCCGCGGCGACGCCCGCGACGCGCTGCTGGAACGGATTGCCGCGGTCGAATCGGCACTCGTCGCCGCGGCGTCGGCCGCCCTCGGCGATCGGCTGGGGGACCTTGAACGGGAAGCGGACGCCGAACTGGCGCCGTTTCGTCCGCGCATGACGCCGGAGGCGTACGCGCAATCGCGCCGCGCCGCGATCGACCGGCTGGTCCGCCTCCACTTCGGCTTGCCAGAGATCGGGGTCTGACCCCGAGCAGAGAGTGCCGAGGGGTCTGACCCCAACGCAGGAGAACCATGCACAGAGGCGATCGACTCACTCTCACCATCGAACGGCCCGCCGCGGGCGGACGGATGATCGCGCGCCACGAGGGCGCCATCGTCTTTGTCGCCGGCGCCATCCCCGGAGAGGTGGTTGAAGCCGAGGTGGAGAAAGTCCAGCGCGGCACCGGCTGGGCGATCACCCGCACCGTGATTGAGCGGTCACCGGATCGTCTGCCCGACACCGCCGACGGCGTCTCGCCGTCGGACGGCGGCTGCGGCGGCTGCGTGCTGGCGCACATCCAGTACGACCGCCAGCGGGCCCTCAAGTCGGCGATCATCGAAGACACGTTGCGGCGCCTGGGCCGCATCACCCTCGCCGCGCCCGTGGCTGTCGCGGCGTCGCCGATCGACGGTTACCGGATGCGCGCGCGGCTCCACGTCCGCAACGGCCGCATCGGGTTCTTCCGCGAGGGCACACACTCGCTGTGCGAGGCCGGGCCGACGCGCCAGCTTCGCCCGGACACGCTGGCGGTGATTGCCGCGCTGGAGGCGTCGTTGAAGACGCTCGAGCGCGACACGGTCAGCGAGATCGAGTTGTCGGAGAACCTCGACGCCGCCGAGCGGGCCGTGCACCTCGAGCTGCTGCCCAACGCCGACCCGTCACGGCTGGCCGCCGTGACCCGCCTCGATGGCCTCACCGGCGCCACCTGCGCGCCGCCCGAGTCGCCGCGGACGATGGACCTATGGGGATCGCCGCTGGTGTCAGACACCGTGTCCGGCGCCAGGTTGTCGCGCCATACGCGGTCGTTCTTCCAGGGCAATCGCTTCCTGCTGCAGCCGCTCGTGGATCACGTGGTGTCGCAGGTGACGCAGGGGCCGGTGCTCGACTTGTACGCGGGCGTCGGCCTGTTCAGCCTGGCCACGGCTCACGCCGGTCACGGCCCGGTGGTCGCGGTGGAAGGCGACCGCTTCTCAGCCGACGACCTGCGGCGGAACGCCACGGGGCGGGACGACGTCCAGGCGCGGACGGAACCGGTGGAGCGGTACCTGGGGGCGGCGACGAAGACCGCGACGGTGATCGTCGATCCGCCGAGGACGGGCCTGTCGAAGGAGGCGTTGGCCGGCGTCGTGGCGCTGCACGCGGCCACCCTGGTGTATGTGTCGTGCGACATCGCCACGCTCGCGCGTGACGCCCGGCTGCTGATCGATGCGGGTTACCGGATGAGCGGCGCGCGCGCGTTCGATCTCTTCCCGAACACGGCGCACGTCGAGACGGTCATCGCGTTCGCGCGTTAGCCGCTTTTACCAAACCCTCGAACAGCGAGCGGAACTCGCCGGTGCGCCAGAAGTTCTCCGGGTGCCACTGCACGCCGATGCAGAACGCCGAGCCCGGCTTCTCCATGGCTTCGATCACGCCGTCGGGCGAGGTGGCGGTGACGACGAAGGCCGGGGCGACCTTGGCGACGGACTGGTGATGGCGGCTGTTGACGTGGCAGGTCTCGCCGTCTTCCATGTGATCGGCCAGCAGCGCCGACAGCTGCGAGTCTTTCGCCACCCACACTTCGTGCGCGACGTGGGCGCGCGGCTCCGGCACGGAGTGCTCGAGCGCCCCCGGCACTTCGGTCGGAATGTCCTGGATGAGCGTGCCGCCCATGGCGACGTTCAGCAACTGCATGCCGCGGCAGATCGCGAGGAACGGAATGTCGCCGGCCACGGCCAGGCGCGACAACTCGATCTCGAACGCGTCGCGCTCCGCTTCCGCGGCTTCGAACGTGGTGTGGGGCGTCGCGCCGTAGAGCGCCGGATCGACATCGCCGCCCCCGGTCAGCATGATGCCGTCAACGCGGGCGAGGATGTGCGCGGGCGACTCGCCGCCGGCCCCCACCTCGATCGGTTCGCCCCCGGCGCGGCGCACGGATTCCACGTAGTCGGACATCCGGCGGTTCCGGGCAATCGCAATCAGAGCCATATACGCAAGCGTCCTACATTCGAGGCGGAACGGCAACGCCCATTAGATCGAGCAGCCTGGTGAGCTGGAGGCGGAAATACGCCACCGCGGCGGCCCGCCAGCGGCGCACGTCGTCGCGCTCCTCGTTGAGAATCTGGGCGCGATGGTAGAAGGCGTTGAACATCTGCGCGAGGCCGAAGCCGTATTTCGCGAGCACCGCGAACTCCAGCGTCCGCACGACCTGTTCGACGACGTCGTCCAGCCGCGATGCCTCGAGCACGAGGGCCCACAGTTCATGGTCGCCATCGGCGCCGTTGATGGCGTCGGGCGGCGCCAGGGGCAGCGGCGCCAGCATGGCCGCTGCGTCGAAGCCGAGCCGGTCCTGCAGCTTCTGGAAGATGTTATTGGCGCGCACCACGGCGTACTGCAGGTACGGCCCGCTTTCGCCGTCGAAGCTGAGCGCCTCGTCGATGTCGAAGGCAATCACCCTCGTGCGCGAGTACTTGATCAGGAAGTAGCGCACCGCGGCGATACCGATGGCTTCGGCGATGCGGCGCCGATCGGCGTCGGTCAGCTCCGGCTGGCGGCGATTCACTTCCGACAGCGCCTTGTCGATGACGCGGTCGATCAGGTCGTCGGCCTTGACGCCCAGCCCCTTGCGACCCGAGACCTCGACGAACGGCCGCTTCGCGTCGTCGGACTCCGGCGGCGGCGCACACCCGAGTTCCTGCGCGGTGGCATGCGACAGCGCCACCATCTCGTACGAGAAGTGGGTGAGTCGATCGGCTTCCGCCGGATGCCCGATGGCCGACAGCGCCTGCTTCAGGAGTTTCTGCAGGTACGCCTGCCGCACGTCGATGACGTTGTAGGTGGCCGCCGCCGCGCCGAACGCCGGATGGTCCGCCACCGCCAGGGCCGGGTCGCTGGTGGTGGCCCACAGCGTCTCTCCGGTCATGCGCTTGGCGAACGGGCGGTAGTGGAAGTCGTGGCCGAGCAGGCCCGACTTCCAGAACTGGTAGGCCATGTCCTTGCCGACGTAGGTGACGGTGCCGTTCGAGCGGACGATCACCTTCTCCCGTTCCTCCGCCTCGTCCGCGGGCGCGTCATCGGCGCCCGCCGCCTCCACCGCGGGCTGGTCGTCGATCTTCATGACCCAGCAGCCGGCCAGCCGGCCTTCGGTCTGCAGGAACACGGCGCCGGTCTGCTTGAGGACCTCAAACGCCCGCGCCCAGAACTTGAGGCGCAGGATGTCGCCTTCCCAAGTCAGCAACTGGTAGTCGATGTTCAGCCGGGCCATGGTCTTGAGGTGCGCGCGCACGACCGTGTCGGCGATGAACGCGGCCAGGCTCGCCGTGGGTTCGACGCCGTGCTCGATGTCGTGCAGCGTGGCGGCGCGAATCTTCAGGCGTTCCTGGTCGCCGCCGTACCACTCGGTGACGCGGGCGTACAGGTCCCAGCAGTAGTAGTCGAACCGCGCCGTGGCGGCGATGCGCCTGGCCCCGGCCAGGTCGATCGACTCGATCTCGCGGAACCCCACCACCACGTCGGCGACCTGCACCCCGGTGTCGTCGATGTAGTTCTGCACCTCGACCGGCGTGCCGCGGAAGCGGAGGACGCGGACCAGCGTGTCGCCGAGCGCGGCGTTGCGCAGGTGGCCGATGTGCGCGGCCTTGTTCGGGTTGATCGCGGTGTGCTCGACGATGGTCTTGTCGGGGCGCGGCGGGGCCGCGGGCAGTTCGCCGGCGACGCCGAGCCGCGCCAGCAGGAACGCCGGGCGATCGAGAAAGACGTTGAGGTAGCCGTTGGGTGCCGCCTCGACCCGGGTGACGCCGGTGAGGGGACCGAGCGCGGCCGCGATCTCCTGCGCGATCACGCGTGGGGCCTTGCGCAGCTGCCGGGCGAGATCGAACGCGACCGGCGTGCCGAGGTCACCGAGCGTCCGGTTCGGCGGGTACTCGACGGGGATCTCCAGGCCGGGATCGGTGAGGTCGTATCGCTCGGCGAGCACGGCACGCACACGCGCCCTGAGCTGTTCGTGTAGGGGAAGAATCATGATGCTGGTTCGTTGACTCGGTCGCAGCGAAGCGGTACGATCACGTTATCAGATCCCCACGCCTTCGTCATGGTTGACGCTGGAATCGGCCGCCTGCTCATCTCGAGTCTGCACCAGGGCATCGCCGATGTTGCACCAAGCCGGCTCGATTTCTACGAAAACTGGTTGAGCCCATCGGGCATGCGGGATGGCCGCATCGGCCTCGCCCCGCTGGGCGCCGTCCTCAGCTTTCTCCATCGCGAGGAGCCGCCGTCGAACGACCAGATTGCCACCCGGGCTGGCGTCTGTGCCGCCGACTGGACCTTCCAGGATCTCTCGAGCCTCCGCCGGTGGTACATCCGGCGGCTGCCGTTGCGCCTGCGCTCGCGCGCGGCCCTCGGGCTGGGGAAGCGGCTGGTGCTCGCCACGGTGCGGCAGTCCAAGGTGAAGGTGCGGCTCAAGGGTTCGCAGGCCGTGGTCGACATCAAGTCGGCGCTGTGCGATCAGCTGCGGGATCCCGCCCCGGTCCCCATGCGCGGCTTTTACGCCGCGGCCCTCCAGCGCCTCCTCGCGCATTGCGCTGTCGATGCCGACGTCGGCCTGGCGGCCGGGCAGCCGGGCGGTTGGAGCCTGGCGATCACGATTAGCGGACCCCGCGCCGTGGAGCCGGCTGACGCAACGTGATGACCGGTCGAGGGGCCACGGCGTGCCTGCTCGCCGCGGTCGCGTTCTGGCCCGCGGCCGGCGCGGCGCAAGTCCCCGCCGGCGCCCCGGTCCTCGTCGTGCCCTTCGATAACGCCCGGCAAGAACCGCGGCTGGCGTGGATGCGCGAGGGCGCCGCGGTCCTGCTGTCAGACTTGCTCGAGGCGCCCGGCGAACGGGTGGTCGATCGCGCCGAGCGCTTGCGGGCATTCGACCGTCTGCAGTTGCCCGCCGCGGCGGATTTGAGCCGCGCCTCGTCGGTCAAGGTCGGCCAGGCCGTGGGGGCCAGCGCGCTGGTCATCGGCGCCCTGGAGATTGCCGGCGAACAGCTCACGGCGCGCGCGCGCGTGGTGCGACTCGACACCGGCCGGCTGCTGCCGGAAGTCCAGGCCTCGGGTCCGTTGGCGGATGTCTTCGGCGTGTTCGGCCGGCTGGCGATTCTCGTGCGCGGCCGCGGCACGCCGCCGTCGGCGGCGGATCGCCTGCCCCCATCGCCCCAGGTCTTCGAGTTCTACATCAAGGGTCTCGTCGCCGAGACGCCGGCCACGGCAATTGCGTTCCTCGAACAGGCGCGCAAGGCGGCGCCGCAGTTCGATCCGGCCCGGTTGGCGCTCTGGGACGTGCACACGGACGCCTCCGACCATCAGCGCGCGCTGGATGCCGTATCGGGCATGCGCGCGGAGGGCCGCTATTCGCGGGAAGGCCGCTTTCGCCGATCGCTGTCGTTGCTGAGCCTCAAGCGCTTTGATGACGCGTTGCAGACGCTGCGGGCGTTGCAGGGCGAAGGGCGTTCGGCCGCCGTCACCAACGCCATTGGCGTCGCGGAACTGCGTCGCACCGCGACGCCGCAGCCCGGCCGCGCCACCTACTACTTCAGCCAGGCCAGCGAGATCGATCCGGCCGACGGCGACCTGTTCTTCAACCTGGGCTACGCGTATTGGCTGGATCGCGATGCGCGCGCCACCATCTATTGGCTGCGGGAGGCCGTGCGCCGGGATCCGGGCGACGGCGACGCGCACTTCATCCTCGGCGTGGCCCTCCACCAGACCGGCGCCACCGCCGAAGCCGCGCGCGAGCGTGAGCTGGCCACCCGGCTGTCGTCGAAGTACGCGGGGTGGGAAGCGCGGGCCGCCGGTGGCGACCCCGTGCCTCGCGGGCTCGAACGCCTCGCCGAGGAACTAACGCCGTCGGCCATTCGCGTCGATAACATGCTCACGACCGCCGGACAGCGCGACCAGGACGCCCTCGCGGCCTTCCATCTCGATGCCGGCCGCCGCGCCTATCAGCGAGAGGCGGATCGCGAAGCGACCCAGGAACTGCGCCGGGCCCTGTACCTGTCGCCGTACCTGGCCGAAGCCCACCTGATGCTCGGCCGGCTCTACTTGCGGGGCGGCCGCGCCGAAGAGGCTGTGGAAGCCCTGAAGATTGCGCTGTGGAGCGAAGAGACCGTGGCCGCGCACGTGGCCCTGGCCGAAGCCTACCTGCAGGTTCAGGACACGGCCGCCGCCCGAGGCGAGATCGACCGGGCGCTGGCCCTGGATCCGAAAGCGGCAGACGCGCTGGCGGTGAAGGTTCGGATTGGCGAAGGCCCATGATAAAATTCTGCCCAGATCTGCACTGATGGCTACCACTCAAGACGACGCGTTTCGCGAGATACAGCTCAACGGCAAGCAACTGGTCTTCATGGGCATGGCCATTGTGGTGATCGCGGTCGCGATCTTTCTGATGGGCGTGCAGGTGGGCCGCGGGGTCCGCGCCGAGCGCGGGCTGCCCGAAGGGGCCGAGGCGTCGGTGGCCGCGGCCGAGTCGGAGCCGCCTCCGCCTCCCACGTCGGCCGGACAGGGGTCGAGCGCCTCGCCGGTGACCGCGGGCGAGAAGCTGAGTTATGCCGAGCGCCTCGGCGGCACCGAGCCGGCCGCCGAGCCGCTCAAGAGGGAAGCTGAGCCGGCGCCCGCCGCCGAAGCGCCCACGCCGAAGTCGGAAGCACCGGTGGCCGCCCCGCCTGCGGCAGTACCCGCGGCGGCCGCGGCTGCGCCTGCACCGGCGGCCACGCCCTCGGAACCGGCCGGCACCGGCTTCGCCATCCAGGTCGCGGCCCTGCGCGAACGCAATGAGGCCGACACCATCGTGAAGCGCCTGGCCAGCAAGGGCTATCCGGCCTACGTGCTCGCGCCCGCGAAGGGGGCGCCGTCGGTCTTCCGCGTCCGCGTCGGCAAGTTCAATGAACGCCGCGAAGCCGACACGGTCGCCGCCCGGCTGCAGAAGGAAGAGCAGTTCAAGCCCTGGGTCGTCCGCTAGGACGCCGATGGGTACCACCTCGAAATCTCGACAGCCTCTCTGGCAGCTGATGGGCCGCTTGTTCCGGGCCCATCCCTGGCATGGCGTCCGGCTGGGCGAGAAGGGCTCCAGCATTGTCACCTGCTACATCGAGATCACGCCGTCCGACACGGTGAAGTACGAACTCGACAAGGCCACGGGCCTGCTCAAGCTCGATCGGCCGCAGCGTTTCTCGAACTTCTGTCCGGCGCTCTACGGCCTGCTGCCGCAGACCTACTGCGGCACGCGAGTGGCCGAGCTCAGCGCGGAGAAGACCGGGCGTTCGTCGATTGCCGGCGATCAGGATCCGCTGGACGTGTGCGTCCTCTCGGAACGGCCGGTGTCGCACGGCGACATCCTCCTGCAGGCCGTGCCGATCGGCGGCCTGCGGATGATCGACGGCAACGAAGCGGACGACAAGATCGTGGCCGTGCTGGTCGGCGATTCGGCCTACGGCGGCTTCCGCGACATCAAGGATTGTCCCGAGGCGCTGGTCTCACGGCTGATTCACTATTTCGAAACCTACAAGCTCGTGCCCGGCACGAACGAGAACCCGTGTGAGATCACCCACGTCTACGGGCGCGACGAAGCGTTCGACGTGATTCGGAGGGCGCAGGCCGACTACCACGAGAAGTTCGGCTCCCTCGAAACGCTGCTCGATGCTGCGATGAAAGCCTAGCCGTTTGACAAGATTCCGGTCTGCGTTGTCTGCGTCATCGGTGTCATCTGCGGCCGCCTCCGGCGTGCTGCTGGCCCTGTCGTTCCCGAGGTATGGCCATCCGGCGGTGGCGTTTGTCGCGCTGGTGCCGCTGTTGGTCGCCCTGACCGGGTTCAACGGCCAGCTGGGGCGGACGCACGGCGTCAGCGCCGGCCGCGGGTTTAGCCTGGGCCTGATCGCCGGCTTCGTGCATTTTGCCGGCACCGTCTACTGGACCGGCGCCACCGTGCAGACCTTCGGCGGGCTGCCGATGCCGGTGGCCGTGTTCGTCACGGGCCTGCTGGTCCTCTACATGGCGACCTTTGTGGCGGCGGCGTCAGCGCTGACGGCCACCTTCGTCCAACGGTTCGGGCTGATCGGCCTCGCCCTGGCGCCCGCCGCGTGGGTGGCGACGGAGTACACGCGCGGCTTCCTGTTTGGCGGCTTCCCGTGGATCCCGCTGGGCAACACGATGGTGACGATGCTGCCGATCGTCCAGGTGGCCAGCCTGGTCGGCGTCTACGGGCTGTCGATGTTTGTCGCCCTCGTCAACGTCGGGTTCGCCGTGACCGCCCTGGCTGCCGGCCGCACGCGGGTATGGGCCATCGCCGGCACCCTCGCGCTGATCGTCGTGGTCTCGGTCTGGGGTGGTCAGCGTCTCGCCGCCAACCGCCTGACCCAGGGCGAGCCCGTTCGCGTGGGGTTGATCCAGGGCAACATCGCGCAGACCGACAAGTGGAACCCCGCGCGCGCGGACATGATCGTGGACCGCTACCTGCAGCTGACCCGCCAGGCCGCCGCCGACGGCGCCGACTTCCTGCTGTGGCCCGAGTCGGCGACACCGTTCTTCTTCCAGGACGATCCCGGCGGCGAGCTGATCCGGTCCGCGGTCCGGGAACTCGGCAAGCCGCTGCTGCTCGGCAGCGACGAACTCGAGCGCGGCCCGCCGGCCAATCACTATTACAACTCCGCGTTCATGCTCGACACCGCCGGCGCCACCGCCGCCGTGTATCGCAAGATCCATCTGGTGCCGTTTGGCGAATACGTGCCGTTCCAGCGTGCCCTGTTCTTCGTCGCCCCCCTGGTCGAAGCGGTGTCGGCATTCACGGCGGGCGAGCGCGTCACGATGCTGCCGGTGCGCGAGCACATGATCAGCACCGCCATCTGTTACGAGGTCACGTATCCCGGCCTGATGCGCGAGGCCGTGCGGCAGGGCAGCGAGATGCTGACGACCATCACCAACGACGCCTGGTACGGCGAGTCATCGGCCGCCTACCAGCACTTCGAGATGGCCGCGATGCGAGCCGTGGAGCAGGGCCGCTACCTCGTGCGCGCGGCCAACACCGGGGTGAGCGGCATTGTCGACCCCTACGGCCGCGTGCTGGTCCGGACCAGGCTGTTCGAAACGGTGGCGGTGGTCGGCGAAGCCCGGTTCGTGCAGGAGCGGACGCTCTATGCCAGAATTGGTGATCTGGTCGCGCAGGTGTCCACCGTGCTCACGGTGCTGGCGCTGGCGGCGGCCGCCTGGCTGAAAGCCGAACGCTGACGGCCGCAAGGAGAGTCTCTTGGCACTCGCGATTGATGACCTCGTCCGCCGCTCCACCGACCTGCTGAAGCGGGCCTCCGACATGCGGAGCTATCTTTGACGATGCGCACGATCCCGGGGAACTGGCGCAGCTCGAACTGAAGGTCGCCGCACCGGACTTCTGGAACAACCAGGCCGAGGCGCAGAAGACGCTGCAACGGCAGCGGCGCCTGGCGCAGGACATCGAGCTGCGCGACAGCCTCACCAAGAAGATCGACGACATCGGCGTGCTGCTCGAGTGGGCGCAGTCGGGCGAAGATGTCGTGGCCGATCTCGCCAGGGCGCTCGACGCGCTCGAGGCGCAGGTGGACGCCGCCGAAACCAAGAAGATGCTGAGCGGCGAGCACGACCTCGCCAACGCCATCATCACCATTCATCCGGGCGCGGGCGGCACCGAGTCGCAGGACTGGGCCGAGATGCTGCTCCGCATGTACCTGAAGTGGGCGGAGCGGAAGGGCTTCAAGCGCGAGATCCTGGATTATCAGCCGGGCGAGGAAGCCGGCCTCAAGAGTGTCACCTACACGCTCAGCGGCGAGTATGCCTTCGGCCTGATGGCGGCCGAGGCCGGCGTGCACCGGCTGGTCCGCATTTCACCGTTCGACCAGGCCGCCCGCCGGCACACGTCGTTCGCGTCGGTCTACGTCTGGCCGGAATTCGACGACGAGATCGAGATCGACATTCCCGACAAGGAACTCCGTATCGACACGTTCCGATCCAGCGGCGCCGGCGGCCAGCACGTCAACGTGACCGATTCCGCCGTCCGCCTGACGCACCTGCCGACCGGCATCGTCATCTCCTGCCAGAACGAGCGGTCCCAGCACAAGAACCGCGACGTGGCGATGAAGGTGTTGAAGGCGCGGCTGTACGACCTGAAGCAGAAGGAGCAGCAGGACAAGCTGTCGCAGATCGGCGGCACCAAGAAGGAGATTGCCTTCGGCAGCCAGATCCGCAGCTACGTGCTGCAGCCGTATCAGATGATCAAGGACCACCGGACCAAGTATCAGGAGGGGCAGGTGGACAAGGTGTTGAACGGCGACCTCGACGCGTTCATCAAGACCTATTTGATGCAGAAGGCGTCGGGTACCCTGGGCCAGCCGTCGACTGGGGACGACGACGAGTAGGGGCCTGGCGGAGCCGCGCCACGATCGCGGCTACTGGCGGGAGGGCTGGGTGCCCGAGATGAATGCCTCGGTGATCGCGCGGGCATTGGCGTCGCCGGTGGCTTCGCCGGTGTCGCGGTCCACCGTCATGAACACGATGTTGCCGGGCGGGTCGAACGTCGGCGGGTGTTGGCGGTCGGCGTAGAGATCGAGATAGTCCTTCATGAAATCGATCCACATCGGCAACGCCGCCGTGGTGCCGGTTTCGTTGCCGCCAATCGGCTTCTTTTCGTCGTGGCCCATCCACACGCCCACGGTGACGTTGGGATCGAAACCGACGAACCAGGCGTCGGTGTTGTCGTCGACGGTGCCGGTCTTGCCGGCGAGCGGCCAGTTGAGCGACTGGGCCGAGGCGGCGGTGCCGCGCTGCACCACGCCCTGGAGCAGGTTGGTCATGACGTAGGCGGTGTCGGCGCGGATGGCGTCTTTCGGCTGCGGGCGGCGTTCCTCGAGCAGCGCGCCCTCGCGGTCGGTGATCGCCTGGGCCAGGTACGGCTCCATGCGGATGCCGTGATTCGGGAAGGCCGAGAAGGCGCTGGTGAGCTCCATCAGCGTCACTTCCTGGGCGCCGAGGGCCATCGACAGGAACGGGCGGAACTCTTGCGCGAAGCCGAACTTCTTGGCGTACGACGCCACCTGGCCCGGCCCCAGCATGTCGATGACCTTGACCGCGGGGATGTTGCGTGACTGTTCGAGCGCATGCCGCAGGGTCATCGTTCCCTGGAACTTGCGATCGTAATTGCGCGGCCGGTACGGCGGCTGGCCGGCGCCGGCGTCGAAGGCGGTCGGTTCGTCCACGAGGATGGTCGTGGGCGTCAGGCCGCGGTCGATGGCCGCCGTGTACAGGATGGGCTTCACCGTCGAGCCCATCTGGCGATACGCCTGGGTCGCGCGATTGAACTTGCTGCGGCCGAAGCTGTAGCCGCCGACCATCGCCAGCACCTGGCCGGTGTGGTTGTCGATCGCGACCAGCGCGCCTTCCAGCAGCGGCGTCTGCTCCAGCGTCACCACCGCCGTGGTGTCGTCCACCTTCGTCAGCTCGACGTCAATCAGGTCGCCGGCCTTGACCAGCTCCGCGGGCGACGTGCGGCGCGTCCATTGGATGCCGGCTTTGGTCAGCTCGCCGTGGAGTGGACCGATGCGCAACAGGGCGCTGGTGCTGTTTACCGAGCGCACGACGGCGGGGACGATGTCGCCGGCGGACATGCGCTGGGCCCAGCGATCGTGCTTGAAGTTGTCCACCGTCCGGCCTTCGGCGATGACGTTGCGCCGCGGCTTGCGGAACCCGCGGCGCTTGTCGACGCGGCGGAGGCCGCGGTCCACCGCGTGGTTGGCCGCCTGCTGCAGCCGCAGGTCGAGCGCGGTGCGCACCGTAAGGCCGCTCTCATACAGGGCCTTGGCGCCGTAGCTGGCTTCCAGGTACTTGCGCACTTCTTCGAGGAAATACGGCGCCTGGCTGGTCTCGGCCGCCGGGTCACCGGCCACGACAATGGGCTTCTGCTTGGCGGCATCAGCGAGGGCCGTGGTGATGAAGCCTTCCTCGGCCATGCGGTCGAGGGCGTAGTTGCGGCGGCGCCGGGTCGCTTCCGGGTTCACGAACGGGCTTTGCCGGACGTTGCCCTGGATGATCCCGGCGATGGTCGCGGCCTCTTCGAGGGCCAGCGCCCTGGCCGGCTTCCTGAAGTAGAGCTGAGAGGCCGCCTCGACGCCGTAGGCGCCGTGACCGAAGTAGATCTGGTTGCAGTACATCGTGAAGATTTCCGGCTTCGTGTACCGCTTCTCGATCTGGACGGCGACGAGCGACTCCTTGACCTTGCGCTCCCACGATCGGTCGCCCGTCGTGAAGCCGATGTTGGACGCGAACAGGTTGCGCGCCAGTTGCTGGGTGAGGGTGCTGCCGCCCGGCGCCCGGCCGCGCGAGATGACGTCGCGGACCAGCGCGAGCATCATGCGCGAAATGCTGAGGCCGGCGTGGTCGAAGAAGCTGCCGTCCTCGGCCGCGAGGATCGCCTGGCGCAGGTTTTCGGGGATGTCGTTGTAGTGGATGACCACCCGGCGCTCGACGGCGAATTCGCCGACGACCTGGTCGTTCTTGCCGAGCACGCGGGTGATGGTGTTCGGGGCGTAGTCGTCCAGCGCGCTCACTTCCGGCAGGTCACCGGAATAGGCGAACAGCACGCCGCTCAGGGTGCCGAGCAGGGCCGCCGCCACGAACAGCGCAGCGATACCGGCGTGGCGGGCGTAGCGAATGGCGAGTGTCATGACCTGGATGCGAATTGGGACCCGCCGGCGCATCGCAGGTCGCTAAATCCCAGTATACCCGTCGGTTCCGCGGCCATGGGCCGGCGGCAGCCGCGGAACTGGTTGACAGCAATGCACTCACATTTCATACTAAGACCATGAGCAAAATCATTGGCATCGATCTCGGCACCACCAATTCCGTCGTGGCAGTGATGGAGGGCGATCAGCCCACCGTCATTCAGAACGCGGAAGGCAGCCGGATCACCCCGTCGGTCGTCGCGTTCAGCAAGGCCGGCGAACGGCTCGTCGGCCAGGTCGCCAAGCGCCAGGCCGTGACGAATCCCGAGAACACCATCTTCTCGATCAAGCGCTTCATGGGCCGCCGCTTCGACGAAGTGAACGAAGAAATGAAGATGGTGCCCTACCGCGTGGAGCGCGCCGGCAACGGCGACGTGCGCGTCAAGGCGCAGGAGCAGGACCTGGCACCGCCGCAGCTGTCGGCGATGATCCTGCAGAAACTCAAGCAGGCCGCGGAAGACTACCTGGGCCAGCCGGTCACCAAGGCGGTGATCACGGTGCCCGCCTACTTCAACGACGCTCAGCGGCAGGCCACCAAGGAGGCCGGTCAGATCGCCGGTCTCGAGGTCATGCGCATCGTCAACGAGCCGACGGCCGCCGCGCTCGCCTACGGCCTCGACAAGAAGAAGGACGAAACCATCGCCGTCTACGACTTCGGCGGCGGCACCTTCGACATCTCGATCCTCGAAGTGGGTGAGGGCGTCGTCGAGGTGAAGTCCACCAACGGCGACACCCACCTGGGCGGCGACAACCTCGATCAGCGTGTGATCGAGTGGATCATCGACGAGTTCCGCAAGAGCGACGGCATCGACCTCGGCAAGGACCGCATGGCGCTGCAGCGTCTGCGCGAGGCCGCCGAGAAGGCCAAGATGGAACTGTCCTCGGTGATGGAGACGGAGATCAACCTGCCGTTCATCACCGCGGATGCGAGCGGGCCGAAGCACCTCGCCATGAAGCTGTCGCGGGCGAAGTTCGAGTCGCTGGTCGAGGAGCTGTTGCAGAAGACCGTCGGCCCGACCAAGACCGCGCTGACCGATGCCGGCATCGATCCCTCGAAGATCGACGAAGTCGTGCTGGTGGGCGGCTCCACGCGCATTCCGCGCGTCCAGGCGATCGTCAAGGAGATCTTCGGCAAGGAACCGCACAAGGGCGTCAATCCGGACGAAGTGGTCGCCATCGGCGCCGCTATCCAGGCGGGCGTGCTCGCCGGCGAGGTCAAGGATCTGCTGCTGCTCGACGTGACGCCGCTGTCGCTGGGCATCGAGACCATGGGTGGGGTGATGACCCCGCTGATCCAGCGCAACACGACGATTCCCACGCGCAAGAGCGAGGTGTTCTCGACCGCCTCCGACAGCCAGACCAGCGTGGAAGTGCACGTGGTGCAGGGCGAGCGCCCGCTGGCGCGCGACAACCGCACGCTCGGCCGGTTCCACTTGGTGGGCCTGCCGCCGGCGCCCCGCGGCGTGCCGCAAATCGAGGTCACCTTCGACATCGACGCCAACGGCATCGTCAACGTCTCGGCCAAGGACCTCGGCACCCAGAAGGAACAGAAGATCACCATCACTGCCTCGTCCGGCCTCAGCAAGGACGAAGTCGATCGGATGATGCGCGAGGCCGAGGCGCACTCGGATGAAGACAAGAAGCGGCGCGAGGAAATCGAGATTCGCAATCGCGCCGACCAGTCGATCTACACGGCCGAGCGGATGCTGAAGGACGCCGGCGAGAAGATCCCGATCGCCGACAAGAACGCGATCGAGAACGCGATGGCCGAGCTCAAGACGGCGATCGACGCCAACGACACGCCGGGCATGAGCAAGGCGATGGACGTGCTGATGACGTCGCAGCACAAGGCGTCGGAAGCGCTCTACAAGCAGCAGGCGGAGGCGGGTGCGTCGGGTGCGTCCGGTGCATCAGGTGCATCAGGTGCGGGAGGTGCTGGTGCAGCGGAAGGCGGCGCCAAGCCGGACGGCGACGTCATCGACGCTGAAGTGGTGGAAGACGACAAGAAGTAGGGCGTTGGCAGCCAGCAGTTAGAAGGACCCGACGATGGACCTCTACATCGTTCTTGGCATCGAGCGTGGCGCGCCGTCCGGCGATATCAAGAAGGCCTATCGCCGGCTGGCGCGGCGCCTGCACCCGGACATCAACCCGGGTGATCGGGAGGCGGCGGCGCGCTTTCGCCAGGTGCTGGATGCCTACGAGACGCTGATCGATCCGGATCGGCGGCGGCGCTACGACGCCGGCCAGTTGAACGGGATCGCCGAAGACGAGGTGGCGTCGTTCGGGTTTGCCGGGTTCGACTTCTCCAGTCGCGTGCACGCCGAGCGCACGACCACCTTTGGCGAGCTGTTCGAGGAGGTATTTGCGCGCCGCGCCGGCCGCGAGCAGCCGGAAGGCGCCGAGCACGGCGCCGACATCCATGCCCGGACGGCGCTGACCTTCGAAGAAGCGTGGCACGGCGTGCAGCGCGCGGTCACGGTGACGCGGCAAGACACCTGCCGCGCCTGCACGGGCAGCGGATATCAGCGGGTCGCCGAAACGCGGTGCGTGGCCTGCGAGGGCACCGGCGCGGTGCGGTCGGTTCGCGGCCACATGGTGTTCGCCAAGAACTGTCCGACCTGCGGCGGCTCCGGACGGCTGAAACAGGAAGAGTGCCTGCCGTGCCACGCGCAGGGTGTGGAACCCCGAACCGAAACGCTGAACGTGCGGATCCCGGCGGGCGTCGCCGCCGGCGCGCGCGTGCGCATTGGCGGGAAGGGCCATGCCGGGGTTCGTGGCGGACTCCCGGGCGACCTGCTCATCGACGTGGACGTACTCGAGCATCCGGTTTACCGGCGCGAAGGCGACGAATTGCACATGACGGTGCCGCTCGCCATCCACGAGGCGGCGTTGGGCGCCAAAATCGACATTGAGACACCGGACGGGTCGGTTCGGCTGCGGGTGCCGCCGGGTACGCAGTCAGGACAACGCTTCCGCATGCGCGAGCGCGGCGCGGTCGGGCGCAACGGCCGGCGCGGCGACCTGGTGGCAGAAGTGCGCATGCGCCTGCCCAGGGTGCTGGACGAGCGGTCGAAGGAATTGCTCCGGGAATTCGGCCGGATCAACGGCGAAAGCGTCAGGGAGCAATGACCAAGCGACAGGGCAAGGCGTATTTCATGATCAGCGTGGTGGCCCAGCGCTACAACATTCACCCGCAAACCTTGCGGTTGTACGAGCGGGAAGGATTGCTCAAGCCGTCACGCACGGAAGGCAACACGCGGCTCTACTCCGAAGAGGATCTCGAGCAGTTGGAGACGATTCTGTCACTTACCCGAGATTTGGGCGTGAACCTGGCCGGTGTTGAGATCATCCTGAATATGCGCCGCAAGATGGAGCAAATGCAGGGTGAAGTGAACGAGTTCATGGAATACGTGAAGCGTGAACTGGCGCGCGGCATCGACGATTGGGAACAACGGCTGGGCACGGCACTGGTGAAAGCGTCGCCGGCCGATTTGGTGCGCGCCGCGCATCCGGGACCTGATGCGACCGTGAGCAAGAGTGACACGACAAAAAAAAGCAAGGCACCCAGCTAAGGGTTTATCCCCACATGCGTCGGTGGTAAGATTCGCTCGTGGTCAGGAAGTTCGAGTCACTGGCATCCGAATCGGAAACACTGCACGCCTACCTTCGCGAGATTTCCAGCTTCCCGTTGCTCACGCCTGATGACGAGCAACAGCTCGGCCGTCAAATTCAGCAACACGGCGACGAAGACGCGCTGGGCCGGCTGGTGCAGTCGAACTTGCGCTTCGTGGTTCACTACGCGAAACGTTTTCGCCGCCTCGGCGTGCCGCTGCTCGACTTGATCCACGAAGGCAACCTCGGCTTGATCGAGGCCGCGCGCCGGTTCGACCCCGTGCAGTCCGAGACGTTTCAGGCCTCGGCGCTCTGGTGGATCCGTCAGGCGATGATGCACCTGCTGGCGGAGGCGTCGCGCTCGCCGGAGGTGAACTCCGAGAGCCTGACGGCCGCGTCGGTTTCGGGCCGGCAGGTTGATGCGATTCGCGTGGCGATGGAATACGCGCACACCGCGGCCACCGGCGGCGAAGTGCGCGAGCCGGCGACCAGCGACGCCGAAGACCTCGAGATTCACCTGCAGAACGAAGGCCGCAAGCGCCGCAAGGCGCGCAAGTCGGGCAAGGGCCCGCTGAAGTTCGACACCGGCGCCCCGCACGCGCTGCGGCAGCCCAGCGTGCTGCGCAGCTACTTGAACTAGTCGCCATCCGTCAGCCCCAGTTGTCAGCCGAGATCGAGCCCGCCGCCATGGAATGCCCCATCTGCAACGGATCACGCTGGAAGAGCGTGGAAGTCGACGGCATCGAGCGCTTGACGCGCTGCGACTGCTGGCGCGGCGCCGTGGTCGATCGGCTCATGCAGGAAGCGCGCGTGCCGTCCCGCTACGCGCGTTGCGAACTGGCCACCTTTGAACACGACATGAACACGCAGCGCGAGGCGTTTCGCCGCGCGACCAAGTTCGTCGAGGCGTTTCCCGCCGTGGACAAGGGCCTGTTGTTGTTTGGTCCTCACGGCGTCGGCAAGACGCACCTGGCCGTCGGCATCCTGAAGGAAGTCGTGCGCACCAAGGGCGCCCGCGGCTACTTCTTCGAAACCCGCGAGTTGCTGCGGCTGGTGCGCGACACCTACAACCGGTCGGTCGAAGAGACCGAAATGGATGTGCTCGGGCCGGTGCTCAACGCCGACCTGCTGGTGCTGGACGACCTGGGCGCGGAACGCACGTCGGAATGGGTGCAGGAAACACTCGGCCTGGTGGTGAACACGCGCTACAACGCGCGGCGGCCGACCATCTTCACCAGCAACCTGGTCGATTCTCCCGACAACACCGACCCGCAGGGCTTCATCTTCCAGCTCGGCGCGCGCACGCGCTCGCGCCTCGTCGAGATGTGCGACTGGGTGGAAATCCAGGGCGCCGACGTGCGTGAAGTCGGCCCGCACGCCTCAGCGGAAAAGATCGCGGAGTGGCAGAAGAACTCGCCCGCCTCGCCGCAGAACGCGCGCCGCTCGTCGAACCTGCCCCCCAAGACCAAGGGCATGGCACGCGCGCGTCTCAAGGATTCGGGGACCCAGTTCGAGCTGAATTGGTCCGGGGGCAAAGCCGGAAGCAAGTAGTGCCAATCGGGATCTACCTCCACATTCCGTTCTGCGCCGCCATCTGCAACTACTGCAACTTCAATCGAGGCCTGCACGACGAGGGCCTGCGCCGCCGCTACGTTGACGCGCTGATCGCCGACATCCGCGGCAGCGCGGCGCCCGGCGTGGCGGCCGACACCATCTTTTTTGGCGGCGGCACCCCGTCGTTGCTCGAGCCGGCCGAGGTCGCCGCGATCATCGCCGCGTGCCGCGACAGCTTTGCCGTGGCGGACGACTGCGAGATCACCCTCGAAGCCAACCCCGAGTCGTCCACTGCCGCCATGCTCGACGGCATTCGCGCCGCCGGCGTCAACCGCCTGAGCTTCGGCGTGCAGTCGTTTCACGATGCCGAGCTCGCGCGGCTGGGCCGCCTGCATACCGCCGACACCGCCCGCGGCGTGGTCCGGCTGGCGCGCGCCGCCGGCTTCGACAACGTCAGCCTCGACCTGATGATGTGGCTCCCGGGCCAGCGCCCGTCCGACTGGCTGGCATCGGTGGACGCGCTCATCGACGTGGGCCCCGACCATGCGTCCCTTTACCTGCTCGAGATTTATCCCAACGCGCCGCTGAAAGAGGCGATGGCGCGCAGCGGATGGTCGGTGGCCCCGGATGACGACGCGGCGGACATGTACATGGATGGCCTGGGCCGCCTGGACCGCGCCGGCTATGACCAGTACGAGATCTCGAACGTGGCCCGCCCGGCCGCGCGCCGGTCGCGCCATAATCTGAAATACTGGCAGCAAGGGCAGTGGCTTGGCTTTGGCTGCGGGGCGCATGCGACCTACGCTGGTGAGCGCTGGCGGACCCTGAGCTCGACGACGGAGTACGTCGAGCGCATCGGGTCGGGCGCCGATGTGCGCCTCGATCGGAGGACCCTGGAACCGCAGGAACGCCTCGAAGAAGCGCTGTTCATGGGCCTGCGGCTGGCCGATGGCCTGGACCTCCCGCGCATGCGGGTACAGCATGACGTTGATATTTGGGCACGATACGGGCAAGACTTAGCAGCGTTCATCGGGGCGGGGCTGCTGGTGCATGAGCCGGACCGGCGCCTGGCCCTGACGAGGGCTGGCATGCTTCTAGCTAACGAAGTGATGTCGGTGTTCATCGGACGTCCAGTACGGTAAAGTAGCGAACTTTCGTTTGAAGGAGGCTGTTCAATGCTTCGAGGATTGCGGGTCTTTGTGTCGGGAATTGCGCTGGCGACGTTCACGCTGGCTGGGGCGGGCGTGGCGGCGGCTCAGGAGCCGGCGGCTCCGGCCAAACCGGTCCTGACACTCGACGGCGATGCTGCCGTCATCACGTTTCTCATCAAACCCGATAAGACGGCGGACTTTGAGGGTGTGGTTGCCAAGCTGAAGGAATCGCTCGGCAAGAGTGACAAGGCCGAGCGCAAGCAGCAGCTGGCCGGCTTGAAGTTCTTCAAGTCCCCTCAGGCTGTGAACAACAGCGCGGTTTACGTGCTGATGGTTGATCCGGTGATCAAGGACCAGGAATACGACATCACCCGGCTCATCGCCGAAGTGTTCCCGGTCGAGGTCCAGGAGGTGTTCCAGAAGTACAAGGACGCTTTCGCCGGTCGCGCCATCACCATCCTGAACAAGGTTCAGTAGGCCCATTCCGACAATTCAGCGGGCCCTGGAGTCAACGCACTCCAGGGCCTGCCCCCTACCTGTCGCGGTATGCTGGTTCCTGTGACCGCCGCGCTCGCCCTCATCGTGCTGCTGGCCCAGGCCGTGGCGCCCACTCCGCAAGCGACCGTTCCGCCCGCCGCGACGCCGCCGTCGCCGGATCCGGCCACGTCCGCTTTCGTTGGGGAAGCCGGCCTGATCCTCGTGGCGATCAAGCCAGCGGCGACCGCCGACTACGAGCTGGTGATTCAGACGCTGCAGGCCGCGCTCGCCAAAGACGCGGATGCCTCGCGTAAGGCCGCCACCAAGGGCTGGCGTGTGTTCAAGGCGGCGGCGGCCGACACCAAGGGCAATGTCCTCTACATCCACGTGATGTTGCCGGCGGTGCCGGGCTTCGACTACCGGCCGTCGTTGCTGGTTGACGCCCTGGTCCAGGACCTCGCGCCGGAGATGCTGAGCAAGTACCAGGACGCGTTCGCCGCGCCGCCGTCAAAGCTCGACCTGACCGAACTCGCGAACATGGCGGTGGCGCCCATCGCCCCTCCCGAAGTCAAGAAACCCGGCGGCCGCTAACCCGCGCGTCAGAAGGCGATGTTCGCGCCGGCGTAGAAGCGCTGGTAGGTCGAATAGAGGGGCTCGCCGCGCAACTGGAACACTCGGTAGTCCAGCCTGAGCCGCACAGGACCCAGCACGCGAATCTTGACCCCGCCACCCACGTTGACCCCGAAGTGGGTTTCCTGGCGCGTGCCGAGGTTCTCGCGATAGCCGCTGCCCCCGGCGGTGGCGTAGAACTGGGTGCCCTTCACCTCGACCGGCGTCTGGACAAACACGTTGCCCGAATAGGTCTTGAGCCCCGGCAGCGCGTCCAGCGTGTCTTCACCGAGGTCGCTGAATTCCACCTCGAACCCGACCACCAGCAGTGACAAGCCGCCGCTGAATCCCTTGACCGTGTGCCGTGCCGGTGTCGGCGAGAGACCGAGAAACGCCGTGATGTCGGCGTGGGCCGGGCGAACGCTGCCGGCCAGGAACAGGATGGTCAGGGCAATCACGGGTGCGAGCGTGGTCCGTCGGGTCTTAAATGTCATTCCGCCTCCGATGCTATGATCCCACGACTCCCTTGCAAGAGCCACGCCGCTGCAAAGGGCATGAAATTCGCAATAGTCGAGGTCAATCTCGAAAGACTGTCCCGAGGAGGTTACAGATGGTTCCCCAACGCTGGATCGCGCGCGTGGCCCTTGTGCTGGCGCTACCCATTAGTCTGCAAGCCGACACCCTGATCCTGCGCGATGGCTCTCGCGTGCAGGGCGAGCTCATCTCGTTCCGCAACGGCACCATCGAATTCGAAGAGCGGCGCGGCTACAACTCTGGCCGCACCTTGCGCTTCGACCGCGACGAAGTGGTCCGGATCGAATTCGAGAACAGCCGCACCAGCACCAGCGGCTTGTCGACCAGCTTCGACCGGCCGTCCGGCATGCGCGAAAAGCAAGTTATCGTGTCAGCCGACGTGGCGTGGAATGACACCGGCATTGATGTTCGCCAGGGACAGACCGTCTACTTCGAGGCCCAGGGCCAGGTGCGCTGGGGCCGCGACCGCCGCGATGGTCCCGCCGGCGAGCGCAACTCGCCGCCCAACCCGGGCCGCCCCATGGGCAACCGCAACGCCGCCGCGCTGATCGGCAAGATCGGCACTGACTCGGGCGACCTGTTCTTCATCGGTGACGAAACCGGTGCGGTACGCCTCCGCGGCAGCGGCCGCCTCTACCTGGGCATCAACGACGACGTGCTGACGGACAACTCGGGGAATTTCCGGGTCGTCGTTTACTACTAGTCCGGCTAAAGCCGGACTCTACATCGACGAAGCCGGGTGCTACAGCTGTAGCATCCGGCTTTAGCCGGATTTCTCCTCCGGCTTTAGCCGGATATCACCCCGCCAGCTATAATCGAGCCAATGGATTTCCGCCTCAGCGACGAGCAGCACCTGCTCCGCAAGTCTGTCCGCGAATTCGCCGAAACCGAGATGCGCCCCCACATCATGGAGTGGGACAACGCGCAGCACTTCCCGCATGAACTGCTGCCCAAGCTCGCCGAGCTGGGGCTGATGGGGATTCAGTTTCCCGAGGCCGCCGGCGGCGCCGGCATGAGCGGTGTGGATTACTGCATCTGCATCGAAGAACTGGCGCGCGTCGACCCGAGCGTGGCGTTGTCGGTGGCCGCGCATAACGGATTGGGCGCGGCGCACATCTCGATGTTCGGCACCGAGGCGCAGAAGCAAAAGTACCTGATTCCGCTCGCCAAGGGTGAGACGCTGGCGGCGTGGGGACTGACCGAGCCCGGCTCGGGGAGCGACGCCGCGGCGATGCGCACCGTCGCGGTTCGCGACGGCGATCACTACGTCCTGAACGGCTCCAAGGCGTTCATCACGCACGGCACCTCGGCGCACACGATGGTCGTGATGGCGGTGACCGACAAGGCGAAGGGCCCCAAGGGCATCTCCGCCTTCATCGTCGAACGCGGCGCCCCTGGACTGCTGGCCGGCAAGAAGGAAGACAAGCTCGGCATGCGCGCCAGCGAGACGGCCGAGGTGATTTTTCAGAACTGCCGGATTCCGGCGTCGCAGCTGATGGGCGAGGAAGGCCAGGGCTTCATCCAGACCTTGCAGGTGCTCGATGCCGGCCGCATCGGCATTGCCGCGTTGTCGGTGGGCCTGGCCCAGGGCGCCTATGAGGCAAGCGTGAGCTACACCGCCCAGCGCAAGCAGTTCGGCCGCGCCATTGGCACCTTCCCGTCCATCGCGGAGCGCCTCTCGGAACACGCCTCACGGGTGGAAGCGGCGCGCCTGCTGACCTATCGCGCCGCCTGGCTCAAGGACCAGGGCCGCCGCATGACGCTCGAGTCGGCCATGGCCAAGTTGTATGCCAGCGAGGCCGCCGTGCGCGCCTCGGAAGACTGCGTACAACTGCACGGCGGCTACGGCTTCGTGAAGGACTATCCGGCGGAGAAATTCTTCCGCGACGTCAAGCTGCTGACGATCGGCGAGGGCACCAGCGAGGTGCAGCGCCTCGTGATTGCCCGCCAGTTGTTGGCTGCCTGACGGCCACCGATTAACATCGATTAGACACCGACGACAGAGATGCCCCTGACACTTGCCGAGCGTGTGCGGTCCGGCGACGTGCGGGCGATCGCCCGCGCCATCTCGTTGATCGAGGACGAGGCCGCGAGCGCGGCCGGCCTGGTTCGCGACATCTTCCCGCATACCGGCCGCACCTACCTCGTCGGGGTGACCGGGCCCCCGGGCGCCGGCAAGAGCACGCTGGTCGATCGGCTCACCACCGAGACGCGCGCCGCCGGCGAGACCGTCGGCGTGATCTGCGTGGATCCGACCAGTCCCTTCACCGGCGGCGCCATCCTCGGCGATCGGCTGCGCATGCAGGCCCACGCCCAGGACGACCAGGTGTTCATTCGCAGCATGGCGACGCGCGGGCACATGGGCGGCCTGGCGCGGGCCACCAGCGATGCGGCGCTCGTGCTCGACGCCGCCGGCAAGTCCCTCGTCATCATCGAAACCGTCGGCGTCGGCCAGGACGAAGTGGACATTGTCCGCACCGCCGACGTCTCGATCGTCGTGCTGGTGCCCGGCACCGGCGACGACGTGCAGGCGCTCAAGGCCGGGATCATGGAGATTGCCGACATCTTCGTGGTGAACAAGTGCGACCGCGAAGGCGCCGACCGCATGGTGACGTCGATCGAGTCGAACCTCGCGCTCCAGGCCTACGGCGAGGGCGAATGGCGGCCGCCGATCGTGAAGACCGAGGCCACCACCGGCCGCGGCGTGGCCGAGTTGTGGGCCACGGTGCGGCAGTTCCGCGCCCACTCCGAGCATGCGGTGTCCGGCTCCCCGGCCAATGTGGCGTCCGGCTTCCTGACCGCCGAAGCCTCGGCGAAGGCGGTTAGCCGGACCAACCGGCTCCGCCGTCTCAAGGCGAGGAACGAGTTCCGGCTGCGGGATCTGCTGACCCATCGCTTCATGGAGATGGTGGAGCAAGAGCTGCTGGGCCCGGGGGAGTTCGAGGCGCTGGTGGCTCGCATTGCGGCGAGGGAGGTGGACCCCTACACCGCCGCGTCGGATATCCTGTTACGGGCCCTCAGGCCCAAGCCGTGATGAAAGCCGTCCTCGATCACCTTGGGATCGCCGTGAGCGACCTGCCGGCGTCCCTCGCGTTCTTCCGCGACACGCTGGGCCTGCACGTGGAGACCAGCGAAGAGATTGCCTCGCAGAAGGTCCGCGCGCATTTCCTTTCCGTTGGGCAGTCGAGGCTGGAGTTGCTCGAGGCCACGGCCGCCGAGTCGCCGATCGCGAAGTACCTGGAAAAGCGCGGCCCTGGCCTCCATCACGTGGCGCTCCGCGTGGACGACATTGAGGCGGCACTTGCGCACCTGAAGGCGCGCGGCATCCGCCTGATCGACGAGCGGCCCCGGTCCGGTGCGGAAGGCGCGCTGGTCGCGTTCATCCATCCCTCCGCGGCGCACGGCGTGCTGGTGGAGCTCAAGCAGCCGGCGCCCCGCGTGCCCCTGTTCCACACCGTCGGCCGCCACACGCTCGGCAGCCTCGAGCTGATCTCGTTGTCGGACGGCTTCTTCCGGCTCGACGGCGGCGCCATGTTCGGCGTGGTCCCGCGCACGTTGTGGGAGAAGCGGCTGCCCCCGGACGACGCCAACCGCATCCCGCTGGGCATGCGCCCGCTGATTGTCCGTGGCGAAAAGACCATGCTGATCGACGCCGGGTGCGGGGACAAGATGGACGCCAAGAGCGCCGCCATCTACGGACTGGACCGCCGCTATCACCTCGATCACGCGCTGGCTGAAGCCGGGCTGACGCCCGACGACATTGACATCGTGCTCGCCAGTCACCTGCACTTCGATCACGTCGGCGGCTTCACGGCCCTGGCGAAAGACGGGACCATCGTGCCGCGCTTTCCCAAGGCCAAATACGTCGCGACCCGCGCGGAATGGGAAGACGCCACGCACCCGCACGAGCGGAACCGGGCGAGCTACCTGCAGGAGAACTTCGTCCCGCTGAAAGACGCCGGCGTCGTCACGCTGGTGGACGATGGGGCGGAGATCATGCCGGGTGTGACCTACCGAAAGTCGGGAGGGCACACGCCGAATCACCAGGTCGTGATGATCGAGTCGGGCGGGCGAACGGCGGTGTTCACCGCCGACATGTATCCGACCACGGTGCACATTCCCGATCCCTGGCTCATGGGCTACGACCTGTATCCCATGGATACGCTGGCCTTCAAGCGGGCCTTCGCTCGAGAGGCCATCGCGCGTGACTACCTGCTGTTCTTCGAGCACGAGCCCTCGATGGCGGCCGGTTACCTCCGCGAGAAGGACGGGAAGCGTTTCGTGGAGCGCGTGATTTGACAGGAGATACGTAATGTCGGCGCGGATTGGAATCATCGGCGGCAGCGGCCTGTACGACATGGCCGAGCTCACCGATCGCGAAGAGAGAGTCGTGACGACGCCGTTCGGCGACCCGTCCGGGCCGTACGTGCTGGCGACGTTACGGGGCAAGCGCGTGGCGTTCCTGTCTCGGCATGGCGCCGGCCACCGGCTGACGCCGACCGAGCTGAACTATCGTGCCAACATCTTCGGCATGAAGCTGCTCGGGGTCGAGTGGATCGTGTCGGCGAGCGCGGTCGGCAGCCTGCAGGAACAGTATCGGCCGATGGACCTCGTGTTCCCCGATCAGTTCATCGATCGGACGCGCGGGCGCATCAGCACGTTCTTCGGCGGCGGCGTGGTGGCCCACGTCGGCTTCGCGCATCCGCTGAGCCACCACCTGTCATCGCTGGCCGCCGGCTGCGCGGCCGAAGCGGGCGCCACGGCCCACCGTGGCGGCACCTACGTGTGCATGGAAGGGCCGCAGTTTTCCACGCTGGCGGAATCACGGCTGTACCGCGCGTGGGGCGGCGACATCATCGGCATGACCAACCTGCAGGAGGCGAAGCTCGCGCGTGAAGCCGAAATCGCCTACTCGACCATGGCGCTGGTGACCGACTACGACTGCTGGCACGAGGATCACGACACGGTGACCGTGGAGATGATCATCAACAACCTGACCCAGAACGCGAAGATGGCGCAGCAGGTGATCGCGAAAGTGGTGGAGCGGCTGGAGGTTGACCATCGCGACCCCGCGCACAGCGCCCTGGCCACCGCCATCATCACGCACGCCGGCGCCATTCCAGAGAAGACCCGGCGCGATCTTGCGCCCATCATCGGCAAGTACATCAAATGAAACTCATCGTCACTGGTTCGATCGCGTTCGACTACCTGATGTCGTTCCCCGGCAAGTTCACCGAGCACTTCCTGCCGGAGCACATGCACCGGGTGTCGCTCAGCTTCCTGGTCGATACGATGGACAAGCGGCGCGGCGGCTGCGGCCCGAACATCGCCTACACGCTGGCGCTGCTGGGCGAGCGGCCGTTCCTGATGGCCACGGCCGGGCAGGACGTTGGCGACTACAAGGCCTGGATGGAAGGCGCCAACATCGACACCTCGCTCCTCAAGATCGTGGACGGCAAGTTCTGCGCGTCGTTCTTCTGCAGCACGGACGATTCGGCCAACCAGATCGCGTCGTTCTACACCGGCGCGATGGCGAATGCCGGTGAGCTGTCATTCCGGACGCTGCCGGACCTGGGCAACGCGCTGGTGATCATCTCGCCGAACGACCCCGGCGCCATGGTCCAGTACGCCGAGGAATGCGCGGCCATGGGCCTGAAGTACATCTGGGACCCGGGCCAGCAGTGCGCGCGCATGGAAGGCGACCAGCTCGCCGACGGCGTCACCGGGGCGTTCATGGTGATCTGCAACGACTACGAGTTCGAATTGATCCGCCAGAAGACCGGGATGGGGGAGGCCGAGATCCTGAAGCACGTGCCGCTGCTGGTCGTGACCCACGGCGAAAAGGGCTCCGCGATCCACACCCGCGACGGTGTCGTGCAGGTGCCGGCGGTCACGCCGCACCGCATCGAGGACCCGACCGGTGTGGGCGACGCCTTCCGCGGCGGCTTCATGAAGGGGTTGGCGATGGGGGCCTCGTACACGGTGTGCGCGCAGCTGGGCAGCGTCGCCGCCACCTATGCACTGGAACACCTGGGCGGCACCTCCCATGCGTATACTTGGGACGAATTCTCGGCCCGTTACGAACAGCACTTCGGCAAACTGCAGGCATAACATCATGATTCGCACAGTCATCATCGCAGCAGGCACGACCCTCGCCCTCACCGTGGGCGCGGTGGCCCTCAACGGCCAGACCCCGCAGAAGTCCACCAACGATGGCGTCTACACGGTGGCGCAGGCCGGGCGCGGCAAGGAGGCGTTCGACAGCAAGTGCACCACCTGCCACGAGCCGGCGCGGTTTGCCGGCGACACCTTCCTCGACGCCTGGAGCGGCAAGCCGCTGAAGGACGTGTGGGACATCGCCAGCGGCACGATGCCGGAAGACAATCCGGGCAGCCTCAAGCCGCAGGAGTATGGCGACATCCTGGCCTACTTCCTCCAGCTCAATGCGTTCCCCACCGGCGAGGGGGAGTTGCCGGGCAACGCCGGCGCGATGGCCAACATCAAGGTCGAGAAGCCGAAGAAATGATCCGCCTTCGCGCCTGCGGCGCTTCGGCGGGACTGGCCGTCTGCGCCGTGCTCCTGGTAACAGCCTCGTCGCTCGCGATGAACGGCCAGGGCCAGAAATCGGTACAGGCCGGGGTGTACACGGCCGCCCAGGCCGACCGCGGGCAGGTCTTGTTTCGCAGCAAGTGCGCCAGCTGCCACGCACCGAATCGCTTTACCGACGACCTGTTCTACACGAGCTTTGCGGGTAAGCCGATGTGGGAGATGTTCGACGTGATCAGCGACACGATGCCGGAAGAGGCCCCCGGCAGCATGAAGCCGGAAGAGTACGTCGACGTGATGGCCTACCTCTTGAAGCTCAATAACTTTCCCACGGGCGAATTGGATCTGCCGGTCGGGAAAGAGGCGTTGAGCGCGATCAAGATGGAAAAGCCGCAGCGTTAGGACGACACCCCGGCCGCGACCTTGGCCCGGGCCGCCGCCGTGATGCGCGAGTACTTCGCCTGCATCAACAACCACTCCGTCTGCAGCAGGCGAACCTGCGCGTCGTTCAGTTCGGCCGACGTGATCACGCCGTTCTCGTACGACACCTGCGCAATCGACACGCTCTCGCGGGCCAGTTCCAGCGCCTTTTCCTGGGTCGCCACCACTTCAGCAGATGATTCCAGCGCGGTCCACGCCGACTCCAGTTCGAGTCGCGCGTTGTCGGTGGCGTAGCGGAGGCCGTGTTCGACCTGGCGCATCTGTGACTGGGCGATGCCGCGGCGGGCGGCGGCGCCCGGCGCCGAGAACAGCGGCACGTTGAGACTCAGGCCGAACGCGTAGCTCTGGTTGTCGCGCGACAGGAAGTTGTTCAGCGAGTCCTGCTGATACTGCATGTTGCCGGTGAACGACAGGCTCGGCTTCCATTCACTTTGCGCCAGGTTCGACGCGTACTCCGCGGCCTGCCGCCGCGCCGCGTACGCCTGGAGGTCCGGGCGCTTGGGGAGTTCCTCGTCGAGCTGCGCGCGGGCGTGGCCGGCCACCGGCTCGTCCAGCGAACCCTCGAGTTCGAGGCGCTGCGTCTGCGGCATCGACAGCACGCCGCGTAGCGCCTGGATCGACGTGTCAACCTGCGCCCGGGCCTGGATCCGCCGGGCCTTGGCGTTGGCCAGCTCGACCTCGGCCTGCAGCACGTCGAGCCGGGCCACGGTGCCGGATTCGAAGCGCGCCTTGGCCAGCTCGAGCTGCCGTTCGGTCAGCCGGACCTGTTCGTCGGCCACCGCCACGCCGCGCTTGTTCATCAGCGCGGCATAGAAGCTTTCGACCACCCGGTATTCAATCTCCTGCCGGGTCCGATCCAGGTCCAGCTTCGACGCGTCGAGCGACGAAGTGGTGATGCCGTAAGCGTGGTTCAGGCGGCCGCCGGTGTAGATCGGCTAGTTGATGTACAGCTGCATGGCGTTCTCGCGGCTGAAGGCGGCCTGGAACGTCTGCTCCTCTGGGCCGAAGACGCCGGCCGGAATGCGAATCACCGGGAAGCGCTGCGAGGGCAGGTAGGTGTAGCCGAGATTGACCTGCGGCAGGAAGCTGGTCTTCGCTTCCTGCACGCGGGCCTGGGTCTCGACGACCTTCTCCTGCGCCACCTTCAATCCTTCGTTGGCCGACAGCGCGCGCTCGAGGGCCTGGTTGAAGGTCAGGGTCACCACGTCGCTCGGTCGCGCCGGCGCCGTCGAGGCGCCGGCGGTTTGCGCAAACGCGCTGGTGGTGGACAACAGCCAGCCCATGAGCGCGACGATCAGCACCACGCCGGCGACGCGCACGGCCGGCGGCACGCCGGCCGACGGCTGCGCCCGCCAAGCGGCGACCCGCTCGGCGGCGCGCGCCAGCAGAAGGTAGGCCACCGGCACGACCACCAGCGTCAGCAGCGTGGAGGTGATCAGGCCGCCGATGGTGGCAATCGAGATGGGCGAGCGGAAGTCACTGCCTTCGCCCTGGCCCATGGCCGACGGCAACATGCCGAGGATCATCGCGATGGTCGTCATCAGGATCGGCCGCAGGCGGATCGGGCCGGCCTTGAGCAGCGCCTCGCGCACGCCCATGCCTTCGCCGACGTATTGGTTCGTGAGGTCCACGAGCAGGATCGCGTTTTTGGTGACCAGTCCCATCAGCATGACCACCCCGATCATGGCCGGCATGCCCAGGTTCTTCCCGGTCAGCAGGATGGCGAGCAGCGCCCCGACCAGGGCGAGCGGCAGCGAGATCATGATCAGGAACGGTTCGAGGAACGATTCGAATTGTGACGCCAGCACGATGTAGATGAAGGCGGTCGCCAGCAGCAGCGCCAGGCCCATGGCCGCCGCCGATTCCTGCATCAGCTCGACGTCGCCGGAGAAACCCCATTCGAAGTTAGGGGGCAGCGTGACGCCCGCCATCACCTTGGCGACGTCGGCGGTCACCTCGCCCAGCGATCGGTCGGCCAGCTCGATGTTGATCTTCGCCTGCCGCCGGCGGCCTTCGCGCTCGATCGCCGCGGGGCCCACTTCGGGCTCCAGCCGGACGATGTCACGCGTGCGCACCACCGCGCCGTTGGGCGAGTAGAGCGGCGTCCGCGCGATCGACTCGAAGTCGTTGCGGAACTCGGGCGCCAGCCGCACGCGGATGTCGTATTCCTTGTCGTGCTCGCGCAGGCGGGTCGGCACCACGCCCTCCACCATGCCGCGCAGCTGCATGGCCACCGAGCCGACGTCGAAGCCGAGGTCGGCGGCCAGCTCGCGGTTGACCTTGCCGACCATCTCCGGCTGGCCCGACTCGAGGGTGCTGTCGACGTCCACGGCGCCGGGCACCGCCTTCACCTTCGCGACCACTTCGTCATTCAACCGCAGCAGCTCGGCGATGTCGTCGCCGCGCACGAACACGCTGAGCGGCGCCTGGGTGGGCGCGCCCTGCATCATCTCCGGATCCGCGACCGTCATCTTGAGCAGCGGGATGGTGGTGAGCCGCTGGCGCATGTCGTCCTTGAGCGCGGCCAGGCCGCGTTCCCGCTCGTGCTTCTTGCCGGCCTTCACCCGCAGGTTGGCCTTGAGCGTGCTGCCTTCGAAGCCGACCGTCGAGAAAATCTGCCGCACTTCCGGCAGCGCCCTGACGACGTGTTCCACCTGATCGACGTAGGCCACGGTCTGCTCGAACGACGTGCCGGGCGGCGCCTCGACGTTGACCACGAACTCGCCGCGGTCCTCCGCCGGCACGAACTCGGTGCCGATGACGCTGAGCGTGGACATGCTGGCCAGGAACACCACCGTCGCCGTCGCCACGATCTTCCAGGGGTGGTTCATCGCCCAGCCGAGCAGGCGGTGGTAGTGCCGGTCGATGCGGTCGTAGAAGCCGCCGACCCGCTCCAGGAAGCGGCCGAACCGCGTGCGCGTGCGTTCCTCCAGCGGGATGAACCGCACGAACCGCGACGACAGCATCGGGTCGAGCGTGAACGCGACCAGCAGCGAGATCGACACCGCGAACGCAATCGTCAGGGCGAACGACTTGAAGAACTGCCCGACGATGCCGGTCATGAAGCCGACCGGGAGGAACACCGCCAGGATCGTGAACGTGGTGGCCATCACGGCCAGGCCGATCTCGGAGGTGCCGCGGCGGGCGGCAGTCACCGGGTCTTCCCCCATTTCCATGTGGCGATAGATGTTCTCGCGCACCACCACCGCATCGTCGATCAGGATGCCGATGACCAGCGATAGCGCCATCAACGTCATCATGTTGATGGTGAAGCCGATCGCATACATGAAGAAGAAGGTCGCAATCACCGAGGTCGGGAGCGCCAGCGCGGTGATCGCGGTGGAGCGCCAGTCGCGCATGAACACGAACACCACGAGCACGGCCATGATGCCGCCGAAGATGATGTGGCCGCGCACGTCGGTCACGTTCTCCATGATCGCTTCGGCGTCGGTGTGCACCGTCTTGATCTGCAGTTGCGGGAAGCTGGTGGCCGCCCTGGCGAGCGCCGCGTCCACCTTGGTCTGCACTTCAACCGTGTTGGCGCCGGACTGCTTGCGGATCGAGAACGACACCGCGTCGGCGCCGTCGAGGCGCGTGGTCGAGGCGCGATCCTCGTAGCCGTCTACCACCGTGCCGACGTCCTTCACGCGGACCGTGGAGCCGCCGACGGAACGCAGGATGACGTCCTCGATTTCAGACGCCGACTGGTACTGACCCTGGGTGCGCAGCGACACGGCCTTGCCGTCACGGCGGACCAGCCCGCCGGGCACGTCCAGGTTGTCGGCCGCCAGCTTCGCCGCGACCTCGGTGAGCGGCAGGTTCAGCGCCTCGAGCCGGCGGGGATCGAGGTTGACCTGCAGCTCGCGCACCTGGCCGCCGTTCACTTCGACGGCGGCGACGCCGTCGATCTGACCGAGCAGCGGCTTGATGTCGTCTTCCACGGTGCGCCGCGTCACGTCGGACGGCTGGGTGGAACCGACCGCGTAGATGGCAATCGGCAGCGCCGCGACGTCGAAACGCTGAATCGTCGGGTCCTTGATTTGCTCGGGCAGCCGCTCGCGGATGGCGGCGACCTTCTCGCGAACCTCGGCGGTGGCCGCCTGCGGGTCCACCTCGAGGCGCAATTCGATGCCGACGCGAGAGAACCCCTCGGTCGAGGTCGAAATCACGCGCTTCACGCCGTTGATGCCGGCGACCGCGTCTTCGATCGGGCGCGTCACCAGCGTTTCCACTTCTTCGGGGCCGGCGCCGGGGTAGACCACCGACACGTTGACGAAGGGGAAGTTCACCTCGGGAAACAGGTCGATGCCGAGGCGCGTCATCGAGACCGCGCCCAGCACCATGAAGCTGACGATGACCATCGTCGCGAAGACGGGCCGCTTAATCGAGGTATCGGAAATCCACATGATCGGTTCTCAACTCTTCAGGTGTTCGTCGCGGCTAGCGCGCCGCCGGGATGCCGCGGATCTTCGCGCCGGCCGGCAGCTGCCGTCGCGCGTCGGCCATCACCGTGTCGCCGGCGGCGACTCCAGCCACGATCTGGACGCGGGTGCCGTCGGCCAGGCCTTCGGTGACCTCGACCGCCGTGACCGTGTCGCCCTGGACCTTCTGGACGATTCGCTTGCCGTTGCTGGTCGTGACGGCTTCCTTAGGCACCAGCACGGCATCGGCGGCGGTCGCCTCGATGATGCGGGCGGAGGCGTACATCCCGGACAGCAGGGCCCGCGAGTCGTTCGGCACACGCACGTCGATCATGAAGTGACGGTTCCGCTCGTCCACTTCGGGGGCAATGGCGGCCAACCGGCCCTGGAAGGTCTGGCCGGGCTTGGCCTGCACCGAGACGTTGGCCTTGAGGCCGACGCGCAGCCGGCCGGCTTCCAGTTCCGAGACGCCGGCTTCGAGCTTCATCTGGCGCATGTCGGCGACCACCACCACCGGCAGATCGCCGGGAATCGCGCCCGCATCGTAGTTGCGCTCCACCACGTAGCCGGTCACCGGCGAGGTGATGGTGGCGTTGCGCTGCACCTCGCGCGCGCGACGCAGCGCCGCCTGGGCCTGGGCGAGGTTGGCGGTGGCCAGGTCGCGCTGGGCGACGGCGGAGCGGTGCGCGGTCTGCGCGCCGTCGAGGCGCTGGCGCGGCAGGGCGCCCCGGTCGAACAGGTTCTTGGCGCGATCGTGCTCGAGCACGGCATTGGCGAGCGCGGCCTCCGCGGTTTCCAGCGCCGCCTGGCCAACGGCGACAGCGGCGACCGCCGAATCGGCCTGCGCGTCAATCTCGCGCCGATCGATGGTGGCAATGGTCTGGCCCATGGTGACGGCGTCGCCGATGTCCACGAGCATGCGCTCGATGGCGCCCGGCAGCTTCGGCTTCACGGCCACGCGGCTGAGCGGCGCGAGCGTGCCCGAGATCTCGAGCGAGGCCTCGACCGTGCCGACGCTGGCCGTGACGGTGGGGACGTCGATCGCGACGACGGCCGGCGCCGTGGTTTCGGGTGCGGCCTGGGCGGTCGTCTCCGGCGCTCCGCAGCCGGCGGCAATCAACGACGACGCCAGCAGGGCGACGGCAGGGAGAATCTTGATCACGACAACACTACGATTCATGACGGGTCGCTCCAGCAGGCACCAGTGCGCCCGCGATTCCTTCTTCAGCACACTTGCAAGACACAAAGGTAGTGTTGACGCCGGCTTGCAGGCCGGCGATGGTGGCGTTGAGTACGTCGCGCGCGAGCGCGTCGTAGTCTTCGCCGGAGGCCAGGCGGTGGCGGATGCCGAGCATGGCCGGACCCAACAGGCCGGCCCACAACATGTGCATCGCCGCATCGGGATTGAGCGTGGCGGGGAAGGCGCCGGCGTCGATGGCCTTCTGGATGGCTGCCACGGCACCGGCCAGCAACTGCTGCAGGAACTCGAAGCCCTCCCATTGCTGTGTGATGCGCGGCACCGATCGGTCCACGAACATCAACAGGAAGTATTCCGGTTGTTCCTTGGAGAACTCGAAGAAGGCCCACCAGCCGGCGCGCACGTTCTCGAGGGCATCGCCGGACGCCATCGCCGCGCGCACCTTGATGTCGAGGCGATAGAAGCCTTCCTTGGCCAGGGCCAGGAAGATGTCGTCCTTGCTCGGGTAATAGCTGTAGATCGCCGCAGGGCTGTACTCGATGCGTTCAGCGATCTTTCGAATCGAGACCCGTTGGTACCCTTCCGCAAGAAAGAGTTCGCGGGCGGCGTCGAGGATGGAGTCGGTAACGGCTTGGCGTTCGCGGTCGCGTCGGTCTTCAATACCCATATTGAACAGTGTTTAGTATTCTAAGGGTGTTAGACGACGGGGGGACAAAGCAAGTTCCAAATTTCACAAGAGACCATGGGATTAATGGTAAAAATGGTGCAAATTGGCTGTTCTATTGGCTTTTCTCGCCGCGTTTACCTATTCGATTGGCGGCGTGGTCTGCCACCAGTTGCCCGACCGCTCGTTCTTTCTCGCCGGACGGCAACTGCCGGTCTGCGCCCGATGCACCGGCCTGTATCTGGGCGTCGCCGCCGGCCTGCTCGCCTGGTTCCTGGTCCGCCGGCTGCGCGCCAGCCGGCCGGTCAACCCGCGGGTCGCGTTGAATGCGTTCGCGATTGCTGTCGTGCCGACGGCCATGTCGTGGGCGACCGGCATCATCGGCGCGTGGGATGGTTCGAACGTGACCCGCGCCGTGCTCGCCGTGCCGCTCGGTGTCACCGCCGGCGCCATCGTCGCGGCGGTCGCGGCAAAAGACCTGAGGTAAACTCGCTGTCGTGCCGCCTGCCGTTGTGTGTGTTGTGTCGTGGCTGGTGCCGGGCGCCGGTCACCTGATGCAAGGACGACGGCAGAAGGGCCTGATCTTCCTGCTCGCCCTGCCCGCCATGTTTGCCATCGGCCTTGCCCTCAACGGGCGCTTGTTCCCGTTTGTGTTCTCCGAACCGCTCGTCGGCCTCGCCGCGCTGGCAAACGTCGGCGTGGGGCTGCCGTACGTGATCGCGACGGTCCTCGAACTGGGCAAGGGCGTCGTCACCGACGCCTCCTATGAATACGGCAACGCGTTTCTGATCGTGTCGGGGCTCCTGAATACCCTGGTGGTGATCGACGCTTACGACGTCCGGCTGGGCCGCAAGTAATGACCAGCCACTTCGGCCTCCTGGTCCTGTTTGCGGCGTTTGTCTCGCTGATCTTTGCGACCATCGCGAAAGAGACGCCCACGGACCAGGTGAAGATGGGCCTCTCGCTGTTTGGCAGCTTCGTCGGCGCGGCCCTCGTGTTGGGATGGCTGATGCGCGCGCTCCCGCTTTGATCCCCCTCTGGACCCCGGTCGCCCTCTACATGGCGGCGATCTTCTACGGCTCGTCCCTGAGTTCGGTGCCCGGGCCCGTCGGCTCGTGGTTTTCAGACACGGTCCTGCACATGACCGGCTACGCCGGCCTGGCCCTGGTGACGCTGCGGGCGGCGGCGGGCGGGCGGTGGTCGGGCGTCACGCGGCGCGCGCTCCTGGCGGCCTGGCTCATCGCCACCGCCTACGGCGTGACCGATGAGTGGCACCAGATGCACGTGCCGGGCCGGACCGCCGAGTTGCGCGATTTGGGCAACGACGCGACCGGGGCGCTGCTCGCCCTCGGCGTGGCAGGGGCGTGGGGTATCATGAAGGCTGCGCCGCGGGCCGATTGACGCCTGCGGACGGGGCTCTCATGACCTTTGACAACCTTCTGCTCGAACGTGACGGCGCGGTCGCCGTCGTAACCCTCAACCGACCCAAAGTCCTCAACGCGCTCAACGGTCAAACCCTCGCCGAACTCGCAACGGTGATGGCGGCCCTCAAGGCCGATGCCGGCGTGCGCGCCGTCATCCTCACCGGTGCGGGCGAGAAGTCGTTTGTGGCCGGCGCCGACATCAACGAGCTGGCGATGCTCTCGCCCGTGCAAGGCAAGGAGCACGCCCGCCACGGCCAACTGATCTTCGATGCGATCGAGCAGCTGGGCAAGCCGGTGATTGCCGCGATCAACGGCTTCGCGCTGGGCGGCGGCTGCGAGCTGGCCATGGCGTGCACGATGCGCCTGGCGGCCGACACCGCGCGCTTCGGCCAGCCCGAAGTGAACCTCGGGCTGCTCCCTGGCTACGCCGGCAGCCAGCGGCTGCCGCGCCTGGTGGGCAAGGGCGTGGCCCTCGAGATCCTGCTGACCGGCGACCTGGTCTCGGCACAGCGTGCCTACGAGATTGGTTTGGTCAATCGCGTGGTGCCGGCGGCCGAGTTGATGGCCGAGGCGAACAAGCTGGCGCAGGCGCTCGCCGCGAAGGCGCCGATCGCCGTCCAGTACATTCTCGAGGCGGTGAACCAGGGAGCGGAGATGCCCTTCGCCGCCGCGGAGTACCTGGAAACCACGCTGTTCGGCACCATCGCGTCGTCCGCAGACATGCGCGAAGGCACCAAGGCCTTTCTCGAGAAGCGCCGCGCCGTTTGGCAAGGCAAGTAATGCGTATTGCCATTGTCGTCGCCCGTTTCAACGACTTCATCACCGAGCGGTTGCTCGAGGGGGCGACGGCGGCGCTTGCCGACGCGGGTGTGAGCGGCGCGGCGATCGAGGTCGTGCGGGTGCCGGGCGCGTTCGAGATTCCGATGGCCGCGCAGCGGATCGCGGAGACCGGACAGGTGGCGGCGGTGATCTGCCTCGGGTGCCTGATTCGCGGCGAGACACCGCACTTCGAGTACATCGCCTCGGCGTGCGCGCATGGCATTACCGCGGCGGCCGCGAGCACGGGCGTGCCGATGTCGTTCGGCGTGCTGACCACCAACTCGGCGGAAGAAGCGCTTGAACGCGTGGCGCCAGGTCCGGCCCACAAGGGGCGCGAGGCCGCGGCCGCGGCGCTCGACATGGCGCGGCTGTTCGCGCGGCTCGGGGATGGCCGGCTGTGAGCAGTGAAGCACCTGACACCGGCTCGCGCTGGACGGGCCGGCATAACGCCCGCGCCGCGGCGCTGCAGGCCCTGTACGAATGCGAAATCGGCGGCCTCACGCCTCAGCAGGCGCTCGGCGTGTTGCATCACGCCGGCCCGCCGGACGTGACCGATCCGGGTGAAGACCAGCACGCGTTCGTCATCGCCCTGGTCAAGGGCGCGCTGGCCAAGCGAGACGTACTCGACGAACGCATCGGCGACGCCGCCAAGAACTGGCGCGTGGAGCGCATGGCGGTACTCGACCGCCTGGTCATGCGCCTGGCCGTCGAGGAGATGATGACCCATCGCGAGAGCCCGCCGCGCGTGGTGATCAGCGAGGCGATCGAGCTCGCCCGCGCCTACAGCGGGGACGAAGCGGCCAAGTTCGTGAACGGCGTCCTCGACGGCGTGTATCGCAAGTTGAAGGACGAAGGACTCGTTAATGAGTAGTGAAGTTGTCCAGACCGAGCAGCGGAAGGCCAATCTCGAGGCGATTACCCGCCTCGGCTTTGCCGCCTACCCGAACAAGTGCGACACCACGCACACGGTGAGCGACCTGGTCGAGGCCTACAGCCGGAAGACCGTCGACGAGCTCGAGAACCCCAGGGTGCACACGATCGCCGCCGGGCGCATTGTCAGCATCCGGAGCTTTGGCAAGGCCAGCTTCCTGGTGCTGTCGGACGGCCGCTCGCGCCTGCAGGTCTACCTGCGCCAGGACGCGCTCAGCGAGCGCGACTACCAGTTGTCGAAGCTGCTCGACATTGGCGACCAGGTCGGCGTGAGCGGACACCTGTTCCGCACCAAGACCAACGAGTTGTCGATCTGGGCCGCGCGGCTGGACTTCCTGGCCAAGTGCTTCCTGCCGCTGCCGGAGAAGTGGCACGGCCTGCAGGACGTGGAAACCCGCTACCGCCAGCGCTACCTCGACCTCATCGTCAATCCGGACGTGCGGCGGGTGTTCGAGATCCGCACGCGCACGGTGTCGGCGGTTCGCGACTTCCTCACGGCGAGCGGCTTCCTCGAGGTGGAAACGCCGATGATGCAGCCGATCGCGGGTGGTGCCCTCGCGCGCCCGTTCGTGACGCATCACAACACCCTCGACATGAAGCTCTACCTGCGCATCGCGCCGGAGCTGTACTTGAAGCGCCTGACGGTGGGTGGTGTCGAGCGGGTGTTCGAGATCAACCGCAACTTCCGCAACGAAGGCATCTCGACCCAGCACAACCCCGAGTTCACGATGCTCGAGTTCTACTGGGCGTACGTGGACTACCAGCGGCTGATGACCTTCACCGAGGAGCTGCTGGCAACCGTGGCCCAGCAGGTCATCGGGACGACGCGGTTCCCGTTCGGCGATCACGAGATCAACTTCGCCGCGCCGTTCCGGCGGCTGTCGCTGCGGGATGCGGCCGCGCAGAAGGCGGGCGAACGGCTCGGGACCACCGTCCTGGTCGAGGAACTTCGCCACCTGGATTCGGCCCGGCAGATTGCCTCCCGCCTCGGTGTGGATGCGCCCAAGGGCGCCGGCGCCGGCAAGATTGCCAGCAACATCTTCGAAGCGCTGTGGGAGAAGGACCTCATTCAGCCGACCTTCGTCCACGATTTCCCGACTGAAGTGTCACCGCTGTCGAAGCAGCGGCCCGACGATGCGGACACGGTGGAGCGGTTCGAGTTGTACGTCGGCGGCTTCGAAGTGGCCAATGCCTTCAGCGAGCTGAACGACCCGGTCGAGCAGCGGCGCCGCTTCGAGGCCCAGCTCGGCGACCGCGCCGCCGGCGACCAGGAAGCGCACGCCATGGACGAAGACTACGTGCGCGCGCTCGAATACGGCATGCCGCCGGCCGGCGGGGAAGGCATCGGCATCGACCGCCTGGTGATGCTGCTGTCGAACTCGCAGTCGATCCGCGACGTCATCCTGTTCCCGCTGATGCGGCCGCGGGCCGACGAGTAGCCATGCCCTTCGAACTCCAGGTCGCGCTGCGCTACTTGTTGGCCAAGCGCCGCCAGGTGTTCATCTCCGTCATTTCACTGGTCTCGACCGCCGGCGTGATGGTCGGGGTCATGGCGCTGGTCATCGCGCTGGCGCTGATGACCGGCCTCCAGCAGGAACTGCAGTCCCGCATCCTCGGCTCGTCCGCGCACGTCTTCGTGTGGAAGCCGGCCGGCATCACCGACTACCACGCGGAAGTGGCGAAGCTCCGGGCCGTGCCCGGCGTGATCGGCGCGGCGCCGGCGGTGGAAGCCAAGGCGATGATCACCAGCACCAAGGGCGAGGGCTTCGTGCAGATCAAGGGCATCGACCCGGCGCTCGAGCCCGGCGTGACCGACATCGGCCGCGTCCTGACCGACGGCTCGCTCGATCAGCTGACGCCGGCCTCGGCGGATGAGTTCCCCGGCATCGTGCTGGGCAAGGACCTCGCCGGCTCGATTGGCGCGATGGTCGGCGACACCGTGACGCTGCTGACGCCCAACGGCACGCTGTCGCCGATGGGCGTGATGCCGCGGCAGCGCCGCTTCAAGGTGGTGGGCACCTTCCGCCTCGGCCTCTATGAGGTGGACAACGGCACCGGCCTCGTCTCGCTCGACACGGCGATGCGGCTGTCCGGCACCGATCACGTCGATCGCATCGAGCTCAAGGTGGCCGACGTCTACGACGCGCCGCGGATCGCCGACGACATCGCCGTTGACTTCGGCACCGAGTACGTCACCTCCGACTGGGGCGACCTCAACCAGCAGCTCTATTCGGCGCTCCTGCTCGAGAAGATCGGCATGGGCATCGGCATCGGCCTGATCGTGATGGTGGCGGCGCTGAACATCGTCGCCTCGCTGATCCTGCTGGTCATGGAGAAGACCCGCGACATCGCCATCCTGAAGACGATGGGGGCGTCGGCCCGGAGCATCACGCTGATTTTCCTGCTGCAGGGCACGATCATCGGCGTGCTCGGCACCATTGTCGGCGCCACGCTGGGCACGGCGGCGGCCTACGTGCTCGATCGCTACCGTCTGATTACCATTCCCAGCGACGTCTACCAGGTGAGTTACCTGCCGTTCAAGCTGTTGCCGTGGGATCTGGCCATGGTGGTGATAGCGGCGATCCTGGTCTGTTTCGCGGCCACGCTATACCCGTCACGACAGGCGGCGCGCCTCGATCCGGCGCAGGCTCTTCGCTATGAGTAGGGCTCGCGCCTTCGGCGCTCGTGGGGCTCGCGCTTCGCGCTCGTAGGGATTATGGCGTTCATCACTGTGTCGGAGTTGAACAAGTATTACAGCGTGGCGGGGAACCGGCTCCATGTCCTGCGCGATCTCGACCTCTCGGTCGAGAAGGGCGAGATGGTGGCCATCATGGGCGCCTCCGGGGTCGGCAAGAGCACGCTCCTGCACGTGATGGGCGGGCTCGACACCATCGACGGCGGCACGGTGCGGGTGGGCGAGCACGACATCACCGGCATGAGCGATGAGGCGCGCGTGGCGTTCCGGAACCGGCACATCGGCTTCGTGTTCCAGTTCCATCACCTGCTGCCGGAGTTCACGGCCCTCGAGAACGCGATGATGCCGATGCGCATCGCGCGGCTGTCGGTGGGGGCGGCGCGGCCGCGCGCCGAGGCGCTGTTGCGCCGCGTCGGGCTCGGCGAACGCCTCGATCATCGGCCCGGCATGCTGTCCGGCGGCGAGCAGCAGCGCGTCGCCGTGTCGCGGGCGCTGGTGATGCAGCCGTCGCTGCTGCTGGCCGACGAGCCGACCGGCGACCTGGACGAAGCCACGGCCGATTCGCTGCACGAGCTGCTGCGCGCCATGCACGCCGAGTTCGGCCTCACCGCCGTCATCGCCACGCACAACCCGCGCCTGGCGGCGCGGTGCGACCGCACCCTTCGCCTCGAGGGCGGCCGCCTGACCCCGGCATGAAAAGGCGTCGCGGGTTGAGTCTCGGTTAACGGACCTTTCCGACTACGGCAGCGATGACGCCGCCCGCGATCGCGCCGGGCACGAGCTCGAGCAGTGGGTCGAGGACGGCGCTCGTCAGGTTTCCGACGTTGCTGATGCCGTAGAACATCAAGTCCGCCGTGAGCCAGAGGAGGAAGCCGGCGAGCGCGCCGATCCGGATTCCTGCGCCGATGTTCACGGCGCCGGCCCGCGTCCCGATCGCGAGGGTGACAAGCGCGCTGTATGAGAGGGCCCCCAGGGCCACCGCCCAGAGCAACGGCGAATCCCGCTGCACGCCCGTTGCCGACCCGGAGGTCATGGCGTCGGCGTAGAACTCTCGGAAGGGTGGCATCGCGAAAATCAGGTAGCCGGTCGCGAGCACGGCGATGCCGCCGGCAAGGGTGCCAATCACGAATCGCTTTGCGTCCATCTGGCCCTCCTGTGTTGTCCTAACGGACCCGGCGCAGCGTCTCCACTTCAATCGCCGCGAGCAGCGCCATGGCGCCGCCGCGATCGTCGGCGCCGTTCACGACAGGTCTGTTCAGGTAGTACTCCTTCGTCGGCCCGGCACCCGTGCCCGAACACACGTCGCGCACGCTGCCGTCGTCCATCACCCGTGCCGCCACCGCCTTCCATCCGCGATCGATGATCGGCCGATACGTGGCGCGATCGATCCAGCCGCGGGCGACGCCACGTGACATGGCCGCCACGATCATCGCCGTGGCCGTGAGCTCGCGATAGCTCGCCGGTTCATCGATCACCTGGCGCCAACTGCCGTCATCGGACTGGTGCTTGACCAGCGCCGTGACGTGCCTGCGGTAGATGTCGAGGACCATCGCCCGGTTCGGCCACGACTCCGGCAGGTGGGTGAGCGCCTCGGTCAGGCCGAGCAGCGCAAAGCCGTTGCCGCGGCCCCATGGGTGCGGCCCGTTTGGGGCGTGATTGAAGAGGCCGTCGGGCCGTTGCAGCTTGTTCGAGTAGGTCGTCAGCATGACGCGCACCAACTCGCCGTATGTGCCGCTGTCGGCGCGCAACAACACCGAACTCAACATGAACATGTCGTCGGTCCAGTGCGTCGAGAAGCGAAAGCCTTCGTCGGGCGCCTCTGAGACGATGAAGGCCGCTGCTTTCCGGGCCAGGGCTCCGGCCGCGGCGTTGCCGTCCAGCGTGGCGGCGTCCGCAAAGGCCAGGTGCCCGGCCAGGCTCGTCAGGCGGTGCGGTTCGGCAATCGCCGGAGCCTGGCCGGAGAGGAACGCCGCCATCTGTGCCCGCGGTTTGTCGCGCCATTTCTCTTCGCCGGTCAGGGCGGCCAGCCGGAACGACCCGGACCAGGAGAGCGCCGGGATGTAGCTCATGATGGGGTCGGCTGGATAGCGCGCGGCCAGCACCTGGGCCACCTCCAGCGGCGGCCGGTCCGTCATGGGTTGGGCGGTTTGGCGGGCAAATCCGGCCCCAGACGCCGCCAGGAGCACCATCACCGCCACGGCCGTGGTTGCCGAGAATCTCATGCGCATCGCCTCGCTGTCGGGCATCCTACACCCGCCAGTAAGCACCGGGGCGAGTCGCCACGTATAGACACCATACCGTCGAGTTCTCCGGCGCCTGCGGATCGAGGCACCGAGGACTCGCTGAAGGAGACAGGAATGATTCGCAAGACCGTTCTATTTTTCGCGGCGTGCGCCATTGCGTTGACCATGCCGTCGCTGGCGGCTGCCCAGGGCAAAGCGTCGGCTCTCGACACCGCCAAGGCCAAGGCGTTCGTCGGCGAGTGGGTGCTGACCATTGAAGGGCGTCGCGGGCCCCAGGAACGTCCGCTGAGCATCACCGACGTGGGCGGCAAGGTGGCGGCGGAACTGGGCGGCGGCCGCGGCGGTCCGGTGAGCATCACCGACATCACCATGCCGGGCGCCGACCTCGTGCTGAAGTGGAACCAGGAAGGCCCGCAGGGCGCCATCGACGTGGTGATGACCGTCACCTTGAAGGACGGCGCGCTGGTCGTAAAGCAGGACATGGCCGGCGGCCAGTTCAGCCAGACCGGCACCGGCAAGAAGAAAGGCTAAGGCTGCGGCGCGTACCAGCGCCGCAGTTGCGCTTCGAGTTCGGCGGACGCTACGAACAGGTCCGCCGGATATTTCCGGTACTTCAGCATCGCCTGGAAGATCAGGTAGCGCTCGTCAACATTGGCCGCCAGGCCGGCCAGGTATTGCAGCCGCAAGTGTCGCTCGCGATTGATCTCGGCGCCCGCCAGCCACGGCGCGAGGTCTTCGCGTCGCCCCGCGTAGGTTCCCAGGATGGCGGCGGCTGATTTCAGCGTCACATCCGCCAGTGACTTCCGCACTACCGCGCTCGCGGCGAGACGTGCGTCGATCGCCGCCTCGCTGATCGGCGCGGGTGCCACGCGTCCGAGCGCCACCAGGTCGTAGCCTTCTTCCAGCATGTCGGGATTCCACAGTGTCGTGTCAGGGAAGACCTGCGCGAAGGTGGCGATCTCGCTCTTCACGGACCGCTCGTCCGTTTCATACAGCGGAATCCACTGCGTGACGACGCCCCCGGGGTTGAGGTGCGCGCGCGCCAATTGCAGGTACTCGAGCGAGTAGAGGGTGGCCGCACCGCGGACCCACGGATGAATCGGATCCGAGGTGATGATGTCGAAGCGCTCCCGCGTCGTCTGCAGGAAATGCCGCGCGTCATCGAAGATCAACTCGACGCGCGGGTCGTCGAAGACGTGATGGTTCTCCTCCCCGAAATACAGCCGGGCGCTCTGCGGCACCATCGGCTCAATCTCGCAGATGACGATGCGCTCGACTTCGGGGTGAATGGAGAGCGCGCCGGCGGTGACGCCGGCCCCGACACCGACGATCAGAATCGAGCGCGGGCGCGGGTGGATCAGGGCCGGCACATGCCCGAGCATCCGCTCGAGCCGCATGTCCACGTCGAGGTCCGAGGCCTCGACCTTGCCCGCAATGTGGAACTGGCGCGTGCCGCCGACGCCCTCCGTGACCGCCACTGAAGCGGTGGCGCCTTCCGCGAGATAGAGAAAGCGCTTGATCGACGCCCACGAGTTCACCGATCGGCCGTACGCGATCAGCCGGCCGGGCACCGGCGGGACGATGGCGAAGGCGGCCGTGGCAATGATCAAGGCCACGGCCATGGTCAGCAGCCGCGGGCGAGCCGTGGCCCTCCAGAGGAGGGCCGCGCCGGCGGCGGCCGACACCAGGACCAGGAACTGTTGCGCGCCCTGGCTGCCGAGGTACGGAATGCCCACGAGTGTCAGCGCCAGCGTGCCCGCGAGGGCGCCGGCCGTGTTGATGGCGTTGACGCGGGCGACGTGCCGCCCGAAGCCGGAGCCTCCCTGTCCCGCGCGGAGTCGAGGGGCCGCGGCGAGAGTGAGCGGAAAGCTCGCGCCCCACAACAGCGTGGCCGGCAGCAACGCCGCCGCGCACCGGAGCGCGTCGAACGTGAATGCGTACGACGGTGTCGATCGCACCCAGGGAAGAAACTCCCGCGTCGGTTGCCACAACGGCAACGCGTGCACGATCATCCAGGCGCCGAAGCCAATCGCCGCGGCGAGCAGGACCTGGATGCGGCCCAGCATGCCGACCGGGTCCCGGGTGCGTCGCGCGATTACCGATCCGCCGAAGCTGCCCGCACCCAGGCCGGCCAGAAACACGGCGAGGATCAGCGAGAACGTGTAGACGCTGGCGCCGAAGAGCAGCGAGAGTTGCCGCGTCCACACCACTTCGGCGCCGAGCGCCGTCAGGCCCGACAGCGCGGCGACCAGGTAGATTGGCGCCGCGTGCAGGTGGACCCGCGATGTGGCGTCCGGCCCTTCGGATGTGGCGTCCGGCTTCTTGACCACCGTAGCCTTGGCGAAGGTGGATAGCTGGACCATGGTCTCGGTAGCCGAAGCCGCCGGGTCTGGCCGGGGCTGGTAGGCGTGGCGCGCGGACATCCGCCAGGCCACGACGGCCACGACGGCGTTGATGGCGACCGCCACCGCGCCGGCAATCACGGTGTCGTAGACCCGCAGCAGGTAGAAGCCCGCGAGCACGGTGCCGACGGCGCCGCCCGCGATGTTGGCCGTGTACAGCAGGCCGGTTTCCGCAGCGCCCTCACGCGCGGACGCCAGCCAGCGCGAAATCGCCGGCAGCGTCGCGCCCATCAGCATGGTCGGCGGCGTGAGAATCAGCGCGCACACCAGCGCCCTGAGCAGGACGCTCCCGTAGCCGTAGCCGACGATGGCCACGTACGCCTGCTGAACGAACGGGAGCGCCAGCGGAATCAGGATCCCCAGCACGCCGATGCCCGCTTCGAGCGCCGCGACCACGCGCAAGGGGTGGGCCGTCGCCGGCACCAACCGTGGCAGCCAGGCGCTGCCGAGCGCCATGCCGCCCATGAAGCTGCACAGCAGCACCGCCACCGAGATGGAGGAGGCGCCGACCACCAGTTGGACGAGGTGAAACCAGACCGTTTCGTAGATCAGCGCGGCGCATCCGCTCAGGGCGAACAGGATGAGGAGCCAGGTCCGATCCCAGCCCCGATATGAAAACTCGCGCGACGCACTCACTCGGTGGCATCCTACACCGCGCATGGGGTCCATCGGTGAGGCGTCCGGCTTCGACGTGATCGTGATCGGGCTTGGCGGCATGGGCAGCGCCGCGGCCGCCCATGCGGCGTCTCGCGGCCAGCGCGTGCTCGGCATCGAGCAGTTTCAGCCCGCGCACGCGAACGGGTCGAGCCACGGCCGCTCGCGCGTGATCAGGCTGGCTTACTTCGAGGATCCCGCCTACGTGCCGCTGCTGCGCCGCGCCTACGAGTTGTGGCGGCGTCTCGAGACCGACACCGGGCGGCGGCTCCTGCAGATCACCGGCGGGCTGATGATTGGCGCGCCCGACAGCGACGTGGTCAGCGGCAGCCTCCGCAGCGCCCGCGAGCACGACCTCGCTCACGAAATGCTCGACGCCGCGGAAATCCACCGCCGGTTCCCGCCCTTCACGCCCCGTCAAGGAACTGTCGCTTTCTACGAAAAGGAAGCAGGTTCACTTTTCCCGGAAGAAGCGATTCGGGCCCATTTGGATGTCGCGGTCGATAACGGCGCGCACCTGCATTTCGACGAGCCGGTCACAGACTGGCGCATCACGTCGTCGGAGACGGTCGAAGTCACGACCACTCGATCGAAGTACGAGGCCGGGCGGCTCATCCTGGCGCCCGGCTCGTGGGCGTCTCAGCTCTTGAAGCTGGATTGGCTGCCGCTCGAAGTCGAGCCGCAAGTGCTGTATTGGTTCGATCCTTCGGGCGGGGCGGCGCCGTATGCCGCGGATCGCTTCCCGATCTACATCTGGGACCTCGGTGAGGGGGGGCAGTTCTATGGCTTTCCGGCGGAGGAGGATGGCCGCGTCAAGGTGGCATTCTTCAGGACCAGGAACGGTGACGAGCCCTCGATGCGGGCCGCGCTGGCGCCGTGCCTGCCGTCGCTCGCGTCCGGAGCGCTCGTCGAGACCGCCTCCTGCAAGTACACGCTCACGCCCGATCATCATTTCGTGATCGGCCTCCATCCGGATCACGAGCAGGTGGTCATTGCCTCGCCGTGCTCGGGTCACGGCTACAAGTTCGCGAGCGTGATTGGCGAGATTCTCGCCGACCTGGCCACCGGCGGGGCAACACGCCACGCCATCGCATTGTTCGATCCACGACGATTCCGGTGAAGGCTATGATGCGGCATGCGCGCATCATTGGTGTCCCTCGTCTTGTTGGTGTCGATGGCGGCCTGTGCGCCGAAGCAGGCGCCGGTCGCCACTGGGCCCGCCCCGCCGCCCGCCGCGGCAACCGCGACGCCCGCCGCTCCCGACAGCGTCCGCTGGGTTCGTGAGTCCGCCGAGTACCGCGCCGCCCTCTACCAGGTGTACCGGCTCGCGACCGCGCGCGTGGAACAGGCGGCCGCGGCGCGGCCGCCAGGGAGCTGGGCCGTGGTCCTCGATGCCGACGAAACCGTGATTGACAACTCGACCTATCAGCTCGAGCGGGCCCGTCTCGGTCTCGGCTTCACGGCGCCGAGCTGGAATGCGTGGGTGAAGCGCCGCGAGGCGACGCCGCTGCCGGGGGCCGCGGCGTTCCTGTCGCGCGTGAAAGCACTCGGCGGGCGCATTGCCATCGTCACCAACCGGCTGCAATCCGAGTGCGAAGACACGCAGGCCGTGTTCACCGCGCATGCGCTGGTGTTCGACGCGATGCTGTGCCGCGAGGACGGCACGCCGTCCGACAAGAACCCCCGCTTCGACGCGGTGGCCGCCGGCCGATCGCCGGCCAGCAGCGCGCCGACCGACATCGTCGCGTTCGTCGGCGACAACATTCTCGACTTCCCGCGGCTCGCGCAATCGAGCAAGGCGCAAGGGGCGCCGGCGTTCACCGATTTCGGCGTCAGGTATTTCCTCGTCCCGAACCCCATGTATGGGAGCTGGCAATAACGTGTCTCGTCACCGTTGCACAGCTGTAGACTGGCACTCCCCCAGGAGGCTGTGAAATGAAGCTCATCGGTGTCGTCTTCGGAATTGTCCTGGCACTCCCCGCATACGCCGTTGCGCAGCACGAGCAGCACGCCGCTCAAGGCGAAATGCTCGGCACCGTGAATTTCGAAACCTCGTGCAGGCCGGACACCCGCGGCGACTTCAATCGCGCCGTCGCGCTCTTGCACTCGTTCGAGTTCCGGCCCGCCATGGAGACGTTTACCAAAGTCCTGGCCGCCGACCCCGGCTGCGCCGTGGCGCACTGGGGCATCGCGCTGTGCCATTGGGGTAACCCCTTTGCCGGCGTCAAAGCCGGTCCGCTGCTCGAGCGCGGGCGCGACGCGGCGCAAAAGGGCCTCGCCACCGGCTCGCCGACGCCGCGCGAGCGCGGTTATCTCGCGGCCGTGAACGAGCTCTACAAGGACGCGGCCACCGTGCCGCATCGTGACCGCACGATTGCCTACGCCAAGGCGATGGAAGTGCTGCAGCGCGAGAATCCGCAGGACGTCGAGGCTCGCATCTTCTACGCGCTGGCCGTGAACCAGACCGCGGCGCCTACCGACAAGGCATACAGGGCGCAGCTCGAGGCCGCGACCATCCTCGAGCCGCTGTGGGCGAAGTACCCGGATCATCCCGGCCTGCCTCACTACATCATTCACGCCTACGACCATCCGCCGCTGGCCGCCAAGGCGCTCGACGCCGCCCGCCGCTATGCCAAGGTCGCGCCGTCGGCGCCGCACGCGCTCCACATGCCGTCGCACACCTTCACGCGCGTCGGCTACTGGAAGGAGTCGGCCGAGACCAACATCGCGTCGGAGAAGACCTCACTGCAACAGAACGTGATGGCTGAAGCGCTGCACGCAATGGATTACCAGGCCTATGCCTACTTGCAGATGGCGCAGGATCAGAAGGCGCGCGCCGTCCTCGACCGCGTGCCCGGGGTGGTCGCCAGGCTCGACATCACCGCCATGGGCGGCGCCGCGCCGCCGGTCGCGGGCATCTACGCCCGCAACGCCATCGCGGCGCGCTACGCGCTCGAACGCGGCGCCTGGGCAGAGGCGGCCGCGCTCCAGGCACAGTCGACGCCGTTTCCTTACGCCGATGCGATCACCCATTTCGCGCGCGCCCTCGGCGCCGCGCGCAGCGGGCGCGCGGCCGATGCCGCGCCCGACATCGCCCAACTGGTCACGCTGCGCGACAAGCTCGTCGCGGGCAAGGATCCGTACTGGACGGAAATAGTCGATATCCAGCGTCAGGTCGCCACGGCTTGGATTCGATTCGCGGAGGGACAGAAGGACGAAGGCCTTCGCTTGATGAGCGCGGCGGCCGACGCCGAGGACGCGACCGATAAAGCCGCGATCAGCCCCGGACCGATTGCGCCGGCGCGGGAACTCTACGGCGAGATGCTGCTCGACGCCGGCAACGCGAAGGACGCCCTGGTCGCCTTCGAGGCGACGATGCAGAAAGAGCCGAGGCGCTTCCGCGGGGCGTATGGCGCCGCACGCGCGGCCGAGGCGCTGGGCGATCGCGCGGCGGCCACGCGCTTGTATCGCCAGGTGCTGGAGATCGCGAAGGAGGCGGACTCCGCGCGCGCCGACCTTCAGCGCGCGCGTTCGTTCGTCAAGTAGACCTACAGGTTCGCGAGCTTGAAGATGGCCTTGGCGAAGCCCGAGTAATCCTCTTCGCCCTCGCCGGCGGCGATCTGCGCGTTGACCAACTGCGTGACGACGGCGCTGGCCACTGCCGGCACGCCGTTGTCACTCAGCGTGTTCATGGCGATGCCGAGGTCCTTCTTGAAGAACTTCGCCTTGAACCCCGGCTTCCAGTTGCCGGTGATCATGCGCTCGCCGTGGACGTCGAGGACGCGGCTTTGCGCGAAGCCGCCCATCAGCGCGGCGCGCACCTTCATCGGATCGACGCCGGCCTTGCGCGACAGCGCGATGGCCTCGGCCACCACCGCCATCGTGCCGCCCAGCACGATCTGGTTGCACGCCTTGCAGATCTGCCCGGCGCCGGAGTCGCCGACGTGGACGATCTTCTCCGGCGAGCCCATGGCCGAGATCGCCGGCCGCATGGTCTCGAGGGCCGACGCCTCGCCGCCGACCATGAAGGCGAGCGTGCCGGCGATGGCGCCGATCTCGCCGCCGCTGACCGGCGCATCCAGGAACTGCCCGCCACGTTCCGCCGTCGCCGCCGCCAGGCGCTTCGCGGTGGCCGGCGCAATGGTCGATGAGTCAACGATCACCGTGCCGCGCTGCATGGCGCTGAAGATCCCGTTAGCGCCTTCGAGGACGAGGGCCACGTCGGGGCCGTCCGGCAGCATCGTCACGATTCGCGATGCCGCCTTCGCGACCTCGGCGGGGGAGTTGACCGCCGTGGCGCCCGCCGCCACCAGTTCGTCCACCGGACCGCGGCTGCGGCTGTGGACGACGACGGGGAAGCCCTTCTTCAGGAGGTTGAGGGCCATGGGCTTGCCCATGAGGCCCAGTCCGATGAAGCCAATGGTGTTTGCCATGGCGACAGGATAACGATCCAAAACTCCGAAGTCTCGCAATTTCTGCCACTTACGGGCGCTCGTGGCGCGAAACCTGCCCATCCTGCCGTATAATGTCGTCAAGGGGGCAGCGGCGGCGGATTAGTCCCCGTAGCCGTTGGCGGAGGCGGATGTTCGAGCGATATACCGAACGAGCCAGGCGGGTTCTATTCTTTGCCCGCTATGAAGCGAGCCAGCTCGGAAGCATCTCGATTGAAACCGAGCATCTGCTTCTGGGGTTGATCCGTGAGGGCAAGGGCCTCACGAGCCGGATCTTTGCCCGCTCGCACCTGTCCCTCGAAAACATCCGCAAAGACATCGAAGGCCGCACGGTCTTCCGCGAGAAGGTTTCGACGTCGGTCGAAATCCCGTTCAGCGCCGAAACCAAGCGCGTGCTCCAGTACGCCGCGGAAGAGGCCGATCGGCTCCTGCACAACTACATCGGCACCGAACACCTGCTGCTGGGCATCCTCCGCGAGGAGCGCTCGGTGGCGGCGACCATCCTCATGGAAAAGGGGATGCGCCTCCACCAGGTGCGCGAAGACATCGTCCAGTTGCTGAACGAGAAGACGTCGCTGACGCGCGTGAAGGAAACGCCGCTGCTGGCCGAGTTCAGCCGCGACCTGACCGAGGCGGCGATGAAGAACTCGCTCGATCCGCTGGTCGGCCGCGACTACGAATTGGAGCGCGTGCAGCAGGTGCTGTGCCGCCGCACCAAGAACAACGCCGTGCTGATCGGCGAGCCCGGCGTCGGCAAGACCGCGATTGTCGAGGGCCTGGCGCAGAAGATCGTCTACGGCGACGTCCCGCACTTCCTCGCCGACAAGCGCCTGCTGGCACTCGACATCTCGCTGATCGTGGCGGGCACCAAGTATCGCGGCCAGTTCGAAGAGCGCCTCAAGGCGATCATGAAGGAACTGACCGACAACCCGCACATCATCGTGTTCATCGACGAGCTGCACACGCTGGTCGGGGCCGGGTCGGCGGAAGGCTCGCTCGACGCCGCCAACATCCTGAAGCCGGCGCTCAGCCGCGGCGAGATCCGCTGCATTGGCGCCACCACGCCGGCCGAGTACCGCAAGTACATCGAGAAGGACCGCTCGCTCGAGCGCCGCTTCCAGGCGATCAAGGTCGATCCGCCGTCGGAAGGGGAGACGATCTCGATCCTGCTGGGGATCAAGGATCGCTACGAGCAGTTCCACCACGTCGAATACACGCGCGAGGCGCTGGAGGCCGCGGTCTACCAGTCGAGCCGCTACATCACCGACCGCTTCCTGCCCGACAAGGCCATCGACCTGGTGGACGAAGCGGGCGCGCGCGCCAAGCTGCGCGAGGCCGGCTACAGCGAGGAATTCGGCGAGATCAACAAGAGCATCCGCGTCGCCGTCGAGCAGATGGAAAGCGCGGTGTCGCAGAAGGACTTCGACAAGGCGCAGTTCTATCGCGAGCAGGAGCAGGTGGCGCGCGAGAACCTGCAGTTCGTGCGCGAGAAGTTCGACGTGCGGTCGAGCGCGCGCAAGGTCGTGGTGTCGCGCGCCGAAATCGACGAAGTGGTGTCGAAGTGGACCGGCGTGCCGCTGTCGTCGATCAACCAGGACGAAAGCGACAAGCTGATTCGCATGGAGGCCGACCTCCACAAGCGCGTGATCAGCCAGGAGCGCGCCATCTCGGCGGTGTCGCGCGCCATCCGCCGTTCGCGGGCCGGGCTCAAGAGCCCGAACCGCCCGGTCGGCAGCTTCATGTTCCTCGGGCCCACGGGCGTCGGCAAGACCGAGCTCGCCCGCGCGCTCGCCAGCTTCCTGTTCGGCAGCGAAAACGCCCTGATCCGCTTCGACATGTCGGAATACATGGAGAAGCATTCGGTGTCGAAGCTGATCGGCTCGCCTCCGGGCTACGTCGGCCACGAAGAGGGCGGCCAGCTCACCGAAAAGGTGAAGCGCAACCCGTACTCGGTGGTGCTGCTCGACGAGATCGAGAAGGCGCACCCGGACATCTTCAACATCCTGCTGCAGGTCTTCGAAGACGGCCACCTCACGGACGGCCTGGGAAACCGCGTCAACTTCAAGAACGCGATCCTGATCATGACCTCGAACATCGGCGCCCGCTTCATCCAGAAGAAGGCGTCGATGGGCTTCCAGTCGGACAACTCCGGCGATGCCGCCAAGGGCGTGCAGGAAATGGTGCTCGGCGAGGTGAAGCGCACCTTCAACCCCGAGTTCATCAACCGCGTGGACGAGCTGATCGTGTTCGAGGCGCTGACCGACGACGACCTGCGCAAGATCCTGTCGTTGCTGGTCGAGCTGCTGAACGTCAACCTGCTCGATCGGCGGATGAAGGTGATCATGTCGCCCGAGGTGGCCGACTGGATCATCGACATCACGTGTAAGGACCGTTCCTACGGCGCGCGCCCGTTGCGCCGGGCCATTCAGCGCTACATCGAAGACCCCCTGGCCGAGGAGCTCATCCGGGGCAACCTGCAGGGCGGCGAAATCGAGGTCTACCTGGAAGGGGGCCAATTGGCCTACCGTCCGGCAGGCCAGCCGGTCGTCGCAGGCCGCCGATTGAGTTCGAACGTCTAATTTTTTGCTGTCCCGCCTCCGGCGGGGTTGCGGTAGCATTAAGGGTTGATTAGCCAGCGTTCGGCAGGTGTGTACGCTTTGATTCCAAGAATTCTCGTCCTTTTGGCGGTTTGGGCCGTTTCCTCGACGTCCGCCTCAGCGCAGACGCCGGCTGCGGGGCAAGCTCCGGCCACGCCCCAGGCTCCGGCGGCCCAGCCGGCCAGGCGCCAGCCGCCTGCCGATTCGGGGCCGGTGGTGTCGCAGACCGAATTGCGGTTCCACCCGGTCAACGAGTCGATCATCGAGCCGCAGACCTACCTCTATTACATCCAGACGCCGTTCAGCCGCCCCTCCGATGGCGCCTGGACGCCGTACAACGAGGCGACCGAGAAGTCGCTGTTGGACGACTTCAAGCGGTTGTGGGCCACCGGCTTCCTCGACAACCTGTGGATTGAAACGCTCGACGAGCCCTTCGAGAACGGCGTGATGGGCAAGCGCGTGATTTACCACATGGAAGAGCGCCCGCGCGTGAAGATCGTGGACTACACCGGGTCCACCAAGGTCGAGCGCACGAAGATCGACGAGAAGATGAAGGAGCTGGGCATCTCGCTCCGGCTCGACTCCTTCCTCGATCAGGCCGTGGTCAAGCGCGTGCAGGGCCTGGTCAAGAGCTTCATGGCCGAGAAGGGCTACGAGTTCGCCGAGGTCACGCCGCTGGTCGAGCCGCTGCCGACCGGGCCGAAGCTCGTGAAGGTGACCTTCGACGTCAAGGAAGGCCCCAAGGTCAAGGTCCGCACCATCAACTTCAACGGCAACGTCGCCGTCAGCGACCGCACGCTGGGCCGCCAGATGAAGTCCACCAAGGCGCATAACTGGCTGTCGTGGATCGGCGGCAAGGGCACCTACCAGGAATCAAAGTTCGAGGAAGACGCCGAAAAGATCGTCGAGTACTACCGCAACAAGGGCTACATCTCGGCGCGCGTCGGCTCGCCCGAGATCAAGACCCTGGAAGACAGCGTTGACAAGGAGACCCGCTGGGTCGAGCTCAACGTGCCGGTGGACGAGGGCCCGCGCTTCAAGGTGGGCGTGTTCAAGTTCGAGGGCAACAAGGTCGTCAAGACCGAGTTCCTGGAGCCGCTGTTCAAGTTGAAGCCGGGCGACTGGTACAGCGACAAGCCGATCCGCAACGGCCTGATCAAGTCGCGCGAAGTCTACGGCGGCGGCGGCTACTTCGAGTTCACCGGGTTCCCCGACCTCGAGCCGGTGGCCGCGGCCGAAGGGCCGGTGGCCGGCCCGGCCGAGCCCACCGTCAACGTCACGATGCGCATGCAGGAGGGCGAGCAGTACTTCGTCAACCGCCTGACCTTCGTCGGCAACACCACGACCCGCGACAACGTGATTCGCCGCGAGGTGCGGCTGGTCGAGGGCGGCGTCTTCAACACTGAGTCGCTGAAGTACAGCGTCAAGCGGCTGAACCAGCTGGGCTACTTCAAGCCGCTGGAAGAAGGCCAGGGCATCGACGTCCAGAAGACGCCCGGCTCGAAGAACGAAGTGGACGTCACGCTGAAGCTGGAAGAGCAGAACCGCAATCAGCTGACGTTTGGCGCCGGCGTGTCGCAGTTCGAGGGCTTCTTCGGTCAGCTCTCGTTCCAGACCTCGAACTTCCTGGGCCGCGGCGAGGCGCTCACCGTGTCGCTGCAGATGGGCTCACGGTCGGAGAACTACCAGATCGCCTTCTCGGAGCCGTTCCTGTTCGACCGCAACATCACGGGCGGTGTTGACGTCTACAAGCGGACCCTGCGCTACATCGACCAGTTCACGCAGGAAGCGACCGGCGGCAACGTGACCATGGGCTTCCCGTTGGCCGGCTTCTCGCGCATGTTCATGGTCTACAGCTACGAGGCGGTCAAGGTCTCCGACCTGAACCCCGTCTATTATTCCGACGAGCTCGTCCGCCGCAATCCCTATCTGGCCGATTCGCTGCTGATCGGCGAGGGCGGCCGCCGCACGATCAGCAAGGTCACGCCCAGCTTCGTGCACAACACGGTGGACAACCCGATCTTCCCGAACAGCGGCACCCGCCTCACCGGCTCGATCGACCTCGCCGGCCTCGGCGGGAACACCAACTTCCTCAAGCCGCGATTCGAGTACGCGCGGTTCCAGCCGCTCAACCGGCGGACCTCGTTCGGGTTCCGGACGCAGTTGGAGTGGATCAAGCCGTACGGCAGCACGACGAGCATCCCGATCACCGAGGCGCTGTATCTTGGCGGCGAGTACACCATCCGCGGCTACGACATCCGCTCGATCGGTCCTCGCGACCCGCAGAATCAGTACTTGGTGCTGGGCGGCAACAAGAGCATGCTCTTCAACGTCGAGTACCTGATCAACATCGCCGGTCCGGTCCGCCTGGTGTTGTTCTACGACACCGGCCAGGTGCGGACCATCGGCCAGAAGTTCGCGATGAAGGAAGACATCACCGAAACGGTGGACCCGAGCGCGCCGACCCTCTACGACCCGTACACGACGACGACGCTGGTGAACCCCAATGCGCCGCCGACGTTCCAGCAGGTGGTCGGGCAGACCAGCGCGTTCAAGACTTCCACGGGCGCCGAAATCCGGTTCTTCATGCCGGTGCTGAACGTGCCGTTCCGCCTGATTTTCGCGTATAACCCACAGCGGTTCGGCGTGCTCGACAACAGCCTGCGCCCGGCCAAGAAGTTCACGTTCAAGTTCGCGGTGGGCTCGACGTTCTAGCCCGGATCGGTACCAAGGAATCTCATGCGTGCATTCAAGTTCGTCGTGTTGGTATTGCCCCTGATGTTCGCCGGGGCCTGTTCGGGCGACATCGCCGACATCCCGACCACGCCGGACCCGGTGACGGTGACGGAGACGTTTTCGGGCACCGTGAACATCAACGGCGCGGCCACCCACACGTTCTACACGAGCGCCACCGGCTCCGTGACGGCGACGCTGACCTCGCTCGGTGAGACCCCGCCGGACCTGATCGGCTTGAGCATGGGCACCCTGAGCGGATCCACGTGCACGATCGTGCTGGCCAACGACCGGGCCGTGGTGACCAGCGTGATTACGGGCACGGTCACGACGTTGTCGGGGAGCCTGTGCGTCCGGATTTACGACGTGGGGAGCCTCACCGCGTCGGTACCCTACGAAATCAAGGTCGAACACAAGTAGTGTAAAATCTCCGGCTTAGCGTTACGCCCTGAAAGGACCTTTGTAATGAGAGTTTTTGCTGTCGTTGTTGCGCTCAGCATGGTGCTGACCGCGTCTCCCTCGTTCGCCCAGGCCCCGGCGGCCCCGGCCAAGCCTGCGGCTCCGGCCCCGGCCCCGGCTCCGGCCGCGGCGGCCCCCCAGGCGCCCGCGCCGACGCCGGCCCAGCCGCCCGCGCCGCGCCCGTTCCCGCAGGGTGCCAAGGTCGCGTACGTCGTGCTGCAGCGGATCGCCAACGAATCGGCCGACGGCCGCGTCGCGACCACCCGCATCCAGGCGCTCCAGCAGAAGAAGGCGGCCGAGCTGACCAACAAGCAGCAGCAGCTGACCACCCTCCAGGCCAAGCTCGAAAAAGAAGGCTCGGTCATGAGTGCGTCGGCGGCGGCCGATCTGCAGAAGCAGATCGAGAAGATCAACGTCGAAGTGCAGCGCTTCACGCAGGACGCGCAGGCCGAAGTGCAGGAACTGCAGCAGGCGCTGCAGAACGAGTTCCAGCAGCGCCTCGAACCGGTCCTCCAGGTGGTGGCCCAGGAGATGGGCCTGCAGTTCATCTTCAACGGCCCTGACGCCGGCCTGGTGTGGGCGGATGCCGCTCTCGACATCTCGAGCGAAATCATCAAGAAGCTCGATTCGGCCAAGCCCGTCACGGCGAAGCCGGCTGCGCCCACCAAGCCGCCCGGCCGGTGATTGCCGGATTCCCCGCGGTTCTCGATCGCCTGAACCATCGCTTTCCCTCGCTCCTCGTCGACAGCATCGACGAGCATGAGCCGGGAAAGCGGATGGTGGCGGTCAAGAACGTCACCGTCAACGAAGACTTCTTCCAGGGCCACTTCCCGGGCAAGCCCCTGATGCCCGCGGTGCTCATGATCGAAGCGCTGACGCAGGTCGCCGCGGCGCTGCTGCTCGATCGCGGCGGCGCCTATGCGACGTCGCGGGTCCACCTGCGCGGCGTCGATGGCGCCAAGTTCCGCCGGCAGGTCGTGCCGGGGGACCGCCTCAAACTCACCGTCACGCTCGCCGAACCCACGGGCTCGCTGGTTCGCGCCGCGGCCGTGGCTGAAGTGGACGGGCAGACCGTCGCCGAGGCCGAGCTGCTCCTGATGCTCACGCCCGGCGCCCAGATCGATCCGTCGGCGCGCGTGCACGAGGGCGCCGAGGTCGGCGCCGGCACCACGGTCGATGCCTTTGCCACCATCGGTCCCAAGGTGCGCATCGGCCGCAACTGCAAGATCGGCGCCTCGGCCGTCATCGACGGCAACACCACCATCGGCGACGGCACCGAGATCTATCCGTTCGCCTCGATTGGCCTGCCGCCGCAGGACCTGAAGTACCGCGGCGAAGACACCCGCCTGGTGATCGGCCAGAACAACATCTTCCGCGAGTTCGTCACCATCCACCGCGGCACCGCCGGCGGCGGCGGCGTGACGACCATCGGCGACCGCAACCTGTTCATGAACTACGTGCACGTGGCGCACGACTGCCACGTCGGCAACGAGACCATCTTCGGGCCGCATGCGACGCTCGGCGGCCACGTCTCGGTGTCGGACTTCGTCAACGTCAGCGCCGGGTCGGCGGTGCACCAGTTCTGCCGGGTCGGGCCCTACGCGTTCATCGGCGGTTATTCGGTGATCACCAAGGACGCGCTGCCGTACGGGCGCACGGTGGGCAGCCGGCCGGCACGCGTGTTCGGCCTCAACCTGATCGGCCTGCGCCGCCGCGGCTTCACCGACGACTCCCTGAAGAAGCTGCGTGCCGCCTACCGCTACCTGACGCAGTCGAAGCTCAATACGTCCCAGGCCCTGGCCCGCATCGAGACGGATCCGGCCCTGGCCTGTCCCGAAGTCGAGAACCTCGTGCAGTTCATCCGCACGGCGTCGCGCGGCGTCATTTTGCGCCGCGCCGGCAAGAAGGCGGAAGAGTCCGGCGAAGACTGATGAAGATCGGCCTTATTGCGGGGAACGGGCGGTTCCCGTTCCTGGTGCTCGACGCCGCGCGCTCCCTCGGCTACGACGTCACCATCATTGCCCTCAAGGAAGAAGCGTCGACTGAGCTCGATGAGGCGGCCGCCCGCGAGCCCAAGGCCGTGGTGCACTGGATCTCCATCGGCCAGTTGGGCACCTTTCTCAAGATCCTCAAGGACGCCGGCCTGACACAGGCGGTAATGGCCGGCCAGGTCAAGCACATCAAGATTTTCGGCGGCTTCGTGCCCGACATGACGGCCATGTCGCTGCTGTCGCGGGTCAAGGCGATGAACACGGACGCGCTGATCGCCGCCGTGGCCGACCTGATGCGCGAGCACGGCGTTGAGCTGATCAACTCCACGGCGTTCCTGGAGCCGCTGCTGGCCGGCGCGGGCCAGTTGAGCAAGCGCGCGCCGACCGAGAACGAGCGCAAGGACCTCGAGTTCGGCTATCGCATGGCCGACGCGATTGCCGGCCTCGACATCGGCCAGACCATCGCGGTGAAGCACCAGGCGGTGGTGGCGGTGGAGGCCATGGAAGGCACCGACGAAACCATCGGCCGGGCCGGGCACCTCGCCGGCGACGGGGTCGCTATCATCAAGGTGGCCAAGCCGAACCAGGACATGCGCTTCGACGTGCCGATCGTCGGCCTCGCCACCATCCAGGCGATGCGCGTGGCCGGGGCCAAGGTGCTGTCGCTCGACGCCGGCCGCGCCTTGATCTTCGACCGGGACGCGTTCTTCGCGTCGGCGAATGAAGCCGGCATTGCTATCGTCGGCAGGAGCCTGTCGCGCCGAAGCGATAGCGGAGGCGGGCGATGAGGGCGGTCGTAATCGGCGTGGGACACCTCGGCAGGCACCACGCGCGCATCCTGGCGTCGATGCCGGGCGTGACGCTCGCCGGCGTGGTCGACACCAATCAGGAGCGCGCCGGCCAGATCGCGGCGGAGCGCGGGACCACCGCCTATGCCGACGTGCGGGAGGTGCCGGGCAAGATCGACGTCGCCGTGGTCGCGGTGCCGACCGAGCGCCATGCCGCCATCGCCATGCGGTTGATTGAGGCGGGCGTGCACACGCTGGTCGAGAAGCCGGTGACGCAGACCATTGCCGAAGCCGACGCGTTGATTGCCGCGGCCCGCAAGGCGGGCGTGGTGTTCGCGGTGGGCCACAGCGAACGCTTCAACCCGGCGGTGGTGGCGGCGCGCCCGCACATCAAGGACCCGCGCTTCATCGAGGTGCACCGGCTCGGCCAGTTCCCGGATCGCAGCCTCGACATCGACGTGGTGCTGGACCTGATGATCCACGACATCGACCTGATCCTGAGCCTGGTGCCCAGCGAGGTCGAAGGGGTGGAGGCGGTGGGCGTGCCGGTGCTGACGCCGCGCATCGACATCGCGAATGCGCGCCTGCGTTTCGCCAACGGCTGCATCGCCAACCTCACCGCCAGCCGGATCAGCCGCGAGCCGGTCCGCAAGATTCGCTTCTTCCAGCAGGACGCGTACGTGTCGATCGACACCGCGGCCCGCGAGGTGGAGATGTGGCGCCTGGTGCCGCAGCCCACCGGCCTGCCCAAGATCGGCGGCGGCAAGCTGGAAGTGCCCGGCGACGAGCCGCTCAAGGGTGAGCTGGAAGACTTTCTGGGCGCCGTGCGCGACGGCCGCGCGCCGGCGGTGACCGGCGAGCAGGGCCGCGCCGCGCTGGCGCTGGCGACGAGGATTGTGGAACTGATGGGACACCAGCCGTGAACATCAACTTGGCAATTGCCGACCGGGCCCGCGCCGGCGAGGCGTTGACGCCTGCAGAACTGGACGAACTGGCGTCGGCGGACGTGCTGTCGCTGGGCATGCTCGCCGACGAGGTCCGCCGCGCCCGCGTCGGCGACGTCGTGACGTTTGTCCGGGTGGAAGAAATATCGGGCCCGCCTTCGCGGCCGGAGGCCGCTACGGCGAGGTCTCGCCATAGCTCGCCGGAAATTTCGCGAGCGGAGGCGGATGCCTCAGGTGCGTCGGGTGCAACAGGTGCGGGGGAAGTTCGCATCTGCCAAATGCCGGCCACACTGTCCGAGACAATCGCGCTCGTCGAGCAGGTCAAGGCGGGCGCCGGGAGCTGCCTGGTGACCGGGTTCTCGCTCGCCGACATCGTCGATCGAAGCTGGGGCGACCTGGCAGAGGTGCTGACGCAGCTGAAGCGCGCCGGGCTCGACGCCATGGTCGAGGCGCCGCTCGACCGCCTGGCCGACGCCGGGGCCGTGCTGCAGGCGTGCCAGGACGCGGGGTTGAAGGTCGGCTGTCTGTCGCTCCAGAAGCCCGGCGGTGTGGAGCGCACCCCGATGTTGATCCAGGTGCGCGCGCTGGCCGCCAGGTTTCCCTGGCTGACCACGATTGCACCGCTCTCTCGCGAACAGTCGGTCACCGTCCCGACCACGGGCTACGACGATGTGCGCGCCGTGGCGATGGCGAGGCTGGCCCTCCCCGGCGTGCCGAACGTGCAAGTGGATTGGTCGCAGTACGGGCCGAAGCTGGCGCAGGTGGCGCTGACGTTTGGCGCCAACGACCTCGATCGCGTGTCGGTCGTGAACGACGAATCGTTGGGCCGCCGCCGCTCCTCCGTTGAAGACGTCATGCGCAACATCACGGCGGCGGGTTTTCAACCGCGCGAACGGAATACGGGCGCATGACCCGGCTCCGCCTGGGCGCGGTGTCGTACCTCAATACGAAGCCGCTCGTGTATGGCCTCGACGCCCATCCCGATCAGTTCGACGTTCGCTTCGACGTGCCGGCGAAGTGCGCGACGCTGCTGCACGAGGGCGCGGTGGACCTCGGCCTGATTCCCGCAATCGAATACCTGCGGGGCGCCGAGGACTACTGGATGGTGCCGGGCGTCTCGATTGCGTCCGAAGGCGACGTCGCCTCCGTCGCCGTGTTCTCGAAGAAGCCGATCGACCAGGTCGAGACCATGGCTCTCGACCTGAGTTCGCGGACCTCGGTGGCGCTGACCCGCATCCTGTGCGCCAAGCGGTGGGGCATTGCCCCGGCCTTCACGCCCGCCGAACCGGACGTGACCGCCATGCTGGCCCGCGCCGATGCCGCCCTGGTGATTGGCGACCCCGCGATGGCCATCGACGCCGACGCGCGCGGCCTGCTCAAGATCGACCTGGGCGGCGAGTGGGACGCCCTCACGGGCCTGCCGTTCGTGTACGCCATGTGGACCGGCCGCCAGGGCGCGGCATCGCCCGGGCAGTGCGCCGCGTTGCGGGCGGCCCGTGACCACGGCGTGGCCAACCTGTCGCGAATCGCGGACGAGGCCGGCCAGGGCGACGCCGGCCGCGCCGGGCGGGCGTTGCGGTATCTGCGTGATAATCTCAAGAATGGATTAGGCGAGCGCGAAGCCGCCGGGTTGCGGCGCTTCCACGAACTGGGCGTCGAACTGGGATTAGCCCCCGCCCTCAAGCCGCTCAACTTCTACCCATAGACATGGATCTCAAGGCGTTCGAGCAGCGAATCGAGTCGGGTGGCCGTCTCACCGCAGACGAGGCGCTGCAGCTGTATCGCCACGCGCCCACCTACTGGCTGGGCCGCATGGCCGACGGCGTGCGGCGGCGCCGGCATCCCGAAGGCCTGGTCACCTACATCATCGATCGCAACGTCAACTACACGAACGTGTGCGTGGCGCGGTGCAACTTCTGCGCGTTCTATCGCGAGGTCGGCCACGGCGACGGCTACGTGCTGGGCTTCGACGAGATCGCGCGGAAGATCGAAGAGACGCAGGCGCTCGGCGGCATCCAGTTGCTGCTGCAGGGCGGCCACAATCCCGACCTGCCGATCGCGTGGTACGAGGACCTGTTCCGCTCGGTGAAGCAGCGCTTCCCGGATTTCAAGCTGCACGCGCTGTCGCCGCCGGAAGTGCTCCACCTGTCGCGGATGTCGAAGCTGCCCGTGCCCGAGGTGATCAGCCGGCTGATTGCCGCCGGCCTCGACAGCATCCCTGGTGGCGGCGCCGAGATCCTGGTGGACCGCGTCCGCAAGTTGCTCAACTGCTTCAATAAGGCCAGCGCCGACGAGTGGCTGGAGGTCATGCGTCACGCGCACCGGGCCGGCCTGCGGACCACCGCGACGATGATGTACGGCACCGTTGAGACGGACGAAGAGCGCATCGAGCACATGGCGCGGCTGCGCGCCGTGCAGGACGAGACCGGCGGCTTCACCGCGTTCATCGCCTGGAGCTATCAACCGGAGCATACCGAGCGCGGCGGCGTCGAAGCCACCGGCATCGAGTACCTCCGCACGCTGGCGATCTCGCGCCTGTTCCTCGACAACTTCGACAACATGCAGGCGTCGTGGGTCACCCAGGGCGGCAAGGTCGGCCAGTTGAGCCTCGCGTTCGGCGCCAACGACATGGGCAGCGTGATGATCGAGGAGAACGTCGTGCGGGCGGCCGGGGCCAGCTACTGCATGGACGAAGTCGAGATTGTTCGCAATGCCGAGGACGCCGGTTTCGTCGCCAAGCGCCGCAACATGCATTACGACATCCTGGGCGGCCCGTTCTTCCGCGAGCACGCGGTCCCGCGCACGCTGGAGCTGTCGACCGCGCGCGAGGCGGGCGATAACTCGGTGCCGGCGGAACTCGTGAACTATCCCGCCCGCAGCGCCGCCGGCAAGCGCCAACGCTCGCAGCCGCCGGCGTCGCCGGTCGCATGACCGCCTACCGGGCGGCCTGGGTCTGCCCGATCGACCAGCCTCCCATCAGAGACGGCGTCGTCACGGTTCACGGCGGACGGATCGTTTCTGCCGGGAGTCGGGAGTCCTTCGACTGCGCTCAGGACACCCGCGATCTTGGGAACGTTGTCCTCCTGCCTGGCCTCATCAACGCCCATGTTCATCTCGAGCTGTCGTGGTTGCGCGGGCGCGTACCGCCTGCCGCGAAGTTCACCGATTGGGTCAAGCAGCTGGTCGCCACGCGGCGGAGCGTGGAGCGGCCCGATGATCCAGCGGTGGTCGGGCCGCTCAAGGCCGCCATCAGGGAACTGCAGGCATCAGGAACGGTGGCGGTGGGGGACATCAGCAACTCGCTGGCCTCGCCCGGGCCGATGCGCGACGCCGGCCTCGACGGTCTCGTCTTCCATGAGCTGCTCGGCTTCAGGGAACGTGATGGCGCCTTGATCGATCGCGCGCGCGCGGAGCGGGCGGCGGCCGCCACGCGCGTGTCGCTGGCGCCGCACGCGCCGTACTCGACCTCGCCCGAGTTGTTCCGGGCCATTCGGAAAGCGGTCAACGAGTCGGGCTGCCCGATCATGAGCGTCCACCTCGGCGAGTCGGCCGAGGAGAGCGAGTTGCTGGCCACCGGCACGGGACCGTGGCGGGGCATGCTGGAGTTGATCGGCGTGTGGCGCGACGACTGGACGATCCCCGGTTGCGGGCCGGTGGAGTACCTCGATGGCCTGGGCGTCATCGATGACAAGACCCTGGTGGTGCATGGCGTGCAGTTCGACGACGCCGCGCTGGCGCGGCTCGCGGCGCTGGGCGCCACGCTCGTGACCTGTCCGCGAAGCAATCAATGGGTCGGCGTGGGCATGCCGCCGATCGAGCGCTTTTATCAGTCGGGCGTGGCCGTGGCCATCGGCACCGACAGCCTGGCCAGTGTCGAGGACCTCAACCTGTTCAGCGAGCTGAAGACCATGCGCTGGCTTGCCCCGAATGTCCCGGCGCCGGCGCTGCTCGAAAGCGCCACCCTCGTCGGCGCCCGCGCCCTGGGATTGGCCGACGAGCTCGGTTCCCTGACGCCAGGCAAGCGAGCGGAGATTCTCGCCATCGAACTCCCCGGGCCGGTGGATGATATTGAAGAGCATCTGGTGAGCGGCGTTGACGCGTCTCGCATTCAGCACCTAGGCACCTTAGGCCCCCTAGGCACCCGCGGCACCCTAGGCACCTAGGCAAGATTCCCGTGAGCAAAGTCGCCACCTACCTGTCGTTCGTCCGCTTCTCCCATTCGGTGTTCGCGCTGCCGTTTGCGCTCACCGGCGCGCTGCTGGCGTGGCGGGAGGCGCCGTTCCACTGGAGCCAGGTGCTGTGGGTGATGGTGGCCATGGTGTCGGCGCGCAGCGCGGCCATGGGCTTCAACCGCCTCGTGGATGCGCGGCTCGACGCCCTCAATCCGCGAACGGCGATGCGCGAGATCCCGCGAGGCGCCATGAGCCGCGGCGAAGCCACCATCTTCGTCGGCGTCTCGTCGGCCGCCTTCATCGCCGCCTCCGCGCGCCTCAATCCGCTGTGTGGCCTGTTGTCGCCGGTGGCGCTTGGCATCGTGTTCTGGTATTCGGTGGCGAAGCGTTACACCTCTTACACGCAAGCGTTCCTCGGCCTGGCCATGGCGGTGGCGCCGGTGGGCGGGTGGCTGGCGGCCGGCGGGCGCGGGGGATGGGAGCCGTGGCTGCTCGGGCTGGCGATCGGCCTGTGGGTCGGCGGATTCGACATCCTGTATGCGTGCCAGGATCTGGCGTTCGATCGCGCGCACGGCCTCCACTCCATTCCGGTCCGCTTCGGTATCGCGCGGTCGCTCCTGATCTCGCGCGTGATGCACGTCGCCACCATCGTCTGCATGGCGGCGCTGGCCCGGGTGCTGCCGCTCGGTCCTATTTACCTGGGCGGCGTCGCGCTGGTCGCGGCGCTGCTGGCCTACGAGCAGTCGCTCGTGAGTGAGCATGACTTGTCGCAAGTGAAGCGGGCGTTCGATCTCAACGGGTGGGTGGGTATTTTGTATTTCGTGACGATGGGCATGGCGTTGTATGTCGGCTAACGTGGACAAGTCGCCCGAGAAGATCTCGGGCATGTTCGACGCCATTGCCGGGCGGTACGACCTCCTGAACACCGTGCTGTCGGGCGGCCTCGATCGCTATTGGCGCCGCCGCGCGATTGCCACCCTCAAGCTGACCGGGCGCGAGCGGCTGCTCGATGTGTGCACGGGGACCGCGGACGTGGCGCTGGGCGCCGCGCGCAAGCCGGCCGGGGCCGCGCGCGTGGTCGGCGTGGACTTCTCGGGCGCGATGCTGACGCACGGCCTCGAGAAGGTGCGGCAGGCGGGACTGGGAGCCCGCGTCCACCTCATTCGCGGCGACGCCATGGGGCTGCCGATCGCCGGCGCGTCGGTGGATGCCGCGACCATCGCGTTCGGCATTCGCAACGTGCAGCGTCCGGCCGAGGCCTGCCAGGAGTTGTTGAGGGTGCTGCGGCCCGGCGGCCGGCTGGCCATCCTCGAGTTTGGCTTGCCCGTGATTCCGGCGGTGCGCCCGCTGTATCTCTGGTACTTCAACCACGTGCTGCCGCGCATCGGCCGCGCCGTGTCTCAGCACAACGCCGCCTATACCTACCTGCCTGAGTCGGTCGGCACCTTCCAGTTCGGCGACGAATTCGCCCGCATCCTCACTGTCACAGGATTTTCACAGGTGAGCTCCCGGCCTTTGGCGTTCGGTATCGTCTATCTATATACGGGGACGAAACCGTCGGCTTGAGACTTGAGACCTGAGGCTTGACCATGAGGTCTCGATTCTGGAGCCCAAGCCCGAGGCCCCAAGTCCAAATCCACCATGTATAATCGCGTAACCTACTGATGCACTTCGACTTCGACGATCGCTATCGCGACATCGAACCCGTCGGGTCGGCGATCAACCGGCGCGACGGCGTCGCCGTGTCGATCATTTTCCACACCGCCCTGATCCTCGTGCTGCTGTTCCTGCCCCAGTACTGGCCTGATCGATCTCAAGAGGCGCAGGCCGTTCCGCCGCCGCAACAGCGTCCGGAGAACCAGCCGACGTTCGTCTTCGTGCAGCCGAAGATGGATCTGCCGCCGACGCGGCAGCCGGAACGCGCCGAGATGTCGGACGTCGATCGCAGCGCGCGCACGCCCGAGCGCGTGCCGGAGATGACCAACCCGTTGCCCGCCGCGCGCGGTAACTCGACGGAACGCACGGAAGCCTCGGCTGAAGAGAAGATGCGCGGCGAGGGCCCCGCACCGCAACCGGCGCCGCCGGCCCCGGCCGTCGAAACCCCGCCGGTCTCCGATCCGCGGACCGACCCCCAAATGGCGATGATGCAGCGTCCGCAGCAGCAGCCGCCGGCCGGCGGGTCTCTCGGTGAAGCGCTGAAGAACCTCCAGAAGTACGTGCAGAACGATTCGTTCAACAACCAGAAGGGCCAGACGCAGGAGTTTGGCCCGCTGCAGTTCGATACCAAGGGCGTCGAGTTCGGGCCGTGGATCCGGCGGTTCGTGTCGCAGGTCCGCCGCAACTGGTTCGTGCCGTATGCCGCCATGACCATGCGCGGCCGGGTAGTGATCACCTTCAACGTGCACCGGAACGGCCAGTTGACCGACGTGACGGTGCTGCGCCCGTCAGAAATCGAGTCGTTCAACACGGCGGCGGTCAACGCGCTGCTCGCCTCGAACCCCACCACGCCGCTGCCGCCGGAGTATCCGGACGACAAGGCGTTCTTCACGGTCACCTTCTTCTACAACGAAAACCCTCCGGGCCAATAGGCTGGTAGGGCGCCCCTTCATGGGGCGCCGGATACTCCGTGAAACCACTCATCGCAGTTCTCGGACCCACGGCTACCGGCAAGAGCGCCCTGGGCATCGCGCTGGCCGAATGGTTCGGCGGTGAGATCATCAACTGCGATTCGACCGCGGTGTATCGCGGGTTCGACATCGGCACCGATAAGGTGCCGCTGGCCGAGCGGTGCGGCATCCCGCACCACCTGATCGACATCGCCGATCCCACCGACGAATACACCGCGGCGCAGTTTGCGCGCGATGCCGCGGCGGCGGTCCGCGACATCCACGCCCGCGGACGCGTGCCCATCCTGGTGGGCGGTACCGGTTTCTACTACCGGGCGCTGACGCGCGGCCTGTTCCCCGGGCCAGGCAAGGATCCGGAATTGCGCGCCCGGCTGGAAGGCATTGCGGCGAAGCGCGGCGTTGAAGCGCTGCACCGGATGGTGACGCGGGTGGATCCGGAATCGGGACGGCGGATCCAGCCTCGCGACCTGAAGCGGCTGGTGCGGGCGTTGGAAGTGTATTTCCAGACCGGCCGTCCGCTGACCGCCCACTTCGAAGACACCCTATCGCTGCTCGACCCAGAAGTGCAGGTGATGCCGATCGGGCTTCGGGCGCCGGCGGAGTGGCTCGCCGATCGACTGGCCCGGCGGGTCGATGCACAGTTCGACGCAGGACTGCTGGACGAGATCCGCGCGCTGCTGGCCGCCGGTGTCCCGCCGGAGGCGCGGCCGTTCGGGGGCCTCGTGTACCGACAGGCCATGGAGCACCTGCAGGGCAAACGCGACGAGGCGGCGACACGCGCGCTAATTGCGCAAGAGAACCGGAAATACGCGCGCCGGCAGTTGATCTGGTTCCGAAAAGAGCCTAACCTTGTCTGGTTTGAAGGCCCCGGCACTAACGCCGAAGTGCAGGACAGCGTGATTAACGAGCTGACCGCGCGGGGTCTTTTGAAGGACGGGAAAAATGTCGCCGCTACCTGAAGCCAAGACCGGCGCGCCGAACATTCAGGACGTCTTCCTGAACTATGCACGTCGCGAGAAACTGCCCGTCACCGTCCACCTGCTCGATGGACGCGAGTTCGAAGCCCGCATCAAGAACTTCGACCGCTTTGCCTTGATCGTCGAGCACGCGGGGATGGATCACCTGATCTTCAAGCACGCCATCGCGACGATCCGGACGCCCCGCAGCGTCCCGAATTACTTCTCGTCTCACCATCCCTGACGCGTGTTCGCGCGCGCCATCGTCATCGTTCTCGACAGCGTCGGCATCGGCGAATTGCCGGATGCCGCGCTGTACGAGGATCAGGGCAGCAACACCCTCGGCAACATCGCCGCCGCGGTCCCCCTGCGCATTCCGACGCTGGCGGCGATGGGCCTGCCGCGGTTGCTGCCGCTGGCCGGCATTGCCGCGCCGGCGTCGCCGACGGCGGCCTTCGGGCGCATGGCGGAGCGATCCGCCGGTAAGGATTCCGTCACCGGTCATTGGGAACTGATGGGCGTGGTCCTCGACCGCGCCTTCCCGACCTTCCCCAACGGCTTCTCACCAGAGTTGATCCACGCGTTCGAACAGCGCATCGGGCGGCCGTCGATTGGCAACGTGGTGGCCTCCGGCACGGCGATCATCGACGAACTCGGTCCCCGGCACATGGAGACCGGCTATCCGATCGTCTACACCTCGGCCGACAGCGTGTTTCAGATCGCCGCGCACGAGGGCATCGTGCCGGTGCCGCAGTTGTACGAGTGGTGCGACGCCGCCTACGACCTGGCAGTGCGCGGACTCGGCCTGGGCCGCGTCATCGCCAGGCCGTTCATCGGCCTGCCGGGTTCCTTCGCGCGCACGTCGAACCGTCACGACTACGCGATGCCGCCGGTCGCGGAAACCCTGCTGGACCGCCTGGTCGCCGCGGGACACCCGGTCACGTCGGTGGGGAAGATCGCTGACCTGTTCGCCGGCCAGGGCGTGACCGCGTCTCACCCGACCAAGAGCGACGCGGAGGGCGTGGATTACATCGAGGCGTTGATGGCCACGCAGGCCCGCGGGCTGATCTTCGCCAACCTGGTGGACTTCGACACGCTGTACGGTCACCGTAACGACACCGCCGGATACGGCGCGAACCTGGACCGGTTCGACGCCCGGCTGGCGCAGTTGCTGCCCAGACTGCGGCCCGACGATCTGCTGGTGATTACCGCCGACCACGGCAACGACCCGACCACGCCCAGCACCGACCATTCGCGGGAGCACGTGCCGGTCCTGCTGTACGGGGCCGGCGTGCGCGGCGGCGTGGATCTGGGCACCAGGACCACGTTCGCCGACCTCGCGCAGACGCTGGCCGAGGTGTTTGGCGTCGGCCCGATGGCCCACGGTGCGAGCTTCCTTCGACAGATCCTGCGCGAGCATGGTCCGGCTCAAGCCGGACGCCACATTTGATGGCCCGGCAAAGGCGGACGCTACAATAGTGAGATGACCAGCGCAGGGCGGGCGGTGATTCGCGAACAACTCGAGGCGCGCGAGCGCGAGATCCTGGCCCCAGAGGCCTCGAAGAGCGGCGCCAGCAAGGGGCGCGTTCGCCCCGAGGCCGAGGATCCCATCCGGCCCGCGTTCCAGCGCGATCGCGACCGCATCATCCACACCAAGGCGTTCCGCCGCCTCAAGCACAAGACGCAGGTCTTCTTTTCGCCCAAGGGCGATCACTACCGCACGCGCCTCACGCACACACTCGAGGTGTCACAGATCGCACGGACCATCGCCAAGGTCCTTCACCTGAACGAGGAACTGACTGAGGCCATTGCGCTGGGACACGACCTCGGGCATACGCCGTTCGGCCATGCCGGCGAGCGCGTGCTGAGCACGCTGGTGCCGGGCGGCTTCAATCACTACGAGCAGAGCCTGCGCATTGTCGATGTGCTCGAAAACGATCGCCGGGGACTGAATCTCACCTGGGAAGTGCGCGACGGCATTGCCCGCCATTCCAAGGGCAAGCACGGCATGCCGGTCGGCGCGGCGCCGGAACATCGCGCCAGCACCATTGAGGGGCAGGTGGCCCGCGTCGCCGACATCGTCGCCTACGTGAACCACGACATCGACGACGCCGTGCGGGCGGGGATCCTGTCGGAGTCGAGCCTCCCCGGGCATGCGGTGGACCTGCTGGGGCACTCCCCGTCGGAACGCATTGGCCGGCTGGTCAGCGACGTGGTGCACCAGACTCTGGACGGCGGCCTGACCGAGATCCGGATGAGCGAGCCGGTCCTGACCGCCCTGGTGGACCTGCGCAGCTACCTGTTCGAAGCCGTCTACGAGAACCAGGTTGCCACGGCCGAGTTCGCAAAGGCGGCGGGCATCCTGGGAGGGTTGTGGGAAAAGGTCCAGCAGCGGCCCGAGGAATTCCTGGACGTCCGGACCATTGCCGCCGAGGGGGTGGACGTGGCCGCCCAGGACTTCGTGGCCGGCATGACCGACCGCTTTGCCGTGGACCTGTTCCAGAACCTGTTCATCCCCAAGCCTTGGGTTGGCCCCCGCGTGGTATACTGAAAAGTCTTGTCTGGCTGCGAGATAGCCGGAAGTACATGTAGCGTCCGGCTTTAGCCGGACCGACAGATCTTGCGATGCGCCTCGAACTTGCCCATATTCGTCTGCCCGAGACCGAGTTCTCCAGGGTCTTTGCCCCGGCCGACCTTCCGGGTGGGGATGAGGACTATAAGGTGATTGCCCCGGTCAGCCTTCAGATGGTGGTCCACATGGATCACGATCGGTTCCGGCTGGTCGGCACGGTGAAGACCGCTCTCGAGCAGGTGTGCAGCCGCTGCCTCGAGCCGTTTGTGTTGCCGGTCGATCGCGAATTCGACTTGCGGTTCCTGCCGTCCGCGGTGGTTGATGCCGACAAGGACGAAGACGAAGAGGCCGAAGTCGAGGAAGACGACGTTTCGATAACGTTCTATCGGGACGACGAGATCGACCTGAACGAGTTGTTGCGGGAGCAGTTCTACCTGGCCTTGCCGATGAAGCCGCTTTGCAAGTCGGCGTGCCTGGGGATTTGCCCGCAATGTGGTACCAACCGGAATCTGGCCCCCTGCGATTGCAATCCGCAGATGGCGGATCCGCGGATGGCTGGTTTGAAGACGTTGATTACGAAGCGAAAGCCCGACGATGCCTAATCCAAAACGCAGACACTCCAAGACCCGCGGCCGCAAGCGCCGCACTCATGACGCGCTCAAGGCCACCACGCCCGGCCTGTGCCCGCAGTGCAGCGAGCCCAAGGCCGCGCACCGCGTGTGCGCGTATTGCGGTTTCTACCGCGCGCGCCAGGTGCGTCCAGTCAACGAAGACTAGCGGCGGATTGCGCAGATGCGCAGATTGGTCTCGCGCATAAGCAGCTTCAGGGACAATGCGCATCGCGGTTGACGCGATGGGCGGCGATCACGCGCCCGGGCGGCCGGTGGACGGCGCCCTGGCCGCCGCGCGCTACCTGGGCCTGGGCATCGACCTGGTCGGCCGTGCCGGCGAGATCCGCGCCGAGCTCCAACGCCATCCCGACGTCGCCACCCTGGATGTGCGCGTGATCGACGCGCCAGACGTGGTCGACATGGCCGAATCGCCGGCCCAGGCCTTGCGCCGCAAGCCCAAGGCCTCGATCCGCGTGGCTGCCGATCTCGTCGCGTCCGGCGAGGCCGCGGCGCTGTTCAGCGCCGGCCACACCGGGGCGTGCGTCGTCGCGGCCCACGCGGCATTCGGCATGTTGCCGGGTGTCGATCGGCCCGCGCTCGCCCCGACCGTGCCGACGCGGCGCGGTTCGGCGGTGTTGCTCGACGTTGGGGCCACGGTCGCGTGCCGGCCCTCGCACTTGCTGCAGTTCGCCCGCATGGGGGCGGTCTACTCGAAGGTGGGGCTGGGGGTGGAGCGGCCGCGGATCGGGTTGCTGTCGATCGGCGAGGAAGAGACGAAGGGCAACGAGCTGACGCGCGAGGCGCATCAGCTGATCAAGGCCTCGTCGCTGGCCTTCATCGGCAACGTCGAAGCCCGCGGCATCTTTTCGGGCGACGCCGACGTGGTGGTGTGTGACGGGTTCACCGGCAACGTCGCGCTGAAGTTGAGCGAAGGGCTGGTCGAGATGGTCGAGGACCTCCTGAGCGAGGAGCTGCAAAGCACCTTCTCGAGCCAGATGGGGTACTTGCTCTCGCGTCGCGCGTTTCGGCGCTTCCGCAAGCGCGTGGACTACTCGGAGTTTGGCGGCGCGCCCCTGCTGGGCGTGGCCGGCCTGTGCATCGTCGGTCACGGGCGTTCGTCGGTGAAGGCGGTTCGCAATGCGGTGGCGATGGCGTCGCGCATGGCGGGCCATCAAATGGTGGAGCGGCTTCGACTCGAGATGGCGACCTTTGCGGTGACACAGTCGTGATTGCTTGTCTCTTCCCCGGACAGGGTTCCCAGGCCGTTGGCATGGGCCAGGCGCTGGCGGATCAGTTTCCCATTTGCGCGCGCACCTTTGCCGAAGCCGATGCGGCGCTCGGCGAATCCCTCAGCGACCTGATCTTCAACGGCCCGGCCGATCGGCTCACGCTGACCGAGAACACCCAGCCGGCCATCCTGACGATGAGCGTGGCGGTGTGGCGGTTGCTGCACGAGCGCGGGCTGTCGCCGGCCTTCGTCGCCGGGCACAGCCTGGGCGAGTACTCCGCACACGTCGCGGCCGGAACGCTGGCCTTCGCCGACGCCGTGCGCCTGGTCCGCCACCGCGGCCGTTACATGCAGGAGGCGGTGCCGGTGGGGCAGGGGGCGATGGCCGCCATTCTCGGGCTCGACGAAGCGGGCGTCGCGCAAGCGTGCGCGGAAGCGGCGCAGGGCGACGTCGTCAGCCCGGCCAACCTGAATAGCCCCGGCCAGATCGTCATTGCCGGATCGGCGGCGGCCGTGGCGCGCGCCAGCGAGCGGGCCAAGGCGCTGGGCGCCAAGCGGGCGATTCCGTTGCCGGTGAGCGCGCCCTTCCATTGCGCGCTGATGAAGCCGGCGGAAGAGCGGTTGGCGCCGGAACTGCGCGCCGCCGCGTCGCACGACCCGCGCGTGCCGGTGGTGGCCAATGTTGACGCGGAACCCAAGCGGACCGCCGCGGCGTCGATCGAGGCGTTGATCCGGCAGGTGTCGTCGCCGGTACGGTGGGAAAACGTCATGCAGCGCCTTGCGTCGGAGGGCGTCACCCGATATGTTGAAGTAGGTCCGGGGAAAGTGTTGAGCGGTCTGGCCAGGAAGATCGCTCCGGGCGCCACCATTCTGAACGTCGAGGGTCCCGCTGACCTCGCCGCGATCGAGGGACTGCTCTGACACAGTTCGACGGCAAGATTGCGATTGTGACGGGTGCGTCCCGCGGCATTGGCCGGGCGATTGCGCAGCGCCTGGCGGCGGGTGGCGCCACGGTGGTGTGCGTCGCGCGCGGGTCGAACGCCGACGAGACCGCCGCCGCGATCACCGCCAGCGGCGGCAAGGCCGTCGCCCACGGCGCCGACGTCACCGACGCGGCAGCGGTCGAGTCGCTGATCAAGGGAACGGTCGAGCGCCACGGGCGGCTCGACATCCTGGTCAGCAACGCTGGCATCACCCGCGACCAGTTGATGCTGCGCATGAAGCGCGCCGACTGGGACGAGGTGATCGCGACCAACCTGACGGCGGCGTTTACGCTGTGCCAGGCCGCGCTCAGGCCGATGATCAAGCAGCGCGCGGGCCGCATCATCGCCATCAGCTCGGTGGTCGGGCAGATGGGCAATGCCGGCCAGGCGAATTACGCGGCGTCGAAGGCGGGATTAATCGGGTTTTGCAAGGCCCTGGCGCGTGAAGTCGCGTCGCGCCAGGTGACGGTGAATGTGGTGGCGCCAGGGTTGGTCGAGACCGACATGACGCGCGCGATCACCGCGGATGCCAAGACCGAGTGGGCGGCGCAGATCCCGCTGGCCCGCCTGGGCACGCCGGACGACATTGCGGCGGCGGTCGCGTTTCTGGCTTCCGACGATGCGGCGTATATTACTGGTCAAGTTCTCGCCGTTAACGGCGGGATGTACATGTAGGAGGAATCGTGGCCGTTGCCGACAAAGTAAAGAGCATTATCGTGGAGCAGCTGGGCGTGGACGAGGAAGAAGTCACCCCGGATGCTTCGTTCGTGGACGACCTGGGCGCCGACTCGCTCGACACCGTCGAGCTGGTGATGGCGTTCGAGGAAGAGTTCGGCATCGAGATCCCTGACGAGGAAGCGGAGAAGATCACGCGCGTCAAGGAAGCGGTCGACTACATCGAGTCGCACGCCAAGAAGAAGTAGCGCGGGCCGTGTCGGGCACCCCCTTTGGGGGTGCCGTTGCTTCTTCCGGAGGTCAAGTGAGCAGGCGAGTCGTAGTGACCGGCGTGGGTCTGGTGTCGCCGGTCGGCATGGGCACTCAGGCAAACTGGGACGCGCTGTGCGCGGGTACGAGCGGCATCGGCCCGATCACGCGCTTTGATGCAACAGCATTCTCGACGCGCTTCGCGGGCGAAGTGAAGAACTTCGATCCGCTGCAGTTCATCGAGAAGAAAGAGCTGAAGAAGATGGACATCTTCATTCAGTTCGCGGTCGCGGCGTCGCAATACGCCATGGACGATGCACGCCTGACGATCACGCCCGAGTTCGCCGATCGGGTGGGCGTGTTCATCGGGTCGGGCATCGGCGGGTTCACCACCATCGAGAGGGAGCACATCTCCTATCTCGAAGGCGGCCCGCGCAAGATTTCCCCCTTCTTCATCCCGTCGTCCATCATCAACCTGGCCGCCGGCCAGGTGTCGATCCGCTACGGCGCCAAGGGCCCGAACCTGGCCACCTGCACCGCGTGCACGGCGTCGGCGCACGCCATCGGCGATTCCTACGAAATCATCAAGCGCGGCGCCGCGGATGCCATGATCGCCGGCGGCGCGGAAGCGGCCGTCTGTCCCATGGGCGTCGGCGGCTTCGGCGCCTTGCGCGCGCTGTCAACCCGCAACGACGACCCGTCGCGCGCCAGCCGTCCGTTCGAAAAGGACCGCGACGGCTTCGTGCTGGGCGAGGGCGCCGGCGTGGTCGTGCTCGAGGAACTCGAGTTCGCCAAGCGCCGCGGCGCCACGATTTACGCCGAGATGGTCGGCTACGGCATGTCGGGCGATGCCTATCACATGACCGCGCCGTCGGAAGACGGCGACGGCGCCTATCGCGTGATGAAGACGGCCATTGCCTCCGCCGGCATCCGTCCCGATCAGGTGAACTACGTCAACGCCCATGGCACCTCGACGCCGCACAACGATCGCATCGAGACCACCGCGATCAAGCGCGCGTTCGGCGACCACGCCTACAAGCTGGCGATTTCATCGACCAAGTCGATGACCGGGCACCTGCTGGGCGCCGCCGGCGGCCTCGAAGCCGGCATCGTCGCGCTGTCGGTGCGGCACCAGAAGGTGGCGCCGACCATCAACCTCGAGAATTCGGACGAGGGCTGCGACCTCGACTACGTGCCGCACACGGCGCGCGAGATGAAGATCGACTACGCGCTGTCGAATTCGTTCGGCTTCGGCGGGACCAACGGAGCGTTGCTGTTCAAGAGATACGAGGCTTGAGACCTGAGGCTCGAGACTTGGGGCGCGCCGCCAGCCAAGCCCCAAGCCCCAGGCCCCAAGCCATGAAGGTTCCATGAAAATTGCCGTCTGCATCAAGCAAGTGCCTACCCGCGAGTGGCAGCCGCGTCTGAACGACGACAAGACGTGGGTGCGCGAGCAGGATGTCAGCTACGAGATGAACGAGCCCGACGCCTACGCGCTCGAGGAGAGCCTGCGCCTCCGCGAGAAGCATGGCGGGGAAGTCGTGGTGTGCTCGGCCGGTCCGGCCCGCGTGCAGCAGGTGATCCGCGAGGCCCTGGCCCGCGGCGCCGACCGCGCGCTGCACGTCGAAGACGACTCGCTCGGCGCCGCCGATGCCTTCACCGCGGCCGCGGCTCTCGCGCCGGCCATGGCCGGGCAGGCATTTGATCTCATCCTGACCGGCCTGCAGTCCGACGACCAGGGCCACGCCCAGTTCGGCCCGGTGCTGGCCGAGAAGCTCGGCATCCCGCACTCGACGATCATCATGGAAGTGCAGGTCACCGAGGCGACGCTGAAGGTGAAGCGCGAGCTCGAAGGCGGCTGGTTCCAGTACGCGACGATGCCGCTGCCGGCGCTGCTGACCATCCAGAGCGGCATCAACCAGCTGCGCTACGCCACGTTGAAGGGGATCATGGCGGCGAAGAAGAAGGAAATCATCAAGGTGGCGGCGCCGGCCGGGCTGACGCCGCGCCTCAAGGTGGTGGCGCTCAGCGCGCCGCAGAAGTCGAAGCAGACGGTCATGATCGGCGGGTCGCCCGCCGAGGCCGCGAAGGAACTCGTCAAGCGCCTTCGCGAAGAAGCGAGGGTCCTATGATTCTCGTGATCGCGGAACAGACGAACGGCAAGCTCAATCGCGCGAGCTGGGAAGCCATAGCGGCGGCCCAGCAGCTCGCCGGCGGATCGATGCCGGTGAAGGTCGCCGTTGCCGGGCAGGGCGTCGCCGCCGTGGCCGCGGAGCTGGCGCAGGCGGCGGTGGCCGAAGTGATCACGGTCGAGCACGCCGCGCTGGCGATCTACACGCCCGACGCGTTCGTGCAGGCCTTGCAGCAAGTCATCACGCAGGTATCGCCGGCGTACGTGTTCTTCCCGCACAGCTATCAGACCCGCGACTTCGCGCCGATGCTCGCCGGCCGCATGGATCGCGCCCTCGTCACCGACGTGATCGCGATCCGGCAGGCCGGCGGCGCCACCGCGTTCGCGCGGCCGATGTTCCAGGGCAAGCTGGTGGCCGAGGTCGTGCCGCAGGGGCCGGCGCCGCATTTCGCCAGCATCCAGATTGGCGCCTATCGCGCCGACGCCGCGGCGCGCGGGAGCGCGGCCGCGCCGATCGCGGCGGCCGGCATCACGATCGACGAGTCGAAGATCCGGCAGAAGCCTGAAGCGCCGTTCCAGGAGGCCAAGCAGGCCGTGGACCTGTCGCAGGCCGAGCGCATTGTCTCGGTGGGCCGCGGCATCAAGTCGCAGGAGAACATCGCCGTGGCGGAACAGCTGGCCAAGGCGTTCGGCGCCGAACTGGCCGCATCGCGGCCGATCTGCGACAACGGCTGGCTGCCCATGGAGCGCCAGATCGGCAGCTCCGGCCAGACGGTGGCGCCGAAGCTGTATGTGGCCCTGGGCATCTCGGGTGCCATCCAGCACCTGGTCGGCATGAAGGGTTCGCGCGTGATCGTGGCGATCAACAAGGACGCCGACGCGCCGATCTTCGAAGTGGCCGATTACGGCATCCAGGGCGACCTGTTCGAGCTGGCGCCGGCAATTATCGCGGAACTGCAGAAGTCCTGAGGCCGAAGGCTGATGGCTGAGCGTGAGACCCTCCAAGTAGACATCCTGATTGTCGGAGGCGGGCCTGCCGGCTTGTCGGCGGCCCTGCGCCTCGCGCAGCTGCAGAAGCAGAAGGGCGGGGAGCCGCTGTCGATCGCGGTGATCGAAAAGGCCCGCGACGCCGGCGTGCATCAGCTCTCGGGCGCCCTGCTCGACCCGTCCACGCTGCGCGACCTCATCCCGGACTTCCAGGCCAAGGGCGCGCCGCTGGCGGCGGAAGTGCACCAGGACAACATCTACTTCCTGACGCCCGAGCAAAAACTGCGGCTGCCGATCACGCCGCCGCCGTTCCAGAATCACGGCAACTACATCATCTCGCTCAACCAGTTCACGAAGTGGCTGGCGGGGCAGGTGGAGGCCGAAGGCATCGACCTGTTCATGGGCTTTGCCGGCCAGCACGTGCTCTACGACGGCACCCGGGTGATTGGCGTGCGCACGGGCGACCGCGGTATCGGCAAGGACGGCCAGCCCAAGGGCGCCTTCGAGCTCGGCGCCGACATCCATGCCAAGGTCACAATCTTCGCCGACGGCGTCCGTGGCCACCTGACCAAGCAGTTGATGCAGACCTTGGAGCTGGGTCTCGAATCCGAGCCGGCGCAGTTTGCCCTCGGCATCAAGGAACTCTGGGACATCCCGAAGGATCGGCTCGCGCCGGGCACCGTCATCCACACGCTCGGCTACCCGCTGCGCGACGAGGAGTTCGGCGGCAGCTGGTTGTACGCGATGCCTGAAGGCCGCCTCTCGATCGGCTTCGTGGTGGGCCTCGACTACAAGGACCCGCTGTTCGATCCCCACGCCGCCTTCCAGCATTTCAAGCGGCACCCGTTCATCAGCGGCATTCTCGACGGCGGCCAGGTCGTGCGCTACGGCGCCAAGGCGCTGCCGGAAGGCGGCTGGAACACGCAGCCGCGCCTGCATGTCGATGGCGGCCTGATTGTCGGCGATGCCGCCAACTTCGTGAATTCGATCCGGCTGAAGGGCATTCACCTCGCCATGCGCAGCGGCATGCTCGCTGCCGAAGCGGCGTTCGACGCGGTGCGCGCGGATGACACGAGCTCGGCGTCGCTGCATCGCTACAAGCAGCTGGTGGATGCGAGCCCGATCAAGACCGAGCTCTATCCGGTGCGCAACGTGCACCAGGCGTTCGGCGCCGGCACCATGGCGGGCGGCGCCTACGCCGGCATCGCGATGTTCACCAACGGCAAGGGCCTGCCCGACCTCTCCGGCCATCCCGGCCACCAGGCGATGCAGACGATCGAGCACTACTACGGGATGGCCAAGCGCGACATCCTGGTGCCGTCCAACACCGCGCCCATCGATCGCCGCATCACGTTCGACAAGGTGACCGGCGCGCACTATTCGGGCACGCACCACGACGAGGATCAGCCGGTGCACCTCCTGGTGCAGACCGACGTGTGCCACAGCATCTGCGGACCCGAATACGGCCACCCATGCGTGCGCTTCTGCCCGGCCAGCGTCTACGAAATGGTCGACAACGGTGCGGGCGGTCTGAAGCTGCAGATCAACGCGTCCAACTGCGTGCATTGCAAGACCTGCGACATCATGGACCCCTACGCGGCCATCACGTGGGTGGCTCCTGAAGGCGGCGAAGGCCCTTCCTACGACGGGATGTAGGGTGCCTAAGGTGCCTAAGGTGCCTAGGGTGCTACGCTTCCGCTAGCTGATGGCTGAAACTACCGACTGGCGGCAGTCCCCGCGCAAGCGCGCTGAAGTGGCTGCGATCGCCGCGCTGGGGTACCCAGTCGTGCGCGCGCTGTGCTCGACGTGGACGTGGAAGGTCACCGGCGCCGAGCACGTTGACGCCATCACCAGGGCCGGTCACCAACCCATCCTCGCGCTCTGGCATGGGCGCATCCTTGCGGCCACTCCCTACTTTCAGCGGCGCGGCATTGTCGCCATGGCCTCCGAGAACTTCGATGGCGAGTGGATTGCCAGGCTGCTCGGCAAGTTCGGCTACGGCGCCGCTCGTGGCTCCACCTCCAGGGGCGGTCCTGCGGCCCTCAGGCAGCTTGTGAGGGACGTGAAGGCCCACGGGGTGGCCTTCACTCTGGATGGACCCCGCGGGCCCGCAGAGGTCGCGCAGCCGGGCGCGGTGTGGCTGGCCAGGGCCACGGGCCAGCCCTTACTGCCGTTCCATTCCGAGGCCGCCTCGAGCTGGACGCTCAACAGCTGGGACCGGACGCAGATTCCGAAGCCGTTCACGACCGTGGCGATGGCGATCCGCCAACCGATCTACGTGCCGCGAGACGCGGACGCCGCTGCGCTGGAAGCGTGCCGGCGTGAGCTGGAGGCGTCCCTTGCAGCAGCACGATTGGAATGCCGTCGGCAATTGTCCTAGCGACCGCCCGGTCGCGGATTGACGGGCCGCAGATTTCGCAGATTCACGCAGATGACTGAGGCGGCCCGACGCGGAGCTTCGCTCCCGCGGACCGAGCAGGCAGAGGCCAGAAACAAGAGTGTTCACACAACACAGCCACTCTTGTTTCTGGTCTCTGTCTGCTCGGTCAGGCCGGTTGGAAAGAACGCCAACCGGCCTGCGTCGGGCCGCCGTGTCTTGGCGCGGTTCGGCGGTCGCCGTCCAATCAGAATCTGTGTCAAATCGGCGTCTAATCTGCGGCTGTCTTTGGTTGGGCTAACCTATACGGATGCCGTTGGTCCTCGTCAGCTCGCCTCGCTTTGTCGATCACGTGACTCCAGCGGAACACCCGGAACGGCCCGAGCGCGCCGAGACGTTGGAAGCGGTGGCCGCCCGGTTTCGCGAGCAGGGTGGAACCGTGCTCGAACCGCGATCTGCCACCGACGACGATCTCGCGCGGGTGCACACTCGCGAACACATCGCCGCCATCGTGGCGACGCGGGGCCGGGCCACGATGATCGACGAAGACACGTTTACGTCGCCGGATTCCGACGACATCGCCCGGCTGGCCGCCGGAGCGGTGCTCACCGCGGTGGACCATGTGCTCGATGGCGCACGTGGTTCGCGCGCCCTGGCCATGGTTCGGCCGCCGGGCCACCACGCCGAGGCTGACAGGGCGATGGGGTTCTGTCTTTACAACAACATCGCCGCTGGCGCAGCCTACGCCCGCTCGCGCGGCCTGTCTCGCGTGGCCATCGTCGATTTCGACGTGCACCACGGCAACGGCACCCAGGCGATGTTCTACGAGGACCCCAGCATCCTGTTCGTGTCGTCGCACCAATACCCGTTCTGGCCGGGCAGCGGCGCGGCGGGCGAGACCGGGCGCGGAGCGGGCGAGGGGTTCACGCTGAACGTCCCGCTGACCATCGGCGACAAAGATGGAGTGGTCGAGCGCAAGTATGCGGAGGTGGTGCTGCCGCGTCTGCGCGAGTTCAAGCCGGAGCTGTTGATGGTGTCGGCGGGCTTCGACGCTCACGAGCAGGACCCCTTGGGACAGCTGCGGATGACCACTGCGGGCTTCGGCCGCCTTACCAAGGCGCTGCTGGACGTGGCGGACGACGTCTGCGAGGGGAAGGTGGTGTTCGTGACCGAGGGAGGCTACGACCTCCGCGCCCTGTCGGACAGCCTGGATGCGGTGATTGCCGTCTGTCGGTAGTAAAATCAACGGATCACCGTGGCCGAATATCATCCGCAAGACCTCGACAAGAAATGGCAGAAGCACTGGGCCGACACCCAGGCGTTTGAAGTCACCGAAGACCCCTCGAAGCCGAAGTTCTACTGCCTCGAGATGTTCGCCTACCCCTCGGGGCACGCGCACGTCGGGCACGTCCGCAACTACATCATCGGCGACGTCGTTTCGCGGCTGAAGCGGCTGCAGGGCTTCAACGTGCTGCACCCGTTCGGGTGGGACGCGTTCGGCCTGCCCGCGGAAAACGCCGCGATCAAGAACGGCATCCATCCCGAGACCTCCACGCTCGGCAACATCGCCCACATGAAGGGGCAGTTGCAGCGCCTGGGCATCAGCTACGCGTGGGGACGCGAGCTGGCGACCTGCCAGCCCGAGTACTACCGCTGGAACCAGTGGCTGTTCACGCGGATGTTCGAGAAGGGCCTGGCCTATCGCCGCCGCTCGACCGTGAACTGGTGCCCGGTCGACAACACCGTGCTGGCCAACGAGCAGGTGGTGGACGGCGCGTGCTGGCGCTGCGGCACTGCCGTGACGCAGAAGGATCTCGAGCAGTGGTTCTTCCGCATCACCGCCTACGCCGACGACCTGTTGCACGCCGCCGAGGGGCTGTCGAAGTGGCCTGAAAAGGTCCTGACCATGCAGCGGAACTGGATCGGGCGGTCGGAAGGCGCCAGGGTCAGGTTCCCGATCCAGGGTGAGGACGCGTTCATCGAGGTGTTCACGACGCGCATCGACACCATCTACGGCGCCACCTTCGTGATGCTGGCGCCCGAGCACGCGCTGGTCACGTCGTTCGCCAAGGAATCGGCCGACGAAAAGGCATTCACGGCGAAGGCGCAGCGCTTTCGGGGGCAGGACCGCGCCGGCCGAATGACCGGCGAGGTCGCGAAAGAGGGGTTCTTCACCGGCCGCTTTGCCATCAATCCGTTCACCCGCAAGCCGGTGCCGATTTGGGTCGCCAACTACGTTCTGGGCGAATACGGTACTGGCGCCGTGATGGCGGTGCCCGCCCACGACGAACGCGACCTGGACTTCGCCACCAAGTACGAGCTGCCGATTGTCCGGGTGGTGAACGACGATGAGGTCCTGGTTGACTCAGGCCCGTACGACGGGATGCCCGCGGACGAGGCTCGCCGTCAGATCACCGCCGAAGCGGAAGAGCGCGGCATCGGCCAGGGCACGGTGCAGTTCCGGCTGAAGGACTGGGGAATCTCGCGCCAGCGCTACTGGGGCACGCCCATTCCGATGATCCATTGTTCGGTGGACGGCGTGGTGCCGGTGCCGGACGATCAGCTCCCGGTGACGTTGCCGAAGATCACCGAGTTCACCGGCCGCGGCGACTCGCCGCTGGCCAGCGTGCCGGAATTCGTCAATGTGAAGTGCCCGAAGTGCGGCGGTCCGGCCCGGCGCGAAACCGACACCATGGACACCTTCGTCGATTCGTCCTGGTACTTCTACCGGTTCGCCGACGCGCACAACGACCAGATGCCCTTCGACCCCAAGAAGGTGGCCTACTGGTGCCCGGTGGACTTCTACAGCGGCGGCGTCGAGCACGCCATCCTGCACCTGATCTACTCGCGGTTCTTCGCGCGCGTGTTCCACGACCTCGGCATGGTCGAACACACCGAGCCGTTCACGCACCTGCTGACGCAGGGCATGGTGCTGAAAGACGGCGCCGTGATGTCGAAGTCCAAGGGGAACGTCGTCGATCCGGACTCGATGATCGAGAAGTACGGCTCCGACGCGCTGCGTCTCTACGTGATGTTCGTGGCGCCGCCGGAGAAAGAAGTCGAGTGGAGCGACTCGGGCCTGGAAGGCAGCTTCCGCTTCCTGGCGCGCGTGTGGCGCGCTGCTGATCAGTGGCGCGACGAGGCGGTCGCCGCCGGCGGCGGCTTCGAACACGCGCGTCTCACCGCCGCCGAGCGTGGCTTGCGCCGGAAGACCCACGACACGATTCGCCGCGTCACCCAGGACATCGACGTCCGCCAGCAGATGAACACCGCGGTGTCGGCGATGATGGAACTGGTCAACGAGCTCTACCTGTTCACCGACAAGGGCGAGCGCTCGGCGCAGGCGCCGAAGGTGGCGCGCGAAGCCGTCGAAGCGCTGATGGTGATGCTGTCGCCGTTTGCGCCGCACACGATGGAAGAGCTCTGGCAGATGTACGGCCATGCCGACGGATTGGCGGGCGCCCGCTGGCCGTCGTTCGACGCCGACGTGGCGAGGGCTGAAGAGCTGGAGATCCCGGTGCAGGTCAACGGCAAGCTGCGCGGGCGCGTGACCGCGGCGCCCGACATCGCCGACCAGGACCTCGAGGCGCTGGCGCTGGCCGATCCACACGTGCAGGCGCACATTGCCGGCAAGACGATCAAGAAAGTCGTGATTGCCAAAGGTCGCCTGGTCTCGATTGTTGTGGCCTAATAGCAGAGATGAATACCACCAGGCGACAGGTGCTTCGCGCGCTGCCGGTGCTGGCCGCCGGGGTCGGCGCCGCGTCCTGCGGCTACGCGCTGGCCGGGCGCGGCTCGTTCCTGCCGGCGTACATCCGCACGCTCGGCATCCCGATGTTCGGCAACACCACGCCCTATCCGACCATCGAGCAGACCTTCACGCAGAAGGTCCGTGAGGAGTTCCAGGCCAGCGGCCGTTACACCGTGACGCCCACCGACGCCGGCACCGACGGCATCGTGCGAGGCGAGATCCAGTCGGTGTCGAGCCAGCCGGTGGGCCTGAACGACGCCCAGTTGGCTTCGCGCTACCGCTTTACGGTGATCGTGAAGGTCGCCTTCGAAGACGTGAAGCAGCAGAAGACGCTGTGGGAAAACCCGGCGCTGGCGTTTTCGGATGAGTATGACCTGGCCAACCCCGCCGCCGGCGGCGTGGACGTGGCGGCCTTCGCGGGCAACGACCGGGCGGCATTCGAGCGCATGGCGACGGACTTTGCCAAGTCGGTCGTCAGCGCGATCCTGGAAGCGTTTTGACCCTTCGACTCGCGATCGTCAATGCGCGTCGCCGATCGCTCGCTCAGGGCGGGGGCGGCTGAGTCATGTCAACAGTTGCTGACGTCCGCAAGCAGATCAAGTCCGGCAAGACGGCTCCGCTCTATCTGCTCGAAGGCGACGACCTGCAGTCGCGCCACGACCTCGCGCTCGAGTTCGCCGGCGTCGTCGACGAGGGCCTGCACGCCTTCAACGTCGAGAGCCTGTACGCCAACGAAGCCGGCAACGCCTCGGGCCGCGACGCCCTGATCGGCGCCATCCTCTCCACCGCGCGGACGCTGCCGATGATGTCGCCGCGGCGGGTCATCATCATCCACGAGGCCGAACGCCTGCTGGCGCCCAAGCGCGGCAAGGACGAAGACGAGTCGCAGGGCGACCTGGACCTGGTCAAGAAGGGCAAGCGCGGCTCGACGCCGGTGGAGGAGCTCGAGGCGTACTTCGAGAAGCCCGAGCCGATGACCACCCTGGTGTTCGTGGCCGGCGGGCTGGACGCCAATCGCCGCCTGGTCAAGATCCTGCGGAAGCGCGCCGATTGCGTGGATTGCGGATCGCTCGAGACCGCGCGCGACGCGGAGCAGTGGATTCAGAAGCGCCTGGACAAGGACGAACTGACCATCGAGCCCAAGGCGCTCCAACTCCTGCTGGCGACGACCGGACTCAGCCTCGGCCGCATTCGCGCGGAAGTGGAGAAGCTGGTGCTCTACGCGGCAGGGGAGTCGGCCATCACCGCCAACCACGTGCGCGACCTGGTGATGCCGCAGAACGAGCCGGGTGAGGATTTCGCGCTCGGCAAGGCCATCTGGAACGCGGATGCGGCCGGCGCGTTGCGGGAGATCGCCGCGCAGATCGACGCCGGCGCCCAGCCGCCGATGCTCCTCGGGCAGATCCGCGCCGCGGCCATCCGCCTGCGGCCCGACACGCGCGTGAAGCACAGCCTCGACGCCGTGTTCCGCACCGACCTGGCCATCAAGTCGTCGTCGGGCGCGCCAAGATTTCTCCTGGAGCGTCTGGTCGTGGAGATTTGCGGCAGGTGAGAGAGGGTCTGACCCCGAGCGGGACGTGCCGAGGGGTCCGACCCTAGCGCACTACTTCGGGATGCGCGCGGAGACCCGCGACTTCAGCCTGGAGGCGGTGTTGCGGTGGATGATGCCCTTGGTGGCCATCTTGTCCACGAGCGACTGCAACCCCTTGAGGGCGGCCTTCGCCGCGTCCATGTTCTTGTCGTCGAGCGACTTGCGGACGGCCTTGAGGCCCGTGCGCAGCTTCGAGCGCAACTCCCGGTTGTGCTCGCGACGCTTGATGTTCTGCCGATTGGCCTTCAGGGCCGACTTGTTTCTCTTCGCCACGTCTCTAGGACCTCGATGTCAGTAGGATGCCGAACACGTAATCATAGCACGCACTTAGCAGGTGGGCCGCCCCTTCATGGTGCCCCGGCCCAACGACGGCCTGGCGGCGGGCCTGCCGCGCCGTAGCCCCGTCAGGGGCGAAGGCGGGAATTGACGACTTCGTAGGCGCCCGACTCCGGGCGCTTGTTTGAGTAGCGGGTCACGGGCTTGCCGCTCACCACCTCCATCCACTTGTAGATGGTGTTGGGCGGCGCCGCCGGGGCCGCGCCGGTGATCTTCTTGACGTAGTTGCGGGTTTCCTCGAAGGGCGGCACGGCGCCGTACTTCTCCACGTTGCCCATGCCGGCGTTGTAGGCCGCCAGCGCCAGTTCCACCTTGTGGTCGTAGCGAACGAGCAGGCGCTTCAGGTAGGTCACGCCGCCGCGGATGTTCTGGTCGGGCTCGAATGGATTGCTCACGCCCAGTTCCAGGGCGGTGGCGGGCATCAACTGCATCAGGCCCATCGCACCCTTGGTCGAGACGGCCGTGGGGTTGAAGGCCGATTCCACCTGAATGACGGCCCGCACCAGGTCCGCCGACACGCCGATGCGGCGGGAATGTTCGTTGATGGAGTCGTCGAAGCGCGCGCTCTTCACGCTGGGCACCAGCGGCTTGGTGGCGCGCACGGTGGTGGCTCCGGATACCGCGTAGGTGTTCATCTCGCCTTTGTCCACGCGCGGCTGATCCGACAGCACGAGCTTTCCGTCGGTGTCGCGCCAGGTGTAGATCTGGGCGGCGGCGGGCGAAGCCAAGCCGATGGTCAGGGCGAGTAGAACCAGGCTGCGTATCAAGGATCTTCAGTGTACCTTATCGGCGCTAGTGCCCCGGGGGCTCAGGCGAGGAGTTTCTCAACCAGTAGCCTGGCTTCCTTGAGCAAATCCGTGATCTTCGCCGGTTCTTTGCCCCCGGCCTCCGCGAAGTCCGGGCGGCCACCGCCGCCGCCCCCGACGATGGGGGCGAGCTGCTTGAGGAGCTGGCCGGCCGGCGCCTTCTTGGCCAGGTCAGGCGTGACCGAAGCGATCAGCGAAACCTTGCCGTCGGGCATGGCCGCGGCCAGCACGATCACGCCGCTCTTGAGCCGGGATTTCAGGGTGTCGGCGAGGGCGCGGAGCGACTCCTTGTCCACGTCCTTCACCTCGCGCGCGATGAACGTGGCGCCCGCGATCTCGACCTTGTCCTCATCCGCGGCGCCGCTGCCGCCGGATCCGCCAAGGGCCAGCTTGGTCTTGAGCTGCTGTATTTCCTTCTGCGCCTTACCGGCCAGGGCCTGCTGGTGCCGGACCCAGTCAACCAGGCCTCCGCGCCTGGCGCCGGACTCGGCGGCAATGGCCCTGGTCTCGGCGAGCGCGCTGCGCGCGAGGTCGAGGGCGCCGAGGCCCGTCACCGCCTCGACGCGGCGCACGCCCGCTGCCACGCCCGACTCGTCGGTGACCAGCAGCGACCCGATGTCTCCGGTCGCGCGCACGTGAGTGCCGCCGCAGAGTTCCGTGCTGAAGGCGCCGTCGCCGACCGCCACCACCCGGACCTTGTCGCCGTATTTCTCGCCGAACAGCGCCATGGCTCCCGCCGCAATGGCCTCCTGCGTGTTCCTGACGGCGGTGTTCACCGGGTCGTTCTTCACGATGGCCGCGTTCACCAGCCGCTCGACCTCCACCAGCTGCTCCGGGGTCACGGCGGAGAAGTGGACGAAGTCGAACCGCAGGCGATCGGGGGCCACGAGTGAACCGGCCTGCTTCACGTGCGGGCCGAGCACCCTGCGGAGCGCCGCGTGCAGCAGGTGCGTGGCGGTGTGGTTGCGGCGCGTGGCGTCGCGCAGCTCGACGTCCACGTGCGCCGTCACCAGGTCGCGCAGGGCAATGCGGCCTTCGATGCCCTCGACGCGATGGACGCGCGGGAGGCCGGGGCCGAGCCGCGACACGCCGGTGACGCGGGAGCGCTGGCCCGAGGCCGGCGCGATCCAGCCGTGGTCCGAGACCTGTCCGCCGGCCTCGAGATAGAAGGGCGTCCGGCCGAGCGCGATGTATCCGCTGCCGCCGCTGTCGAGGGCCTCCACTGATTTCTTCTGGTCGTTGAAGAGGGCCAGCACCGGCACACCCTTCAGCGTGGTCTCGGCGTAGCCCTCGAACGTGTCGCCGACGGCGCGCAGTTCTTCGCGCTCCTCGTCCGACATGAACGTGAAGTCTTCGCCCTTCTTGCTTTCGAACGAACTGCCGGCCCGTGCTTTCACACGCTGGCCTTCCATGGCGGCGTCGAACCCTTCGCTGTCGAACGTCAGGCCCTGGTTGCTGGCCAGGTCTTCGATGAAGTCTCGCGGCAGGCCGAAGGTGTCGTAAAGCTTGAAGGCCTCGTCGCCCGGGACCACCTTGGTGGTCTTGGCCGCGCGCTCGAGAACGTCCTCGAGGCGGGGGAGTCCGCCCGTGAGCACGGCGTCGAACCGTTCCTCTTCGCTCTTGATCACCTGCACCACGGCGTCGCGCCCGGCCTTCAACTCGGGATAGGCGTCGCCCATCTCGCGCACGACGACGTCGGCGAGGGAGAACAGAAACGGCTCGTGCAGGCCGAGCTTGCGCCCGTGCCGCATGGCGCGGCGCATGATCTTGCGCAGCACGTAGCCGCGCCATTCGTTCGACGGCACCACGCCGTCGGCAATCAGGAACGTGGCGGCGCGGGCGTGGTCGGCGACCACGCGCATCGAAACGTCGCTGGGCGACATCGACTGGCCGTAGCGGTGCCCGGACATCTCGCCGATGGCGGTGAGCAGCGGCATGAACAGCGGCGTGTCGTAGTTCGACATGCTGCCCTGCATGACGGCCGAGATGCGCTCGAGGCCCATGCCGGTGTCGATCGACGGCGCCGGCAGGGGCGTCAGCGTGCCCTGGTCGTCGCGTTCGAACTCCATGAACACGTTGTTCCAGATCTCGACGAAGCGCTCGCTCCCGCCCTCGACGTCTTCGACGAAGCGGCCGGTGCCGGGGACCTTGGCGCCGCGGTCCACGTAGATCTCGGAGCAGCGTCCGCAGGGGCCGGTGTCGCCCATGGCCCAGAAGTTGTCGGCCATGCCGAGCTCGCCGATGTGGTCGGCCGGCACGAAGTCGAGCCAGCGCTGGTAGGCCTCCTCGTCACGCGGAATGCCGGGCGCGCCCTTGAACACCGTCACATACAGCGTGGACGGGTCGAGCTGCCATTCCTTGGTCAGCAGGTTCCAGGCCAGCTCGATGGCGTCGTGCTTGAAGTAGTCGCCGAACGAGAAGTTGCCGAGCATCTCGAAGAAGGTGTGGTGCCGGAGCGAGGGGCCGACGTTGTCGAGGTCGTTGTGCTTGCCGCTGACGCGCATGCACTTCTGCGACGAGGCGGCGCGCGTGTAGTCACGCTTCTCGCGGCCGAGAAACACGTCCTTGAACTGGTTCATGCCGGCGTTGGTGAACAGCAGCGTGGGGTCGTCGCCCGGGAGCAGGGGGCTGCTGGGGACCACGCGGTGCCCGTGTCTTTCAAAGTATTTCAGGAAGGAAGTGCGTATCTCCGCCGGATGCATCTCTCTATTGTAAGCTCCGCAAGCGCCTCATGATGGCTTCGAACGGGAACCCTTGCGCGGCCAGGCCGCGGACGATGCGGGCGCGGGCGTTCTGGTCGAGGTCTTTCGGGTCCTGGCCGCGGAGGCGCCGGGCGAAGGCGCGGTCGAGCAGAGCGCCCTCGTCCACCTCCTCGAAGACTTCGTTGACGGCGGATTCCGCGACCTCGCCGGCGATGCCGAGCGTCCGCAGCTTCTGCAGGACGCGGGAGCGGCCGCGGTGGCGGATGGTGCTTTCGATACGTGCGGCGGCCAGGGCCACGCGCCGGTCGTTGATGGTGCCGTCTTGACGGAGCCGCTCGACGGCCGCCTCGATGGCGTCGTCTTCGAACTCCTTGCGGGCGAGGCGCGTGCGGACCTGTGCCTCCGACAACTCGCGCCGGGACAGCATGGTCAGCGCGACGATGTAGGCGTCTGGCACTTCTCGATTATCCGCCTAAAGGCGGATGCTACATCGATGTGGCGTCCGCCTTTAGGCGGACCTCACTTGCCAAACCGCGTAATCTCCGGCGCCTTGGCCGCGGGCTTGGCGGCCGGTGCCGCCGGCTTGGCCGGCGCCGGCGCGCCGAAGATGGTGCCGGCCATCTGGTCCCGCGACATGTCCGACGTGGTCGAGATGCCCTGCACCCGGAGCTTGAACTCGTCCACGTTCGACGCCCACCGCAGCGCCTCCTCGTAGCTGATCAGGTCTTCCTGGAACAGGCTGAAGATCGACTGGTCGAACGTCTGCATCCCGTACTGCGAGGTGCCCTGGGCAATGGCGCCGGCGATCAGGTGCGTCTTGTCCTTGTCGACAATGCAGTCCTTGATGAAGGGCGTGGCCACCAGCACTTCCACGGCCGGGGCGCGGCCGGTGCCGTCCTTGCGCGGGATCAGGCGCTGGGCGATTGAGGCCCTCAGCACCGATGCCAGCTGCAGGCGGATCTGCTTCTGCTGGTGCGGCGGAAACACCGAGATGATGCGGTTGATGGTTTCCGTGGCGTCGAGGGTATGCAGCGTGGAGAACACCAGGTGGCCGGTCTCGGCCGCGTGCATCGCGGTCTCGATGGTTTCCATGTCGCGCATTTCGCCGACCAGGATGACGTCGGGGTCCTGGCGCAGCGCGCTGCGCAGGGCGTGGGCGAACGACCGCGTATCGACGCCGATCTCGCGCTGGTTGATGATGCACTGGTTGTCGCGGTGCAGGTACTCGATCGGGTCCTCGATCGTGATCACGTGCGAGGTGCGGGTCTTGTTGATGTGGTCGATCATCCCCGCCAGCGTGGTGCTCTTACCGCTGCCGGTGGTGCCGGTGACCAGCACGAGGCCGCGTTCTTGTTCGGAAATCTTCTTCAGTACCGGCGGCAGGCCGAGTTGGTCGAGGCTCTTGACGTTGACCGGAATGACGCGGAGCACGCAGCCGATGGTGCCGCGCTGCTGGAACACGTTGCAGCGGAAGCGACCGAGGCCGGGGACGCTGTAGGCCAGGTCCACTTCCTGCGAGTCCTTGAACTTCTGGCGCTGCGCGGTGGACATGATCGAGGCGGCCATCTCGACCAGGTCTTCGTGGTCGAGTTGCTTTTCGTCCGACACCGGGGCCAGGTGGCCGTGAATGCGGGCCATCGGATAGCTGCCGACCTTCAGGTGCAAGTCGGACGCGCCCTTTTCGACGGCCAGCTTCAGCAGGTCATTGACGTGCATCGAGTCTCCCTCCTGTCAGCGGACGCCCACGGCGGCGTTCACCGGGGTGAGCCAACCGTGCGTGTCCGGCAGGTCCCCTCGAAGAATGCCGAAGAAGCGCTGCTGCAGCGCCTCCGTGATCGGGCCGCGTTTGCCGTTGCCAACGGTGATCTTGTCGATCGATCGAATGGGGGTGATCTCGACAGCCGTGCCGCAGAAGAACGCTTCGTCCGCCAGGTACAGGAACTCGCGCGGGAGGGACGTTTCCCGGACTTCGTAGCCGAGGTCCGTCGCGAGGGTGATGACGCTTTCGCGGGTAATGCCCTGCAGCACCGACGATCCCAGTGAGGGCGTGTAGATCACGTTGTCGCGGACCAGGAACAGGTTCTGTCCGCTGCCTTCGCTCAGCAGGCCGCTCTCGTCGAGCGCAATGCCCTCGGCGTAACCGTCAATCGACGCCTGCATCTTGATCAGGCCGGAATTGGCGTAGTTGGCCGAGCCCTTGGCCATGGCCGGCAGCGTGTTGGGGGCCAGCCGGGTCCACGAGCTGACACCGGCGTCGATGCCGTCCTCGAGCGCGCCGGCGCCGAGCATCTGGTTCCATTCCCAGACGATGATCGAGGCGTCGACCGGGCAGGGCCGGGGATCGAGGCCGAGTTGTTCGTAGCCGCGATAGACCAGCGGCCGGATGTAGCAGCTCTTGAAGCCGTTGACACGCACCGTGTCGAGCACCGCCTGCGACAGTTCGGCCTGCGACCAGCGCGGCTCCATGCGATAGACCCGGCACGAGTCGATCAGCCGGCGCATGTGCGGCTCGAGGCGGAACACGTTGGTGCCCGTCCTGGAGTCGTAGGCGCGCAGCCCTTCGAAGACGCCGGTGCCGTAATGAATCGCGTGGCTGGCGACGTGGATCGTCGCGTCTTTCCAGTCCACCAGCGACCCGTTCATCCAGATCTTGCCCGTTCCCGCAAATGCCATGCGGGAATTATCCCTTACTGGCGCTCGGAACAGAAGGGACAGGCGTCGGCGCGGGCGGCCAGGGCCTTGCCGCACTTCCAGCAGAAGCGCGCCTGCACGGTTTCGCGCGCCTTGAGCCGCGCCTGGATGTCCTGTTGTTCCTCCGACGCCGCCATCGCGCCGGTGCCGCCCGGGGCGGCACGCCAGGGGCGCCGGGAGGCCGGCGACGGCGTGCGGGCGGCCAGCACGGCATCGAGCAGGTCGGAGGCGCGCTGGTAGCGCGACGGGATGTCGGCGGCGATCGCCTTCATCACGATGTCGCTGATCGCCTTCGGCAGCTTGGGGTTCTTCAGCTTGGGCGGCGACGCCAGTTCGCCGCGCATCAGCCGGTCGAGGTCGGCCGGCATCGGCGTGTCGTAGGGCAGCACGCCGGTGAACATCTGGTACATCGTCACGCCCAGCGAGTAGATGTCGGACGCGAACACCGCCTTGCCCTGGAACTGCTCGGGCGCCATGTACGGCGGGCTGCCGATCACCGTGGTGCCGTGCGCGGCAATCTCCAGGAAGCGTGAGGTGCCGAAGTCGGCCACCTTGATCAGGCCCTGGTCGGTCACCATCACGTTGCCCGGGCGCAGGTCGCGATGGATGACGCCGTGCTTGTGCGCGTGGTCCATCGCGTTGCAGATCTGGCAGGTGTAGTCGAGCGCCCGCGCCAGGTCGAGCGTGCCGTCGCGATCGATCACGGCTTCCAGCGTGTCGCCGGGCACGTACTCCATCACGATGAAAAACACGTCGTCTTGCTTTTCCGCGGTGAGCACCGTGACGATGTTCGGATGGCTGAGGGTGGCGAGCAGCCGGGGCTCGCGGAGCAGTTCGCCGAAGTCGAGGTTCTGCCGGTGCGGAACCTTGATCGCGACCTTCTTGTCGATCCAGGTGTCTTCCGCGAGGTAGACGCTGCCAAAGCCACCGCTGCCGAGAGGGGAGAGGATGCGGTATTTTCCGACGGTTTGTCCCCGGAAGAACATCTGTGCGGATGAGTATACTCTCCGCGTGCGCCCCCGCTTCCACGTACCCGACTTCGATGCCGCGTCAGCGCGCGTACCGCTGCCGGACGACGAGGCCGAGCACCTCGCGCGCGTGCTGAGACTGGGGGTGGGCGCCGAGGTCGATGTCTTCGACGGACGTGGCGGATTGTGGCGGGCCGAAGTCGTCGAGGCGGGGAAGCGCTCGGCCTCGGTGCGCGCGGTCGAGCCGCTCGCGCCGGCCCCTGAGCTCACCGTGCCGGTCGTGCTGGTCATCAGCGTGCTGAAGGCCGACAAAATGGACGACGTGGTTCGCGATGCGGTGATGCTGGGCGTGACCGGCATCCTGCCGGTGGTCAGCGAGCGATCCGAGATCAGCCTGGCGGCCGTGGAGAAGAGCCATCGCGTGGCGCGATGGCAGCGCATCGCCGTGTCGTCGGCGAAGCAGTGCGGACGGGCGGTGGTGCCGGTGGTGGGGCCGGCGGGCGGATTCGCGGCGTACCTGGCCGAACCCGTGAGCGGCGTGCGGCTGATTTGCGTCGAGCCATCCGTGATGCCAGGCGGCGCGCGCAGCGTGCAAGCGGTCGCCAAACCCGCCGCGGCCCATGTGATAGTGGGGCCAGAAGGCGGCTGGACCGCGGATGAATTGGGCGCCGCGCTGGCCGCCGGCGCCGTGCCGCTGTCACTCGGTGGACGAACGCTGCGCGCGGATGCCGCCCCGATTGTTGCCTTGACCGCGCTGTTAACGACTTGGAGTGAACTGTGATGAAGCGACTCTTGATGATTCTGGCGGCTGCCGGCACCTGCGCGGCCGTGGGCGCCGCGCTTCCGCGCGGCGTAAAGGCGCAGGGCGTGGACCAGCAACTGCCGCCGACCGTGGCGACGTTCTCCATTCTTGGGTTCGACCCTGAAACCGGCGAAGTGGGCGGGGCCGTGCAGTCGCGCGTGTTCACGCTGACCGGTGTGCTGACCGCCGATGCCGACGCGGGCGTCGTCGCCACGCAGGCAATTGTCGATGTCAGCTACGGGCCGAAGGGCATTGCGCTGCTCAAGGCCGGGATGAAGCCCGACGCGATCATCAAGGCGATCTGGGACAGCGACCCCGATCCGCAGCCCGAACGTTGGACCAAGCAGGGCCGGCAGTTTGCCGTGATCGATCTGCAAGGCAACACCGCGACGTTTACGGGCCCCAAGGCCACGACCTGGGCGGGTGGCAAGCAGGGCAAGTTCTGCACCGCGCAGGGCAACATCCTCGCCGGTCCGGCGGTGGTGGAGGGCATGGTCAAGGCGTTCGAGGACGCGAAGGGGCACCTGTCGATGCGCCTGATGGCGGCGCTCGATGCCGGTCAGGCGGCGGGCGGCGACACGCGGGGCATGCAGGCTGCGTCGATGGTGATCGTCAAGAAGGGCGGCGGCGTGTGGCTGAACAACGACACCGTGCTGCGGTTCCAGGTGGATGACAGCCCGAACCCGTTCAAGGAACTGCGCCGGGTCGTCGAAAGCTGGAACGCCGCGCGGGAGAAGGGCAGTCAGCGCCCGGTCAAGTGAGCCGCTGATCCAATACAGCCGCAGATTGGACGCCGATTAGACACAGATCAAATCAAATCAAAACAGGGCAGGGCCGCAGATGACGCCGATGACACAAACTACTCAAGCCTTACAGGGATCGTGGCGGCGCGCCCTCGCGCACTTGGTTGTGGCGGTGGCGGCGATTGGCCAGGAGATGACCTTCATCGAGCATCTCGAGGAGCTACGGAAGCGCATCCTGTGGGCGGTGGTATGCGTGGCGGCCACGTTCGCAATCTGTTGGGTGTTCTCGCGGGAGCTCTACGACATCGCCAGCGCGCCGATTCGCTCCAATCCCGCCGTGACCCTGTCGGTGTCGCGGCCACAGGACATCTTCGGTCTCTATATGAAGGTCACGCTGGTGGCATCGATCTTCTTCTCGTCACCGCTGATCCTGACGCAGGCCTGGTTGTTCATCTCGCCGGGTCTCCACAAGCACGAGCGCCGCTATGCCATTCCATTCGTGCTGTCCGCGTCCGTGCTCTTTATCACCGGCGGAGTGTTCGGATATTACGTGGCGTTTCCGACGGCGCTGGGATTTCTCCTGAACTGGATTGTCGAATCTCGGCTCACGCCGATCATCGATGCGGTTGACTACTTCGATCTTTTCTTCAGCATCATGGTGGCGCTGGGCATCGTGTTCCAGATACCCGCCGTGGTCTTCGTCCTGAGCCGCATTGGCCTGATCACGGCGCGCATGATGGTGCGATATCTCAAGCATGCCGTGTTGGCGTGCGTCGTGGTGGCGGCCATCATCACGCCGACCACCGACTTCGGCAACATGCTCGTCGTCGCCGGACCGATGCTCGTGTTGTACGTGGTGGGTATTGGCGTGGCGTGGGTGTTTGGGCGTCGGCGCGTTGCCGAGAGCGCGGTGGATTAGAGTTCTGTGTCTAATCGGCGTCTAATCTGCGGCTGTCTTCCGTAGGTGGAGTGCAATCCAGGTGTCTTCGGTCAGGCGGCTCACCTCGACAAAGCCTGGGAACGCCGCGATGACGCCGTCCACCTCGGTGTGATCGAAGCCGCTCAGAATCATCTGGCCGCCGGGCTTCACCAAGGTGGCGATCACCGAGCCGGCCGACTTCAGCATCCCGCCGGTCAGGTTCGCCAGCACGACCTCGGCGGCCGCCGGCGGCGACGAGCGGAAGTCTGACACCTGGAACTCGATGGTGTCGGGAAGAGTGTTCAACCGGGCGCTGGCTTCCGCGGAATTGATGGCGTCGACATCCACGTCGATGCCGACGACGCGGCGAGCGCCGCTGAGGGCGGCGGCCATGGTCAGCACGCCCGAGCCGGTTCCCAGGTCCAGCACCGTCAGATCCGACACATCGAGGTCAGTCAGCAGCCGCAGGCACATCCTCGTGGTGGCGTGGTGGCCAGTACCGAAGCCCATCGATGGCTCGATCACGATCACGGTGGCATCCACATCCGCGGCGGGCATGTCCCACGGCGGCGCGATGATGAAGCGGCCGGCGTGGACCGCGGTCAGCGCGGCTTGCGAGCGTGCGGCCCAGTCTTCATCGGGCAGGTCGACGGCCTCAATGGCGAGATTGGGCAGTGCGGCGCGAATGGCGTCGGCGGCCTGTGCGCGCTCATCGGCGTCGTTGAAGCAGACGTTCCAATGCAGCGGGGTAGGCGGCGGATCGGGGATGGGCGGGTAAGTGGGATCCCACAGCCCGCCCGGCGGCAGCGGCCGCTCCGCGAGATCGTGGATCGCAACTGGAGAGAAGTCGGTGAGGACGGCCGAGATGATGTCCTCGGAGTCGTCTACGGCGCCGGCGCGCAGCATCAGCGCCGGCCAGGTCCGGTTACCCAAAGATGTCCTTCACCTTGCCGAAAATGCCGCGATCGTCTTCATCGCGCGCGGTCGGCGAGACCTTCTGCTCGGGCAGCGTGGCGGCCAGTTGTTCGAGCAGTTTCTTCTGCTCCTTGGTGAGCTTCTTCGGCGTCACCGCCTGCACCGTGACCAGGATGTCGCCGCGGCCGCGGCCCGACACGTCGGGCATGCCCTTGCCGCGCAGGCGATAGGTCGAGCCGGTCTGCGTGCTCTCGGCAATCTTGATGGTCTCTTCACCGTCGATGCCCGGCACCTTGATCTCGCCGCCGAGGGCGAGCGTGGTGAACGGGAGCGGCACGGTGCAGTGCAGGTCGTTGCCGTCGCGCAGGAAGAACTCGTGCTCCTGCACGAAGATCACGACGTAGAGGTCTCCCGACGGCCCGCCCTGCGTGCCCGCTTCGCCTTCGCCGGTCAGGCGCAGCCGCTGGCCGGTGGCGATGCCGGCCGGGATCTTCACGGTCAGCTTGCGGGTCTGCTCAACGGTGCCGGCGCCACGGCAGGTCTGGCACGGCTTGCTGATCACCTTGCCGGCGCCGCGGCACTGGCTGCAAGTGCGGGCCATGGTGAAGAAACCCTGCTGGAAGCGGATCTGGCCGGCGCCCCGGCAGCCCGGGCAGGTCGTCGGGGACGTGCCGGGCGCCGCGCCGGAGCCCTTGCAGGTGTCGCAGGCTTCCTGGCGGGGAATCTGGATGTGGGTCTCGACGCCCTTCGCCGCCTGCTCGAACTTGATCTCGAGGTCGTAGCGCAGGTCGGAGCCGCGCTGCGGGCCGCCGCGCCGTGAGCCGCCGAACCCGAAGATGTCGCCGAGCCCGCCGAAGATGTCTTCGAAGCCGGTGAACTGCGACGGGTCGAAGCCCTGCGCGCCGCCGCCAACGCCCTGGTGGCCGAAGCGATCGTAGCGCGATCGCTTCTCGTCGTCGCTGAGGATGGCGTAGGCTTCCGCCGCTTCCTTGAACTGCTCTTCGGCCGCCTTGTCGCCCTGGTTCCGATCGGGATGGAACTTGAGGGCGAGCCGCCGGTAGGAACTCTTGATCTCCTGGTCGGTGGCGGTCTTCGAGACTTCGAGGATCTCGTAGTAGTCGCGCTTGCTCACGATGCCTTGGCCACCTTGACGATGGCGGGGCGCAGCAGGCGCTCCCCGAGCTTGTAGCCCTTGGCCAGCACCGCCACCACTTCGCCGTCACGCGCGCCGGCCACTTCTTCGTAGGCCACGGCCTGGTGGACGTGCGGGTCGAAGTCGGCGCCGAGGGCGTCGAGGGTGGTGACGCCGCGCTTCTTGAGCAGGTCGGCGAGCTGCCGCTGGATCAGTTCGAGGCCGGCCTTGTATTGCTGTGCCTGCGGTGGCGCGTCAGCGGCAAGGGCGCGGTCGAAGTCGTCGGCAATCGCGATCACGTCGTTGAGCACCTCGGCGGCCGCCCACTCGATCATGTCCTTGCGGTCGCGGTCGACGCGCTTGCGGAAATTGTCGAATTCCGCGGTCTTGCGCAGCAGCCGATCGAGCAGGTCGTCGCGCTCGCGCTTGACGGCCTCGGGGCTGCCGGCTTCGGGCGCTGGCGCCTCGGCGGCGTCGGGCGCAATCGCGCCGGTCTCAATCGGGTCGTTCGGTTGATCGCTCATGGTTGGACGACTGAATTGTAGGATACCGAATGGTAGGGCATCCCTGAAAGCGGTGCCCTACGGTCGTAACTAATTAACGTCGCGCAGAACCCTGGCGACGGCCAGTGCGGCGATGTCCACCACGGTGATGGCCTTGGAATAGCGCATGCGGGTCGGCCCAATCACGCCGACCGTGCCGGTGCTGCGGCCATCGAAATAGGTCGCCGCAATCAGGCTGAACGGCCGCAGATCCGGGTCGCTATGCTCGGCCCCGATGACCACCGTCAGTCCGGGGCCGTCGATGTATTCGGTGAGCATGCGGACCAGCCGCTGCTTTTCTTCCACCATGCGGAGCAGCCCGCGCAGGGTCGCCGCCGAAATGCCGCTGGCCTGCACGACTTCATCGAGCAGGCTCGAGGCGCCGTCGATGTAGACGGCGGTCGGCCGATCCAGGTTCGCAAACGAGCTGCTCGCCAGCCGCAGCGCCAGGCCGAGCAGCTGATCGTAGAGCGTGCGTTCCTGCTTCAACCGGTCGGCGACGCCGTTGCGCACTTCTTCGAGCGTGCGGCCGCCGAATTCGGAATTCAGGAAGTTCGCCGCCTGCACCAGTTCCGACGCGGTCACCGACTCGCCGATGTCCACCGTCTTCTGCGACACCTGGTTGCCGCTGGCCACCACGACGACGAGGATGCGGTTGCCGCTGAGGGGCACGAACTCGATGTGCTGGAACAGCGCGCGCGCATTGGGCGGCGCAATCGCAAAGCCGACGCTGCGGCTCGCTTCCGACAGCACGTGCGAGGTGGAGGAGAGCAGGTCGTCCATGAGCGGCGCGTCGCCGGCTTCCTGCCGCAGGCGCGCTTCGACGGCCGAGACGTCCTTGGTCGCGCGGCGCCCTTCGATCAGCATGTCCACGTAGCAGCGGTAACCGGTGTCGGTGGGCACGCGGCCCGCCGAGGTGTGGGGCTGCCACACGTAGCCCATCTCTTCGAGCTGGGCGAGCACGTTGCGCACCGTTGCCGACGACAGGTTCAGGCCCGCCTTTTGGGCGAGCGTCCCCGAAGCCACCGGTTCGCCCGACTCGATATACGAGCGGACGAGCGTAGCCAGGATACGGCGCGTGCGGTCGGAAATAGCCGGTCCGGTCATTAGCAGTCGAATACTTGGACTGCTAGGAATTGTAACACGCCGGGGTCATTCCGCCCGAAGAGCCTCGGCCGGACTGGCTGTAAGTGCCCGTCGCGCAGGCAGATAGGTCGCAACGGTCCGGCTGAAGCCGGACGCCACATCAAAACCCGGCGCGGGCGGCCAGGGCGGCGGCTTCGGTGCGGGCGTCCCTGGCCACCTCGGCGGGGTCCCAGCGGGTGGGACGAAACGCATCGACGAGGATTTCGCCGTCCACGACGGTGGTGCGGACGTCAGTGCCGCGGGCGGAGTAGACCAGGGTGGAGTAGGGATCGTGGCTGGCCATGAAGTGCGGGCGGTCGCGGTCCACCAGCAGGAAGTCGGCCCGCTTGCCGGGCTCGATGCTGCCGAGCTCGCGCTCGAGGCCAATCGCGCGGGCGCCCTCGCGCGTCGCCATCCACAACGCGTCGCGGGCCGTGAGCGCGCCCGGCCCCTTGCGCACCGATTGCAGCACCGCCGCCAGGCGCATCTCCTCGAACATGTCGAGGTGGTTGTTGCACGCCGCGCCGTCGGCGCCGAGCGACACCGAGATGCCCTTGGCCCGCATCTCCACGACCGGCGCGAGACCGGAGCCGAGCTTCAAGTTCGAGCCTGGGCAGTGCAGCACCTTCACGTCATGCTCGGCCATCACGTCTTGTTCGTGATCGTCCACCCACACGCAGTGGGCCAGGCACAAACGGGGAGACGTCAGGCCCGTGTGCCGCAGGTAGTCGATGTTCGATCGACCCGTGCGCCCGCGGATCAGCGCGATCTCGTCGCGGCTCTCCGAGGCATGGGTGTGGACGACGAGGCCGTGTTCCTTCGAGAGGCCGGCCACCGCTTCCAGCAACTCCTGTGAACAAGACACCGCGAAGCGCGGCGCGAACGCCGCCCGCAGCCGCCCGTTGGCGCGGCCGTGCCACCGCCTGGCGATCGCCACGCTCTCGTCGAGGGACCGCGTGGTGTGTTCCACCAGCCGCGCCGGCACCGCGGCGTCGTTCGCGTCCATCATGCACTTGCCGACCACGGCGCGAAGGCCCATCGGCTCGAGCGCCTCGAACACCGCGTCGGTGTCGTGCACCGTCTCCATGGTGAGCACGGTGGTGGTGCCGCTCATCAGCAGTTCCGACGCGGCCTGGCGCGCGGCCGCGGCCAGCGACGCCGGCGTGTGCGCGGCTTCCATCGGCCAGATGCGCGTCTTCAGCCAGTCGAGCAGCGCCAGGTCGTCGGCGTAGCCGCGGAACAGCGTCTGGCACAAATGAATGTGGGTCTGGATGAAGCCGGGGACCAGGAACGCGCCATGCGCGTGAATGGTCCGGTCCGCGCGCTCATCCGCCGGCACCTCGCCGATCGCGACAATGCGGCCGTCGCGCACCAGAACGTCGCCTTCGATCACCTCGAAGGCATCGTTCATGGTGACGATGGTGGCGCCGCGAATGATTAGCGAAGAGCCTTGAGGTTGGGGAACCATTGCAGCGAGGCGGCCTTGAGCGTCTCCGCCTTGCCGCGCCTGACGGCGATCAGCTCCGCCGTGATGCTGACGGCGATTTCCTGCGGCGTGACGGCGCCGAGGTCGAGTCCAATCGGCGCGTGGATGCGGGCCAGGAGGTCGGGGTCGATGCCGCCTTCCGCCATGACTTGTTCGTAGAGGCGCGCCACCTTGGCGCGGCTGCCGATGAGGCCGATGTAGCGCAACTCGCGCGGCGCGAGGGCGCGCAGGGCGTCGAGGTCGTTGCGGTGCCCGCGCGTGACGATGACGGCATACGCCGTCGCCGGCAACTGCGCCGTGGCCAGCCACTGCGGAATGTCGTCCACGACCACCGACGCCGCGAACGGGAAGCGCTCGGTGTTGGCGAACGCCGCGCGATCGTCGATCACGTGGACGCTGAACCCGGCGTCGTGGGCCATCCGGGCCAGGTAGTAGCCGACGTGCCCGGCGCCGAAAATGTAGACCGCGGGTGAGGCTTCGATCGGCTCGATGAAGACCTCCATCTGCCCGCCGCACACCAGCCCGGTCTCCTCCGCGAAGTCGTCGTTGAGGTCGTACTTCACCGTGGTGGGCTGGCGGGTGGCGAGCACGTGCTTCGCCTTGCCGATGGCGTCGTGTTCGTAGCAGCCGCCGCCGACCGTGCCGACAATGCGGCCGTCGCCGAACACCAGCATCTTGGCGCCGACGCGCTGGGGCGTGGAGCCGTTGGACGACACGATCGTGACCAGCGCCGCCTCTTCGCCGCGGGAGAGCGCCTCCCCGAGCGCAGCGAAGACCTCATGGTTCATGGGCTGGAATTGTACCGCAGCCACCGACAGCCGCAGATTAGACGCAGATTAGTCACAGATTTTGGAGCTCTACGGTGACCGCCGAACGGTGCAGAGACACGGCGGCCCGACGCAGGCCGGTTGGTGCTCCTTCCAACCGGCCTGACCGAGCCAACAGAAGCCAGAAACAAGAGTGCTGGTGATCGTGACCACTCTTGTTTCTGGCTTCTGTCGGCTCGGTCCGCGGGAGCGAAGCTCCGCGGCGGGCCGCCTCGCTGATCTGCGTAAATCTGTGAAATCTGCGGCTGTTTATGACCTCCCGCGCGGCGGTCGCGGGCAGCAGCCTCAGTGTTACTGGAATCGATGCAGCTCGCAGCCGGCCAGCGGCTCGGTGCCCGAGAGGAACGCTTCCATGGTGACGCGGGGGCAAGCCGGCGTCGCAATCTTCCCGGTGTCGCGGTCCACTTCCACGAAGCTCACCCCGCCCGGCGCCTCGAACCCGACGTTGGGGTGGCCGGCGAGGGCCTTCATCATGAACGAGGTCCAGATCGGGAGCGCCGCCTGCGACCCGCTCAAGCCGAGCGGCTGGTTGTCGTCGAGGCCCACCCACACCACGGTCAGCAATTCGGGGGTGAAACCGACGAACCAGGCGTCGCGGAGGTCGTTGGTGGTGCCCGACTTGCCGGCGGCGTCGAGCGTGAAGCCCATGCCGCGGGCGCTGGCGCCGGTGCCCTCGTTCAGCACGCTGCGCAGCATGTGGGTCACCAGGAACGCCGCGGCCGGCCGCGCCACGTTCGGCCCGGCCTCGACCTTGGGGCCGGCGCTCTGCTCGCCGCTTTGCACGCGGATGATCGACCGCAGCTTCTTGATGGTGCCGTGGTTCGGGAACACCGTGTAGGCCTCGGCCATTTCGAGCGGCGTCAGTTCGACAATGCCGAGCGCGACGGAGGGATACGGCTTCACCTGGTCCTGTTCGCCGATCTTGGTCTTGCGCCACAACGCGACGACCCTGTCGTACCCGGTCTGCTCGGCTACCTTGATGGTGGCGATGTTCCTGGACATGGCGAGCGCGCGCCGCAGCGTGATGCCGCCGTCGTATTCGCCGTCGTAGTTGCGCGGCGTCCACGCCTGGTTGTCGAAGCGCCACGTCGTGGGTTCGTCGTAGACGATGGTCGCGGGCGTGATGTCGCCGGTGCCTTCGTCGGCGGCCTTTTCGAAGGCCGCCAGGTAGACGAACGGCTTGAAGGTGGAGCCGGTCTGCCGCCGCGCGTTGGCGGCGCGGTTGAACTGCGACTGGTTGTAAGAGCGGCCGCCGATGAACGACAGGATCTCGCCGGTCCGCGGATCGATCGCGACCAGCGCGGCCTGGGCCACGCGCCGGGGGCCGCGCTTGCGGCGGGCCAGCGCGGCATCGACCTTGGCAATGCCCTCGCGGACCGCCTCCTGGGCGTGACGCTGCAGGTTGAGATCCAGCGTGGTGTAAATGTCGAGCGTGCCGGGCTTCGAGGTGGCGCCGGGGAACAGGTCGTCGAGCGCCGAGCCGAGGTAGTCGACGAAGTACGGCGCCTCGTTGTCGACGGCGCGGGCCACCACCGCGATCGGTTCCCTGGTCGCGCGTTCGGCGGCATCAGCGGTGATGTAGCCGCCGTCGGCCATGGCCCGCAGCACCACGTTGCGGCGGTCGCGCGCGCGGTCGGGGTTGTTGAACGGCGAGTGATAGAACGGCGACTGGATGACGCCGGCGATCAGCGCCGCTTCGCTCAGCGTCAGGTTGCGCACGTCCTTGCTGAAGAAGATTTTCGACGCCTCGGCCACGCCGTGCAGCGCGAACGACCCGCGGTGCCCGAGGTAGACGTCGTTGAGATACAGCTCGAGGATCTCGTCCTTGGTGGCCTTGGTCTCGAGGATCATGGCCATGAACTGCTCGAGGATCTTGCGGCGCAGCGAGCGCTGGCGGGTCTGCTGCTCGACGGCCATCTCGTCGGTCAGGAAGAAATTGCGGGCCAGTTGCTGGGTGATGGTGCTGGCGCCCGAGAGGTAACCGCGGTTGCCGAAGACGTTGCTGGCCAGGGCGCCCACCATGCGGATGGGGTCGACGCCCGGGTGGTAATAGAAGCGGCGGTCCTCGATCGCCAGCACGGCCTCCTGCATGCGCGCCGGAATGGCGTCGAGCGCCACCCGCCGGCGCTTCTCGCGGGTGCCGGTCATCAGGCCGGTGAGCAGCGGCGCGTCGAGCGTGACGCGCTCCACGGACCGGCCCGAGACGGCGAGCTTCGCGATGCGCTGCGCCACCGGCGGCGGGGCGGCGGTCTTCTTCTTGACGACCGGCGGCTCGGGGAAGGTCACGACCAGGGGCTTGGACGATTGATCGCCGCCGCGCGAGATCAGCACCACCGTGTTCTTGTCGATGGCGAACTCGCCCGGGCGCTCGACGCGGGCGCGTTGCGCGTAGCCGACGTCGTTGAGGCGCGCCACCAGCTCGAGCTGGTTGATGTTCTGGCCGGTCTGCAGGGTGAGCGGGCGGCCGAACACGCGCGGCACGGCGCGGTCGCGCTCGCCGTGCAGGCGGGCGTCGATGATCCGGCCGTACGACACGTAGAGATAGGTCAGCGAGCCGAGTGCGACCAGCGCGATCACGCCGAGGCCCATGAGGATCTGGCGCCGCCACGGCGCCAGCCACGCGGGCCAGCGGAGCCGGGCCAGGCGCAGGCGCCAGCCGGATTTCTTCGTTCGCTTCGTCAAATCGTCAGGACCCAGTGGTGGCCCATCTCGAGCGGGAGCTCGTCGATCAGCCGGTCCACCAGGGCGGGCCCGTAGCGGTTCAGGAACCACACGAATCCGACTTCACGCTCCTGCGGGTGGCCCTGGGGGAAGGTGAGGGCCTGCGCGCGCTGGAACTGGCGGCGCAGCGTGTCGTCACGCCGCTTGGCCGCCTGGATCACCTTGTTGTGCAGTGCGTGCACTTCGTGCTGCAGCTTGCCGAGCGTGGACTTCACCGCGCCCTCGAGTGTCGGATCGATTTGCGGGACGGCGGCCGACACCGCGGCCATGCGTTCGTCGATGACCGCCGACACCGCGGTGAGCGACTGCTCGACCGTCGGCGGCAGCTGGCTTTCGAGCAGGTGGTTGAGGGCCGATTCGTCCTGGGCGCGCAGCGCCGTGAGCGGCAGCTCGTACCTGGTCAGGAAGCGCAGTGTCGCTGAATCCGCGAGCGTGGCGGTGGCGCGCTGGTACATCAGCGGCATCGGCACGCCGAAGTGCGCGTAGACCTCCTGGAGCTGTCCGAGGTAGGCCAGCTCGTTCGGTCCCGCCACGTAGCAAATCGTCGGGAACACCGTGTCTTGCACGATCGGCCGCAGCAACACGTTGGGGCTGAAGTGCTCGGGGTGCTCCCGCGCCTCGTCCACCAGTTGCGGCAGGCTCATCGCCTGTTCGCCGATGAACGCCTGGTTGCCGTCCACCCGGACCGCCAGCCGCTCGGCGTTGAGGTGGAACACCGAGACCGTGCCGTCGGCCAGCGTGGCCTGGGCGTGGTAGCCCTTGGCCACCAGCGCCTCGCCGGCGCGGGCGGCGAGGCGAGCGGTGTTGCCGGGCTGGCTGACCTCGGTGACGAAGACGTCGCGGGCCAGCGGCTTGGCGGCCGGATCGGCCGAGTCGTAAACCACCAGGCCGTGCGGGCCGAGCACGTCTTCGAGCCACTTCCCGAAGGCGGTGGCCATGCCGAGGCCAGGCGCATAGGCCGTGCGGAGCGAGTCGATGATGCCGGCCCTGAACTCCGAATCGGGGAGCGCGGCGGCGAGTTCGTCGATGGCGGTCGTGATGTCGGCGGTGAGGGAGAGCTTGGCGATGGGCAGGTGGCCGGCGCCGGCCAGGTCCGCGAGGCGGATGGTCGTCGGCGCCAGCTCGGCGTCGAGCACCGTACACCCGCTCACTTCAGGCCAGTCGTGATCCTCGGCGTCGATCCAGAACACCGGCACCACCGGCACCTTGTGCTCGCGTTCCACCTTGGCCGCCAGCTTCATGGCGGTCAGCGCCTTCAGCAGCGTGAACAGGGGGCCGCCGAACACGCCGGCCTGCTGGCCGGTAATGACGACGCGGGTGGCCGGGTCGGCCAGCCTGGCCGCGGACGCACGGGACTCCGCGGGCGCGCCGCGCAGTAACTGCTGCGCGGCGATGACGCGGGCAATCTCGGCCGGTTGGCGCTTGAGGCCCTGCGAACGCGTGATGGTGTCGGCCCAGGCAGCGGGCGTAGCGGGATCGCCGGCGAAGAACGGCGCCACGTTCGCGTACGCGAACGCATAGTCGGACGCCAGCCGCCGAATCCACGGAAATGTGCGAATGTCCACCGCTAATGAGGCGGAGACGGGCGAGACGTCGGAAGGCACCGCCACGTACTCTCTCAAACGGTCACCAACACTGTCAACCGTGCGTGCTAACATTGCGAGTCGATAAGTGAACCAAAAAGCTCACCCTTCGACGTCCTCCCGCGGCATCCGGCCGCTATCGTGTGCTGCAGCAACCACACGGCGTCCTGACCGTTCCCGTGGCTGGAGGGTTGGATGAGCCGACATCGGATTTGGTTACAGACGTAGTGGACGGCGACTCCCTCGAAGCGGCCTTGCGCGAATTCGGTCCCGCGGCGATTGAAGACCTGTTGCCGCGCCTCCGGTCGATCGCCGAAGAATTGGACGAGGCTCACGCCGCCGGTCAGATCCACGGCTCCCTTCATCCCCGAAATATATTCGTCGCCGAGGAGCGCACCCAGGTCACGGGTCTCGGCGACGAGCCCGGTGCCGGCGTCGAAGAACCCGCCGGCCCGCCCTATTCAGCACCGGAAGTGGCCAGCGGCGGCGCCCCGGTCGCGGCCTCCGATCAGTTCGCCCTGGCGGCCATCACGTTCGAGTGGATGTTCGGCCGCCGGATTTCAGGTCCCGCCAGGCGCCCGGTGGAAGTGCGCGCGCTGCCCGGCGTCGATCGCGACGCGATGTCCAGGGCCTTCACGCGCGCGCTCGCGCCTGAAGCGGCGGCTCGCTTTGCGTCGTGCACGGCCTTTTGCCAGGCCCTGGCCGCGTCGGTCATCCCGGTGCTGCCGCTTGGCGGCGCCGCGGAGGATGTCGATCCGGTGGAGCCGTTCGTGCCCGACGAGCCACCGGTGGATGTCGTGATGGCTCCGCCGGCCGCTGTCGCCGTCATCGATCAGGACTTATCGATCGACGAGTCGCGCTTTGCCGCGATCGAGCCGAAGCTGTCGCCGCCGGTCGAACCGGTGAGGTCGTGGCAGCCGAGTTCGGCCTACACGCCCCCGAAGGCGGTGGAGCGGTTCGGTGGCGGCTGGTTGATCGCGGCGTTGCTGGTGGGCATGGTCGTCGGTTTCGCCGCCGGCTACATGGCGCGGCCGCGAGCGCTGCAGTCAGGGCCTATCCAGACCATGCTCGCGCCGTCGCGCACCGAATCCGCAGTGGCGCCCGCACCAGCAACATCGACACCCGTGGCACCTGCGCCTGTGGCATCCGCCTCCGCTCGCTCAGAATCTGGCGAGCTACGGCGAGACCTCGCCGTAGCGGCCTCCGGCCGCGAAGGCGGGCCCCAGGCACCATCGGCCGTAGGCCGTTTGTTGGTTCATTCGACGCCGAGCGGCGCCAGCGTGGATGTGGATGGGGTGACGAAAGGCGTGACCCCGTTGGCCTTGCGCGATATGGAGTTGGGATCGCGTACGATCACGGTGGCTGAGCGCGGCTATATCGCGGAGACGCGGCGGGTGCTGCTGACCCGCGCCCGCCCGTCGCGGTCGCTCGACGTCCGGTTGGCGGCGGCGGCGGCCACCGGCACCATGAGTGTGGAGTCACGGCCGTCTGGGGCGGCCGTCACGATCAACGGGAAGCCGAGCGGCAAGACGCCGATGACTCTCGACGCCCTGGCGCCGGGTGACTATCGCGTCACCCTGTCCCTGGCGGGTTACCAGACTTTTGTGACCACGGTGCGCGTGGTTGCCGGCGAGCGCACGCGCGCGGCCGCATCGTTGAGCGTACAGGAGTAAGGATGAACGCGATTCTGGCACTGGAAGACGGCACCTGGTTTCAAGGTGTCTCGGCGGGCGCACCGGGTGAGACCACGGGCGAGGTGGTGTTCAACACGAGCATGACGGGGTACCAGGAGATCCTCACGGATCCCTCGTACGCCGGGCAAATCGTGACGATGACCGCGCCGCAGATTGGCAATTACGGCGTCGCCGCCGCCGACACCGAGTCGTCGCGGCCGCAAGTGGCGGGATTCGTGATGCGCGACGCCTCGCCGGTGTCGAGCAACTGGCGCTCGACCGGGACGCTGCGCGACTACCTGGTGCGCCACAACATCGTCGCCATCGGCGACATCGACACCCGCCAGCTGACCAAGGTGTTGCGGTCGGCGGGCGTGATGCGGGGCGTGATCGCCACCGGATCGGTGGAGCCGTCGGAGCTGATCGAGCGCGCGCGCCGCGTGCCGCACATGGAAGGCCGCGACCTGGTCAAGGACGTGACCACCGCTGAAGCCTACGACTTCGAGACCTCGCTGGCCGATGCGGTGACCGACGCCAGCTTCGGGATCGCGCCGCAGCACCGCGCCACGCGCCCGCTCAAGGTCGCCGCCTACGACTTCGGCATCAAGACCAACATCCTGCGCCGGCTCGCCGCCTACGGCTGCCAGGTCCGGGTGTTTCCGGCGTCCACTTCCGCCGCCGAGGTGATGGCGTGGAAGCCGGACGGCATCTTCCTCAGCAACGGCCCCGGCGACCCGGCGGCCGTGACCTACGCGATCGAGAACATCAAGGAGCTGATCAACGGCGAGGTGCCGATATTCGGCATCTGTCTCGGTCACCAGTTGATGGGCCTGGCCCTGGGCGCCAGGACCTACAAGCTGAAGTTCGGCCATCGCGGCGGCAACCATCCGGTGAAGCAGCTCGACACCGGCGCCATTGAGATCACCGCGCAGAACCACGGGTTCTCCGTGGATCCCGATTCGGTGCCGGCCACCGCGCGCGTGACGCACCTCAACCTCTACGACGGCACGGTTGAAGGCCTGCGTCATCTCAGCAAGCCGATCTTCTCGGTGCAGTACCATCCGGAGGCCTCGCCGGGACCGCACGACGCCGACTATCTGTTCCAGGAATTCCTCGACGAAATGGAAAAGAACTAAGTGCCGAAACGTACTGATATCAAGCGGGTGCTGGTGATCGGGTCGGGCCCGATCGTGATCGGGCAGGCGTGTGAGTTCGACTATTCAGGCACGCAGGCCTGCAAGGCGCTGAGGGCCGAAGGCCTCGAGGTGATCCTGGTCAACAGTAACCCGGCCACGATCATGACCGACCCGGAGCTGGCCGACCGCACCTACGTCGAGCCGCTCACGCCGGACGCGCTGGAGAAGATCATCGAGCGCGAGCGGCCGGACGCCATCCTGCCGACGGTGGGCGGGCAGACCGCGCTCAACCTCGCGGTGCAGCTCGACGACCTCGGCATCCTGAAGAAGTACAACGTCGCGCTGATTGGCGCGTCGATCCCCGCGATCAAGGTCGCCGAAGATCGGCTGCTGTTCCGCGACGCGATGACTGAGATCGGCGTGGCGGTGCCCGCGAGCGGCGTGGCGAAGACGCTCGAAGAGGCGCTCGTCATGGTTGCGCAGACCGGGTTCCCGTCGATCATCCGGCCGTCGTTCACCATGGGCGGCGTTGGCGGCGGCATCGCCTACAACCTCGAGGAGTTCAAGGAGATTGCCGGCCGCGGCCTACACCTGAGCCCGGTCCACGAGATCCTGGTCGAAGAGTCGGTGATCGGCTGGAAGGAATTCGAGCTCGAGGTGATGCGCGACGGCGCCGACAACTTCGTCGTCATCTGCTCGATCGAGAACATCGACCCGATGGGCGTCCACACCGGCGACAGCATCACCGTGGCGCCGGCGCTGACCCTCACCGACAAGGAATACCAGCGCATGCGCGATGCCGCCCGCCGCATCATCCGGCGCGTCGGCGTCGAGACCGGCGGCTCCAACATCCAGTTCGCCATCAACCCGGACGACGGGCGGATGGTGGCCATCGAGATGAACCCGCGCGTGTCGCGATCATCGGCGCTGGCGTCGAAGGCCACCGGCTTCCCGATTGCCAAGATCGCCGCCAAGCTGGCGCTCGGCTATCACCTCGACGAAATCCCCAACGACATCACCCGCGTCACGCCGGCGTCGTTCGAGCCGACCATCGACTACGTGGTGGTCAAGATTCCGCGCTGGAACTTCGAGAAGTTCCCGCAGGCCGATCGCACGCTGACCACGCAGATGAAGTCGGTCGGCGAGGCGATGGCGATTGGGCGCACGTTCAAGGAAGCGTTCCTGAAGGGCATCCGCTCGCTCGAGCTGGGCAAGGAAGGCCTGCTGTTCCGCCGGCCGCAGATGGACGAGAACGAAGAAGACGCGGGATCGAGCGACGACGAAGACACCGAGCTGCGCCGCAAGCTGGTGATTCCGACCGACCGCCGCATGTGGGCGCTGTTCCGCGCGCTCGACAAAGGCTGGGACCTCGAGAAGCTGCACGAGCTCACCAACATGGACCCGTGGTTCCTGCAGCAGTTCAAGGAGCTGGTCGAGCTGCGCCAGACCGCGGAGATGGTCGGCCTGCGCGACATGTCGTACGACCTGATGCGCACGCTCAAGCGCGGCGGCTTCGGCGACGGCGAGCTGGCCGACATCCTCGGCGTGGACGAGGCCGCGGTCCGCGAGAAGCGTAACGAGCTGAAGCTCAAGACCTCGTTCAAGCGCATCGACACCTGCGCGGCGGAATTCGAGTCGTTCACGCCCTACATGTACAGCACCTTCGAGCAGACCTGCGAGGCCGACCCGACCGACAAGCAGAAAGTGATCATCCTGGGCAGCGGCCCGAACCGCATCGGCCAGGGCATCGAGTTCGACTACTGCTGCTGCCACGCCGTGTTCGGCTTCAAGCGGGAAGGCTTCGAGACGGTGATGATCAACTGCAACCCCGAAACCGTGTCAACCGACTACGACACGGCCGACCGGTTGTACTTCGAGCCGCTCACGTTCGAAGACGTCATGGCGGTGGTGGACCGCGAGCGCGACGGCAACGTTGACGTCTCGTGCGTCGTCCAGTTTGGCGGTCAGACGCCGCTCAAGCTGGCGCTGGCGCTGCAGGAGGCGGGCGTGACCATCCTCGGCACCTCGCCCGACTCGATCGACCTCGCGGAAGACCGGCAGCGGTTCAACCAGTTGCTGTGGGACCTCGGCATTCCGCAGCCGGCCAGCGGCACGGCGACCTCGAAGGCCGAGGCCCGCGAGGTGGCGGCCAAGGTCGGGTTCCCGGTGGTGGTGCGGCCGTCGTACGTGCTGGGCGGGCGGGCGATGGCGATCGTGTATGACGTGGCCACGCTCGATCGCTACATGACGAGCGCGGTGGACGTGTCGCACGATCGGCCGATCCTGGTGGACCGCTTCCTCGAGCACGCGAAAGAAGTGGACGTCGACTGCGTCGCCGACGAATCCGGCGCCGTCGTGATCGGCGGCATCATGGAGCACATCGAAGAGGCCGGCATTCACTCGGGCGACAGCTCCTGCGTGGTCCCGCCGCCGGGTCTGGGCGATCGGCACCTGGCGACCATCCGCGATTACACCCGGCGCATCGCGCGGGCGTTGAAGGTGGTCGGCCTGATGAACACGCAGTACGCCATCAAGGACGACACCGTCTACGTGCTCGAAGTGAACCCGCGCGCCTCGCGCACGGTGCCCTACCTGTCGAAGGCCAACGGCGTGCCGCTGGCCCAGGTGGCCGCGCGCGTGATGGCGGGGAAGTCGCTCACCGAACTCGGCATCACCGACGACATGCAGCCGGCGGGCGTGTTCGTGAAGAGCCCGGTGTTCCCGTTCGTGCGCTTCCCCGGCGTCGACACCATTCTCGGGCCGGAGATGAAGTCCACCGGCGAGGTGATGGGCGGCGCCGACAGCTTCGGCATGGCCTTCGCGAAGGCCATGCTTGGCGCTGGACAGCGGTTGCCTGAACAGGGTTCGGTCTGCATCAGCGTGAACAACGAGGACAAAGGCGAGGTGCTGCCGATCGCGAGAGGCTTCGCCGAGCTCGGGTTCCAGGTCATTGGCACGCGCGGGACCGCCGCCTACCTGCGCGCCAACGGCGTGGAATGCTCAGTGGTGTTCAAGGTCAACGAGGGCCGGCCGAGCCTCGCCGACGAGATCGTCAACCGCAAGATCTCGCTGGTGGTCAACACGCCGCACGGGCGCGAGTCATTCTTCGACGACAAGGCCGTGCGCCGCGCCGCCATGATGGCGGGCGTGCCGTGCATCACCACCATCACCGGCGCCGCCGCGGCGCTCGAAGCCATCCGCGCCCTCAGGACGGAAGGGCTCGACGTGCGGGCGCTGCAGGATTACTACGCCGCCGTCGCGAGTTCGTAAAGAGGGTGCCTAGGGTGCCTAAGGTGCCTGGGGTGCAGGAAACGCCACGTCTTCCCCGTTGAAGCGTGGCGTTTTCTACGTACTCCGAACGCCCGTTCTGAGGTTTCTGCCGGTTTTCGTATGCCCCGCCGTTTGCTTCTGGTTGGGGCATGTCACTCTCCCTTGCGCTCGCCCTGGCTGCCGCGGCAGGCACTGCCATTGGCGTGTTCGCCGACCCGTCGTGGATGGCCCAGGTCCGATGGCTGCTCGGGGGCGCCGCCGTCACCGCGTTCGTGTGCGCCTCGCGGCAGCGGCGAGACTGGACGCTCCGCGCCGGCCTTGTCTGCCTCGCCGCGGCGTGCGCGCTGCTGGCGGCCGCGGCGCACGATGCCGCGTTGCATCCGCCCCTTCGAACGTTGCTGGAAGAGCGCCTGGGCGGGTTCGCCATCGAAGGTGTTGATGCCCCCCGCAACGACACGCCCATCGTCGTGGAGGGGACGCTCTCCGCGGACGCCGCCCGGACCGAAGCCGGGGCGCTGCTGCGGCTGCAGGTGGAGCGGGTCTGGATTGGCCCATGCCCGGAGCCGGCGCCTGGCGGTGTGTCGCTCACGGTGTCTGGCGTGCTCGCCGCCGGCGCCGTGGAGCAATGGCGCGCCGGCCGCCGCCTCAAGGTACCGGCCCTGTTGCGTCGTCCCGCGCGTTACCTCGACGCCGGTGTTCCCGATCAGGAGCGGCTGCTGGCGAGGCGCGGGATGTCGCTGGTGGGTTCGATCAAGAGCGCCGCGCTCGTCGAGGTGACCGGCCGCGGCCACTGGTTCGGTGAAGCCGCCGCGTCGATGCGAGCCGCGGTGCGCGGCGCGATGACGCGGCACGTGGCGGTTCGCGATCCGCAATCGGCCGCCGTGGCGACGGCGATCCTGATTGGCGATCGCGGGTCGCTCGATGCGGACGTGGAGCGCCGCCTGCAGGAGGCGGGCACGTACCACGTGATTGCCATCTCCGGCGGCAACATCGCGATCCTGGCCGGGCTGATCCTCGCCGTGCTGTGGTGGCTGGGGATCCGCGGCGGCTGGGCGGCCGGCGCGGCGGTGGCACTGCTGGCGTGGTACGCGTTTGTCGCGGGCGGCGGACCATCGGTGACCCGCGCCACCGTGATGGCGGCCATTTACCTGTCGCTGCGCGTCATCGATCAACGCACCGCGCCGGCGCACGCGCTGGCGCTCACGGCGGCGGCCGTGCTGCTGGTGACGCCGCTGGCGGTGGCGGATGTCGGCTTCTGGCTGACGTTCGGCGCCACTGCAGCTATTGTGGCCGGCGCCTCGCGAATGACCTGGTTGGCGCTGCCGGGCTGGTGTCGCGGCCCGGTCCTGCTGATCGCCGCTTCCGCCTGCGTCGAGGTCGTGCTGATGCCGATCGGCGCGCTCGTGTTCCAGCGCGTCACGCTGGCGGGGCTGGTGCTGAATCTCGTCGCCGTGCCGTGCATGGCGGTCGTGCAGGTGGCGTCGATGGTCACGGCGGCACTGGATGCCGTCGGCGCCAACGGCCCCGCGCAGGTCGCCGGCTGGGTCACGCACCTGTCGGTGCGCGGACTGGTCGACAGCGCGGCGCTCGTGGCGTGGGCGCCGTGGCTCACGTGGCGCGTGCCTTCACCGTCCCTCTTAGTGATCACCGCGTACTACGCGTGTCTAGGGATCTGGCTTGTCACAATCCTTTACCACGAAGCACACGAAGGGAAACACGAACGTGTCCGTCGTGGTGGCTCTTCGTGTGCTTCGTGGTCCGCCTTTGTTCTGTTCATCTGGATCGCGGTCGCGCCGCCAACGCTGGCAACCACGTTCGGCGATGGCCGCCTGCACCTGACGATGATGGATGTGGGGCAGGGGGATGCCATGCTTGTGACGCTGCCCAATGGCCGCACGTTGATGATCGACGCCGGCGGCGTGTCGCTGCGCGGCGACTTCGACATCGGCGACCGCGTCCTCGGCCCGGCCCTGCGCGCGAAAGGCATTGTCGGTCTCGACTACCTGGCCATCACGCATGGCGATCCGGATCACATCGGCGGCGCGGTGTCGCTGGCAACGGACTTCGCGCCCAGCGAAGTGTGGGCCGGGACGTTCGTCGCCAATCACGAGCCGACGCTGAAGCTGCAGGCGGTCACGGGCCGCCGTCGCGCGACGTGGCGATGGCTGCAGAAGGGCGATCGCCTCGATCTGGGCGGCGTCGAGCTGCGCGTTCACCACCCGCCGTTGCCCGACTGGGAGCGGCAGAAGGTGAGAAATGACGACTCGCTCGTCATCGAGCTGCGCTACGGCCAGGTGTCGATGCTGCTGACCGGCGACATCGGCAGGGAGGTGGAGCAGGCGCTGATCCCGACGCTGGACCTGCTTCCGATCGTCGTCCTGAAGTCCCCGCACCACGGCAGCGGCACCTCGAGCTCACCGGAGTTCATCACCGCGGTGCAGCCGGACGTGGTGGTCATCAGCAGCGGCCGCGGCAATCCGTACGGCCACCCCGTGCCGTATGTGCTGGAGCGCTACCACTCCGCCGGCGCGCAGATCTTCAGGACGGATCAGGAGGGGCAGATTGAAGTGACAACCGATGGCACGTCACTAGCCATATCGACGTTCACTGGGCGGAATGTAGGGGCACTTTTGAGAACGAGGTAGCAGAGAGTGCGGTCCATTAGCTCATCTCATCCCTTTTCTCAAAAGGGCCCCTACATTCCGCCCTGTCTCTTGGTGGTGGTCTTGGCAATCTGCCAATGCGCCTCGAGCTGTTCCAGTGTCAGGTCGCGCATGCGCTGGCCCTTCGCGGTGACCTGCCGCTCGACATCGTCGAACCGCTTCTGGAACTTGTCGTTCGCCACGCGCAGCGCGGCTTCGGGCTCGACGCCCAGCTTCCTGGCAAGGTTCGCCACCGCGAACAGCAGATCGCCGAGTTCCTCCTCGGCCTCCGGCGACTTCGGGCCCAGCGTCTCGACCGCCTCGCGCAGCTCGCGCGTCTCTTCGTCGATCTTGTCGAGCACGTCGTCCGGTTTCACCCAGTCGAAGCCGACCGTGGCGGCGCGCGTGCTCAGCTCGTAGGCCCGCAGCAGCGACGGCATCGAGCGGGGAATACCGCTCAGCAGCGTCTTGTCGGGCTCGCCGGCGTCGCCACGTTCCTTCTTCTTGATGTCTTCCCACTGCTCCTTGACCTCGCGCGGGGTCAGGCTGGCCAGGCCCACCTCCGCTGAAGCTACGGTGGGCAAGCCGTCGGCGTCGAACACGTGCGGATGCCGCCGCACCAGCTTGTCGGCGATGGCCTGGAGGGAATCCGCGATCGAGAAGCGCCCTTCCTCCTCGCAAATCTGCGCCAGGAACACCGCCTCGAACAGGAAGTCGCCGAGCTCGGCCTTCAGCTCGTCGTAATCGTCGCGGTCGAGCGCGTCGAGCAGCTCGTAGGTTTCGCCCAGCACGAACGGCCGCAGCGTCTTCACCGTCTGCTGCCGATCCCACGCGCAGCCGTGCTCGGAGCGCAGCGTGCGCATGATGCCCACCAGTTGCTGAAAGCGCGCGCCGGCCAGTTCGCTCATGGCCCGTATGCTAACATTCCGTCTCTTAGATGAAGGCGAGTGTCACCTTCCTTGGGAGCGGCACGTCACACGGTGTGCCGATGATTGGCTGCACCTGCGAGGTGTGCCTGTCCACCGATCCGCGCGATCGACGGTCGCGCCCGTCGATCCACATTCGCGTGGACGGCGGGCCCTCGATCCTCGTCGACACCTCGACCGATCTGCGCCAGCAGGTGCTGGCCAACCGCATCGCCCGCGTCGACGCCATCCTGTTCACCCACAGCCACGCCGACCACGTCATGGGCCTGGACGACGTGCGGCGGTTCAACGTGATGCAGGGCGGATCGATCCCGGCCTATGCGGACGAGCGGACCGCCGGCGACCTGCGGCGGACCTTCTCCTACATCTTCAACCCGTCCACCGAAAAGGGCGGCGGCATCCCGCAGATCGCGCTGACGGCCATCACCGGGCCCTTCAACATCGGCGCCATTCGCATCCAGCCGGTGCCGCTGTTCCATGGGTCGCGGCCCATTCTCGGCTATCGGGTGGGAACGTTCGCCTACCTGACCGACTGCAACCGGCTGCCGGACGAAGCCTGGCCGCTGCTCGACGGGCTCGACGTGCTGGTGCTCGACGCCCTGCGCCACAAGGCGCATCCGACCCACTTCACCGTGGCCGAGGCGCTCGCTGTGGTCGAGCGCATCAAGCCACGCCACACCTATTTCACGCACATGTGCCACAAGCTGCCGCACGCCGCGACCAACGCGTCGCTGCCGGCCGCCGTGGAGCTGGCCTATGATGGCCTCGTGGTGCCGATCGACGCCGGGGACGCATGGACGTAATCCATTTCCCGGACGACCCGCGGCCCATCACCTGGCGGTCGCCGGTGCTCGCGCTCGGCAACTTCGACGGCCTGCATCGCGGGCACGTCAAGATCATCGAGCGCATCCAGCGCGGCGCCTCCGAGCGCGGCGGCACCAGCGTCGTGCTCACCTTCGACCCGCATCCCCCGCGCGTGCTGCGCCCCGACAAGGCCCCGCTCCTGCTGATGACCAAGGCCCAGAAGCTCGATGCGCTGGCCCGGGCCGGCGTGCAGGGCGCCGCCGTGGTGCGCTTCACGCACGAGATGTCGCAGTGGGAGCCCGACGCCTTCGTCCGCACCGTGCTGGTGGAGTGGTTGCGCGTCGCCGAGGTGTGGGTGGGCGCCGACTTCCTGTTCGGCCGCAATCGCAGCGGCAACTTCACGCTGCTGAAGTCGCTCGGCGCGCAGCACGGTTTCCGCGCCGAGAAGATCGATCCGGTCCGCTACAAGGACTTCGTGGTCTCGAGCACGCGGATCCGGCGGCTGGTGAGCGAGGGGCGGGTGGACGAGGCGGGCGCGCTGCTCGGCCACCACTACGCGCTGGACGGCGTGGTCGTGGAAGGCGCCAGGCGCGGGCGCGACATGGGCTTTCCGACCGCCAACCTGTCGACCGGCAACGAGCTGCTGCCGCCCAACGGCGTCTACGCCACCGCCGTCACGGTGGAGGGGGCGGTCTATCCCAGCGTGACCAACATCGGCCAGCGGCCAACCTTCGGCGACCAGTTGGCCACCACCATCGAGGCCCACCTGATTGGCCGGTCGATGGACCTCTACGGCAAGACCGTCAGGCTGGCGTTCGTGCAGCGGCTGCGGGACGAGCGCAAGTTCCCCGACATCGAGGCGCTCCAGGACCAGATCGCGGCGGATGTTCGCCGTGCGGCGCGATTGTTCGATAGACTATCGGTCTGAGTCGCATGTCCCCCAAAGCGTTCACGTTCAAACTGACTGTTCCCAAGGACCCCCAGGTCGTCGCCATCGTGGCCGACGTCGCCGCACACGCCGTGACGTATGCGGAATTGAACGCCGAGGCGGGCGCCGGCTTCGTGGAGCGCGTGCGCGCCGCCGCGGCCGCGGCCATGCAGGCGCCCGGCGGGCCGGCCTCGTGCCACATCGAGGTGACGAGCGACGCCACGTCGCTGACCTTCACCATCGGGACGGAATCGGTCTCCGCCCATCACTCGACGTAAGCGTCCCATGCGCCTGTACAACACCCTCACGCGCCAGGTTGAGCCGTTTGTCCCGGTCCGCGACAACACCGTCCGCATGTACACCTGCGGCCTCACGGTCTACGCCCGCGGCCACATCGGCAACTTCCGCACCTTCGTCAGCGTGGACGTGCTGCGCCGCGCGCTGAAGTACGTGGGCGGCTTCCAGATGCACCACGTCATGAACTTCACCGACGTCGACGACAAGACCATTGTCGGCGCCGAGAAGGCCGGCCTGCCGCTGCGCGAGTACACCGATCAGTACATCAAGGCGTTTCGCGAAGACGCGCTGGCGCTCGGCATCGAGCCGGTGGAAGAGACCCCGCGCGCCACCGACCCCGAGAACCTGCAGGCGATGGCCGACATGATCCACCAACTGGGTGAGCGCGGCCACACCTACCAGACCGACGGCTCGACCTACTTCAAAATCTCGTCGCTGCCCAGCTACGGCAAGCTGGCGCGGCTCGATCACGAGGGCATCCAGTCGGGCGCCCGTGTCGACTCCGACGAGTACGACAAGGAAAGCGCGCGCGACTTCGTGCTGTGGAAGGCGACCAAGCCCGGCGAGCCGACCTGGGACTGCGGCTGCGGCCCGGGCCGGCCCGGCTGGCACATCGAGTGCTCGGCCATGGCGCTAAGGCTGCTCGGCGAGGCGCCCATCGACATCCACACCGGCGGCGTCGACCTGGTGTTCCCGCACCACGAGAACGAGATCGCGCAGAGCGAAGGCGCCACCGGCAAGGAGTTCTCGAAGTTCTGGTTCCACATCGAGCACCTGCTCGTGGACAACCAGAAAATGTCGAAGTCGGTCGGCAACGTCTACACCGTGCAGGACGTGCTCGATCGCGGCTTCCGCCTGTCGGCGCTGCGCTACATCCTGCTGTCGGCGTACTACCGCAAGCAGTTGAACTTCACCTGGATCGGCCTCGAGCAGGCGGAAGAGGCGCTGCGGCGCATCACCGACTTCCTGGGACGCGTCGGCGGGCTCTCGGGAGGCGGCGCGCATGCGGAAGTGGCCGCCCGGGTCACCGCCGCGGTCGAGGCGTTCGACGCCGCGCTCAGCGACGACCTCAACACCGCGGCCGGCCTCGGCGAGGTGTTCGACCTGATCCGCGCGCTCAACATCGCGATGGACGCGAAGCAAGTGGGGGAGGCCGACGCACCGGGGATCACGGCGGCGTTCGATCACTTCGATGCGGTGCTCGGCGTGCTGTCGCTGCGTCATGCGGAAGAAGCGATGCCGCCGATCCCGCAGGACGAGATCGATGCCGGCATCCAGGCTCGCCAGGATGCCCGCCGCCGCCGCGACTTCGCGGCAGCCGACCGCATCCGCCAGGAATTGCTCGACAAGGGGGTCATCCTCGAAGACGGCCCGAAGGGCACGCGCTGGAAGCGTAAGTAACTCCGGCTCCCGGTTCCCGGTTCCCGGTATGATCAGACCATGGACTCGCCGCTGATCAAGACCGCCCTGCCGGGACCCAAGGCCAAAGCCATCATCGAGCGAGACGGCAAGGTCGTCTCGACCTCCTACACCCGTGGCTATCCCTTCGTGATGGCCCGCGGCGCCGGCGCCACGGTCGAAGACGTGGACGGCAATCTCTTCCTCGATTGCGCCGCCGGCATCGCCGTCAACTCCACCGGGCACTCCCACCCCGCCGTGGTCGCGGCCATCGTCGATCAGGCATCGAAGTTCCTGCACATGTCGGGGACCGATTTCTACTACGAGGGGCAGGTCGCGATCGGCGAGGCGTTCAACGAGATTGCGCCGTTCAGCGGGCCGAAGCGGTCCTTCTTCTCCAACTCGGGCACCGAGGCCATGGAAGCGGCGATCAAGCTGGCGCGGTATTCGACCGGGCGCTACGGGATGATCGCGTTCCTCGGCAGCTTTCACGGCCGCACGCTCGGCTCGCTGGCCCTGACGTCGAGCAGGTCGATCCAGCGCAAGGGCTTCGGGCCCATGCAGGCCGGCACGTTCCACACGCCGTACGGCAATTGCTACCGCTGCCCGGTGGGTCTCAAGCCCGAGTCGTGCCAGTCGGAGTGCCTCGACTTCCTGGAGCACGAGGTGCTGGTGCACCTGATCTCGCCAGACGAGGTCGCCGGCGTCGTCGTCGAGCCAATCCAGGGGGAGGGCGGCTATGTCGTGCCCCCGGCGAAGTTCCACCAGCGGCTGCGGGACCTCACCAGGAAGCACGGCATCCTGTTGATTGCCGACGAAGTGCAATCGGGCATGGGCCGCACGGGGAAGATGTTCGCCATGGAGCATTTCGGCGTCGAGCCGGACATGATCACCGTGGCCAAGGGCGTGGCCTCTGGGCTGCCGCTGGGTGTGACCACCGCGCGGGCCGACGTGATGGACTGGCCGCCCGGCACGCACGCCAGCACGTTTGGCGGCAACCCGGTGTCGTGCGCCGCGGCGCTGGCCACCATCACGCTGCTGAAAGACTCGCTGATGAAGAACGCGGCCGAGGTCGGCGCGTTCATGATGGACCGCCTGAAGGAAGTGCAGCAGAAGCACGCCATCATCGGCGACGTCCGCGGGCGCGGGCTGATGATCGGCATTGAACTGGTGAAGGATCGCGTCACCAAGGAGCGGGCGATCGCCGAACGCGACAAGGTGGTGGAGGCCTGCTTCGCGCGCGGCCTGCTGGTGCTGGGCGCCGGCAAGAACGCGATTCGCCTGTCGCCGCCGCTGGTGCTGACCAAGGCCCAGGCGGCGACGGCCGTGGACATCCTCGACCAGGCGCTCTCCACGGTGTAGGGCACCCCTTTAGGGGTGCCGCGGAGGCCGGGGGTGCCGCGGAGGCCGGGAGCGCCGGAACGGCCCTTGCTCCGCGTCTCGTATGACCTTTGCGCGACAGCGGCTGGGCCTCGAAGGCGAGCAAATGGCGGCCACCGAGCTCGAGCGCCTCGGGTATCAAATTCTCGACCGCCGCTACCGTTCCCGTTTCGGCGAGATCGACCTCATCGCCCGCGACGGCGGCACGGTAGTATTTGTGGAAGTGAAGACCAAGACCGATAGCAGATTTGGCGATCCGGTCGAGATGGTGACCTCGCAGAAACAGCGACGCCTGGTCTCGATGGCCGAGGAATACGTTTCGAACCACGCCCTCCACCACACTCCCTGCCGCTTCGACGTGGTGGCCATCGATGCCTCGATCGCGCCGGCGAAGATCACCGTCTACCAGGACGCGTTCAGGCCCGGATGGTAACCACCGAACTCAGGCGCGACCCGGTCACCGGCCGTTCGGTGGTGATCGAACTCGAGCCGCAGAAGCGCCCGGACGACTTCCTCCGGGAGCCCGTGCGCCTCGAGGTTGCGCCCTCGGCGTGCCCGTTCTGCGAGGGCAGGGAAGGCGACACCGGGCCGGAGTTGCTGGCGTGGCGGGAGGGCGGTCCGGCCAACACGCCGGGGTGGTCGGTGCGGGTGGTGGCCAACCGCTATCCCATGCTCAGGATCGAGGGCCGCGAGGAGCGCCGCATGGACGGGGTGTTCGAGACCCGCGACGGCCTCGGCGCGCACGAAGTGGTGATCGAGACACCGATCCACGATCAGCCGTTGCATCACCTGGGCGCGGACCGGTTGTGGCGGGTGCTGTGGGCGTGGCGGACGCGACTGCAGGATCTGAAGCGGGACGCAAGATTTGCCGCGGCGGTGGTGTTCAAGAACCACGGGCGGGCAGCAGGTTCCCGCCTGGACCACGCCCACTCCCAAATCGCGGCGTACCCGATCGTTCCCGCTGCCCTCAACGAGAAGGTCCGAGGGGCCGCGGATCACCTGGTCCACACTGGCCGTTGCATTTTTTGCGACATCACCGCGCAGGAATTACAGGATCGCCGTCGCGTGGTGTCGGACACCTTGCCAGTAATTGCGATCGCGCCGTTCGCGTCCCGGGTGCCGTTTGAGACCTGGCTGGTGCCGCGCGACCATGCGCCGCGGTTCGAGGAGGCGTCGGACGCGGTGCTCGAGGCCGCGGCGGCGGTGCTCAAGGACGTGATGGCCAGGGTGGATTGGGCGCTGGAGCGGCCGGCCTATAACCTGGTGCTGCACACGGCGCCGTTCGGCGGCGGGGCGGACCAGGCGTTTCACTGGCACCTGGAGGTCATTCCGCGCGTGACCCGCTGGAGCGGGGTGGACTGGGGTAGTGGCATCCCCCGCAACCCGGTGTCCCCGGAGGAGGCGGCCAGGGTCCTGAGAGGGGCAAATCCGGGGGGCCTGACCCCTTAACCCCCGTAGGGGCGGGTCTTTAGACCCGTCTGGAGGCTCGGATTGCTTGCCTGACTACTACCCATCTGTTAGAGTAAGTTGTTCTCGGCGAGCGGGAATAACTCAGTGGTAGAGTGCGACCTTGCCAAGGTCGAAGTCGCGGGTTCGAATCCCGTTTCCCGCTCCAACTTTTGCTTTGGATCCTTGGCAAAAGTTGTCTCGCCGAAGCTCGCGTAGCGAGCGAAGGCGGACCACACGGTTGGCAAGCGATTACTGACTGATGTCCCCAATCGTCGAATGACCCCCCAGTCGACCCCACGCACCATTCTCAACTAGCATTAGCTTTCCGAGCGGCGCCGTCGCCAAGTGGTAAGGCAGAGGTCTGCAAAACCTCCATCCCCGGTTCAAATCCGGGCGGCGCCTCCAACCTTCGCTCAGGAATGTAGGCGAAGGTTGTCCCGCCATAGCTCGCCAAGAGGTGCGCGAGCGAAGGCGGACCGCGCCGCACTTCCCTGAGCTTCGGTTGGTAAACGAAATCCCCTGAATGCAGGCGACGGTGGTTCCGCCATAGCTCGCCAAGAGGTGCGCGAGCGAAGCCGGACCGCGGCGTCGCCGGCGCGCTTCGCGTGGCAGTCCGGTCCATGCCGGCGCCTCACGCTTGCGCAACGGTAACGGCGATCGACAGATAGCTCAGTTCAGGCAGTATCCCCTCCGCCTCATCAAACACCCTGAGTCCCTTTGTACCTTGCGGCACGATCAGCCCCTCCGGGGAAAGCTCCCAGGGCTTGCCGTTGGCCGCCACGCTGTCGAGCAGGTGCAGTTGGCGTTCGCTGACGGCGATGTAGCGGCCTGACCGGAGCGGCAGGTGACCCTCCCGGAACGTGCTCTTGGTCGTGGACACGCGCATCGACTGTCCCCTGAATAACCACTCGCTCACGTCCGAAGCTTGCATGGCGCCGAGGATCAAGTCGAGATCAGCCAAGGCGGTCGCCGCATAGGCCGGCATCGCGAAAGCGAGGGCAACTGGTGCGCTGACCTTGCGCGCGAGGTCGAGGAATGTGCTCCAGCGGCTGCTCTTCTTCTGCAGGAAGAAGTTCCACCTCCAGAGGCCGTCGCCCCCCGGGAGCTTCACGGCCTTGGACTGTCCCCACGCCGTACTCGGATCGAACTTGAGTTCCTGGACGCTGGGCAGTTTCCCCTTCGCATCCGGATACAGCCCGGCAATCGTCGTCCAGGCGAGCCTTTCGGCCAGATCGGGCAGCGGCTGGTTCTGCACCAGATCGATGCGAAGCGACCCGCCCTTGAGGTTGTCGAACTTGGTCCGATCGGCGATCGAGGGCCTGACGCGTTGAACATCGATCGTGACAGTGGTGTCGCCCTTGTCGACCAATCCGTCCTTGCCCATCCTGGTGACAGGCTGAAAGCCTGACTTGTCATCGTAGAAAACGAAAGCCGCCTGCGAACTCGAGTTGGCAATCGTGGTTGTCTTGACGATGTCCTGGGAGGACGCCATGGTGGCGGGCTTGGCACTGCCGCCCGTGACTTTGGTCTTCGTGCCGATGGCGTCGGACGCATTCTGTCCGCCCGCCGGCATCTGGCTGATGACGGTGGGCAGGCCGTCCGGGAGACTCTCGAGGGGCTCCCGAGCCGTGGACGTCCAGAAAGCCATGGTCGCGGCGTCGAGATAGGACTCCTCGGGTGGGACTTTCGCTTGACCGTCGGCGGTGGCATCGGCCTGTGGCGGCCTGGATATGCAGGCCGCCGACGACAGTAACGACAGCCCGGCCGCGCCGTGTAGCCCGGTGTTCAGGAGATCACGCCTGGATAACCGCATCTCTTCCCCCCAATTCTGTGCCCCGTAGGCTCGCGCACGTAACTTGTCGCGTACTCTCGGTGCCCCCGTCAATGCAGGCAGGGCGAATGGAACCTCCGAAGCCGTCCTGCCGTCTCCTCCGTATCATCGACCAGCTGTCACCAAGGCAATCGCCCAATGCCAACGCCATGTCGCAGGCACGGCGGCTGGCGGCCGAGAGCGCGCGCTACAACCTCGGCCGCGTCCACCGCACCACCAACCTGCCCGACTCGGCGCTTGTGTATCTGCAGGCGGCGTCGGCGTCGAGCATGAAATTCGACGCCCCGCGCGCGTCAGCACCGGTGGACGGCGCCGAGACCGTCGTCATCCGCTTCCGCGAAACCGGCCGCCCCACGATCGTGACGGCCCGTCGCGGTGCGAACGTGCCGGCATCAGGGCAAGTGTGGGTCCATGCGGCCACCGGGGCGATCGTCAAGACCGAGTTCAAGTTGTCGGATTTGTCGACCGATGGGGTGTTCGTTGTCGAGTTCGCGGTTGACGAGCGGTCGGGACTGCGCTTTCCCGCGAAGATGACCGAGCACTATACGAGCCCGGGTGAAGAGGTTCGCGCCACCGCGCAGTACAGCAACGTGCGGCGGTTCAACGTTTCGACCAACGAGACGCTGCGAAAGCCGCCAGGTTAGCCGCGGTCAGGTGTCTTGCTGCGTGCCTGTGCCTGCTTGTCTTGATCGAGACAGACTGGGGCTCGGTCTCTTCGTCAATTCTCCAGCTTGGGAACTCCGCGCTTCTCCTGAGCTACGGTTGGCAGGCCGTGTCGCTGAGATTTCGAGCTTCGGGTGGCAGGCCCTGTCACCTAACCTGTAGAATCCCGGCCATGCCATTCAGAGACATTCGTCTTGCCGCATTGGCGTCGATCATCGCAGCGATCACCCTGGGGCCGGCGCTCGATGCGAGCCAGGCAGGCGTGCAACCGGTGCAATACCGATCACCCGAGGGCGTCGAGTATCGCTCGCTTCCCGATACCGACGCCGTCAGGACGGCGCGAGCCGCTCTCGACGCCAACCCGAAAGACATTGCTCGCATCATCGACCTCGGCGTGGCCCAGTCCGGTGCGCGGCAGTTTCGCGAAGCGATCGCGACGTTCACGCGCGGTCTCGAGATCGAGCCGAACAACGCTTTGCTCCTCCGATGGCGCGGGCATCGCTATCTTTCCGTGCGTGAATTCGATCGCGCGTTCGCCGATCTCACGCGCGGCGGAAAAATCGACGGCACGATCTACGGCATCTGGTATCACCTCGGGGTCGTCCAGTACCTGCGCGGGGACTTTGCCGATGCGGCCGCCTCGTTCGCCAAGGCGCAGCCAATCGCACCGGACGCCGGCGAACTCGCGGGTTCCACGGACTGGTTGTGGATGTCGCTCAGCCGGGCCGGACGGGGCGCGGAAGCGAAGGCGATGCTCGACGGTCGGCCGGAGAAGGCGGTGACCAACGCGTACACGCGGCGCCTGCAGCTCTATCGTGGCGAGATCGGTCCGGAAGCCGTGATTGCAGCGGCGGATACTGACGAAGTGCAGGTCGCCACGCTCGCCTACGGCCTTGGCAACTGGTACCTCGTGCGGGGCGACAAGGCGCAGGCGCGCAGGTGGTTCGAGCGATCGATCCAGTCGGGCGGTTGGCCCGGGTTCGGCTTCATCGTCTCGGAGGTGGAACTCCGCCGGCTTCGGTGAAGTCACACAATCAGCCATGGGGCGGAGCCCCCGACGGTGCGGCATCAGGTGAGGGTTTCGGCGTCTTCCACCACTCCTTGCGCTCGCGCCGCGGGCCGTGTTGCTTCCAATTGCCCCCACCGCGACCAAAGCCGCCGAACAGGATCCGGCACAGCGCCAGCAGGCCGAGCGCTTCCCAGAAGCCGAGCTGACGCAGGCCGAACAGGCCGGGCACCAGCCAGTTCCATAGCCACATGACGATCGCGCCGCCGATGAAGATGAAAAACAGGAACCCGAAGAAGGTTCCATGCGAAGGTTGTCCACCGTAGCTGGCTCAGAATGCAGGCCAGCGAAGGTGGACCGCGCCGCACTTCCCTGAGCTTCGGTTGGTAAACCAACTCCCCTGGATGCATGGCGAAGGTTGTCCCGCCATAGCTCGCCAGAGGGTGCGCGAGCGAAGGCGGACCACACAACTCCGCTCAGGAAACCGTGGCCGACTCAGGATTGTGCTAGACCATCTTCGTTAGACGCTGGGCTCGTGCAGTGATTAGAGCAGCGTAGGCGCCCAACGCCCCATTATCCAGGCCGGGTAGTGCGTCCGCGATGCGCGGAGCGGTCGATTGCGTGGCGTCAGCGAGTTGCTTGACGCGCCGACGGACGAAGGGAGCTGTCATTCCGATCTCCGTTGCGAAGGCCTCCCACGTGCCGCCGTCGATCTCTTCCAGCGTGGCCCGCTTTGCGATCTTCATGGCGAGCTTCGGTGACAGATCGGTGTAGGCAATCGTCGAGAGCAGGTCGTAGAGCGGAGCGAGGCTGACGGTCCCGGCGTCGTAGAGCAGGCTGAAGTTCTTTCCGTGGGCGTCGGCGTTTCCGACAACAAGGTTGAAGATCGCCGCGTCGAGGAGCGTCAGTGTGGCAATGGCCGGGCGAGTGGTCGCGCGGCGGAGCAGTTCGAAACTGGTCTTGAACGTAGGGCCGCCTTCGGCCGCGTATTTGTGTTCTGGCGGGATGCCAAGCGCCTGGCAGAAATCCTCTTGATGCAGCCGGTGCGCCCGGCCAGCCCCATCGAGGCGTCGATCGTATCGGGTGATGAGCAGGTATGGCCGGCCGAGCGTGGTGCGCGGTTCGACGGGCGCGGCGGGGAGGCCGAGCGCGGCCGCCAACTGCATCACGAGGGCTTCGTTCTCCGTGGTGGTGGGGAAGCGCGCGATCGGTGGCTTCAGGATATGCGTCGTCGGTTGCCCGGGTGCCGGCAACGCAACCCTGCCATCAACGAGGACGACGGGAAGTTTTGATTGAGCGCCGGCAAGAGACAGGCGCAGTCCCTCACGTCCTGCGAGCAGCGGTCGCGTCGGGAGTGTATCGAGGATCGCGACGACTTCGTCATCATTGAGGGCTCGCGGCTGTCCGCTCGGATCACCGGCGGGCGGTGTGTCGCCCTCAGGCCAGATGGTCAAGGCTCCAGCCACATCTCCGCCAAGGGCTTCGAGCAGGCCAAAGTCATTGCCCTTCGAGATCCCAAGCGCGCCAGCGACCGCGTCACGCTGCGCCTCCTCCGGCAAGAGTCCTGCGAAGAACGGACGACAGTCGCGCCGTTTGAACGGTTCCGCTCTCTTGGGCAACGAGAAGGACACGGCGGGACGGGACGAGTCGGCGAGCCAGTCCGGCGCGTAGGCGAAACTCATCTCGCCGTGCTGATTGACTCGGAGAGAGCCGACGATCGCGCCGTCCCACCAGACCGACAGCGTCCGAGTCATGAGCCGTTACTGTTCGGCGGCTTGGGCGGATGCGTGATCTTCAGGCGGCAGCCCAGAGCGTCCAGTACGGCCAACGTCTTCCCGAGATGGACTGACGGCTTACCGCGCTCCAATTCGATCACGAAACGCACGCCTACCCGTGCGGCCGCGGCCAACTGATCTTGGCGAAGGCCTTGAGAGATCCGTGCGAGGCGGACGACGGCTCCGATTTGTTCAGTGGTCACGGTGGATCTTCCCGATCGGGAAGATTATGCACCTTTTGTGGGCAGAAGTCGATTGATATTCCCGATCGGGAAGATCGTCTCGAGAACCAGGTATAACCCGCGTCGGTATTCCCGATCGGGAAGATGCGCTGGCATGGATGTAAGTATTGCAGTGGAAGGACTTACCTCGACGATTGCTCTACCACTACCACCATAGACCGACCCGGACGCCGACGGTGTCGCGCGAAATCATCGGCCACACAAACGCCCGCTGCTCCGCCTCGGGGTAGACGACCGTCGTCCTGTGCACGAGTGCCCCCGCGACAAGTCCGAGGCCCGCGCCAAGAGCGCCGGCCATGATTGGAGCGTCCGCGCATTCTTCCCGTGCCGGGCCCGTGCATGCGGCTATTGCGCCCGCGACCGCACCCACACCGGCCCCGGTGAGCACAGCCATGCGGAATGGATGGTGGCGCACGGCGATTTGGCGAACGGTCTCCCGCGTGAAACGCTTCTCGCCGGCGCCGGTGTCGATTGTGATCTCATCTGCCGTGAGCCGGGTCAGGCGACCGGTGGTCCTGGCCCCCGACGGGTCCTCGACCCGGAGTTGATCGTCGAGGTTGACCCGGAGGGAAAGGTTCTCGAGCAGGCTGTTTGGAGCACCGCCGGCAACGCGCGACGGGGGAACGGAAGCGCGGCCCTCTGGTGCACGAAATACAGTCCTCATCCGAGGGATGAGAGCCCCCATCACCAGGCCGACGCCCGCGCCGATGGGGGTGGCGCCGAGCGACCCGAGGATGGCGCAGTCCCCGCCGCCATCGTGCGAGCAGACGGCCACCGCGCCAAGGACCGCGAATACCCCGGCCCCAACGAGGGCGGCCCGGCGAAACGAGTGGCCGCGCACGGCGACCTCGCGAACGGTGTCGCTCGTGAAACGCCTCTCGCCGGCTTCGGTCTGGATCGCGAATTCCTCGCGCGTGATGCGCGTGAGGCGCCCAGTGGTCCTGACTCCCGCTTGATCCTCAACCCGAACCTGATCGCCGAGGTTGACCCGTAGCGCCAGGTCTTCGACAGACGGGAGTCCCTGAGCCGAACCTGGAGACGGCGCCAGCAGCAGGAGGGCAAACAACGCGACAACCGTTCGGCGGATCCTCACTGGTTCCCTTCGCTTCATTCGTCGGTCTTACGAGCAATTGACCTGTGAGAATCCTACACCCGCTTGCGGGTAAGGGCTGACGGAGCACCCGGTCAATCCGTTCGCAGTTCGAGCCGATGCACTCTCCGGATCTTCTCGATCACGTCGCCGCCCAGCTTCGCCTTGGCCGCGAACTCCTGCCAGCGGACAACTGCAGCCCGAACTTCCTCGTAGAGCGTGTCGGCGCGCCCGCGCTTTAGTCCCGCGCTCTTCGCCACGGCGCGCACGTCTCCCATCGCAAACCCATCGCGCTTGCCGTTGACCGTCATCTGGTGCGTCGCCGTCCAGTCTCCCGACGGGTTGTAGCTGTAGGTGACGTCGAATGCCGGCGCCAGCATCCACCGCCCATCCCGGTCCATCAGGAACGCGATGTTCTTGACGTGGTCGTCCTGGTTGCGCGCGACGATGTTGAAGAGCATGCGGCGGAATTGTTCCTCCACCGCGGCCATCGGGAGCTCGAGTTGGCGGATCGCCAACAACGCCTGCTCGTACGAGTAGGCGCCAGGTTGGTTGTAGTCGAAGTGGGCGAGGGCGCCGAGCGACTGCATGTGCAGCTTGCCGCCGTCCGCCAGGCGGTCGAAGCGCCTGGTCATGAAGTGACGACGGCCGTGCTCCTCGAGGAGGCGGCACTCGCTCATCGTGATGCCCGCCGCGCCCGCCATCAGCGAGTAGGCGTATTCGATGGCGCCGTAGCCCTGCGGATCCTCGAGTTCCTTGTCCCTGTTGCCGGCGACGCCATCGAACTTCAGCAGCCAGTAGGTGAAGCCGGACCCGGCGTCCACCTGACCCGAGCGCACCTCGTTGGTTTTGCGATTCCACGCGATCACCGCCTTGGCCCGCGCGCCGCCAGCCGAGGTGCCGACCTTCAGGATGTCGGCCAGCGCCTTCTTGCGGCCCGCGGCCGACAGCTTGCCCTTGAGGTTGCGCCGCTCGGTCAGGATGTCGGAGGCCAGCGTGACCAGCGCGTCGATGTCGATCTTCGTGGCCTTGCGTGGCTTAGGCCCCAGGACCGGAGCAAATTCCAGCGCGCCCATGCCGCGGGCACCCGTGTAGCAGAGGCGTTCGATCGGACTGAAGCTGTCGGGCGTGCGCCCGGTCGTGGCGAGCCACGCATCGATCAGCGCGTTGCCGAAGCGGTCGGGGAGGGAGTCGGCGAGCAGGCCTGGCAAGCCGTGGAACGTGCGGCGTGGAAGTTCCGGAAATTCGTAGACCCGGCGGCTGAGCGGCAGCATCAGCGGCGCGACCTCGATGCCGCTGTCCGCGAACTCCGCGGTGTACTGGAATGCCGCGTGGCCGTGCTGGTCGTCCATCGACACGGCTCCGATGGTGCGTCCCCAGAGGCGGACTTCGGCAATCACGAGCCGTCACCCCAGGTCCACTTCCGCGGCCGGCTGGCGGGGGGCTGGCGTGGCGCCGAGGCGCGCTGGCGGGCGCGGCCGGCCAGCTTCAACTGTTCGACCGGTCCGGGCCTGGCCGGCGGGACGAGCGCGTCAAGGCGGTCGATGAGCCCGAGCACGCGACAGACACGCACCAGTCCAGACAACCGCGACGCCACTTCGCCCGACTCCAGACGCTCGACCGTGCGCTTGGAGACTCCCGCCTCCAGGGCCAGCGCCGCTTGGGTGAGGTTGCCCGCCAGCCGCGCGGCCGCCAGCCGGCTGCCCAGTTCCTGGAGGATGGCCTCATCGGAGAGCTGTTTAGAAATCCTCATAACTCGTCAAACATGACGAATTGTAGCATATATATGACTCAGATCGTCAAATATGGCGAATTGTTAGGATGTCATGGCGGCCCTGCCGCCCGGCCAGGCGCGGAACCTTCGAGCCCGCCTTGCCGTCTCCTCCGTATCATCGACCAGCTGTCACGCGATCTCAGGTACGCCGTGCGGCGCCTCATTCACGACTGGAGGTTCACGGCGTCGGCCGTCCTGATCCTGGGCCTTGGCGTCGGTGCCAACACCGCCATCTTCAGCCTCGTGAACACCGTGCTCTTTCGCACGCAGCCAGGGGTCCAGGCCGACGGGCTGGTGAACATCTATCAGAACGTCGGTGAGGAAGGGCGTCCGGAGGCCAACTCGTACCCGGCTTATCTGGACATGGCCGCGTACACGGACGTCTTCGCCGGCACCGCCGCGGCGTCGTTCCCAACCGGCGTGGACTACAAGGCCGACGGTGGCGTGCGCACGGCGCTCGGTGCGTTCACGACCTCCACCTACTTGTCGGTCATCGGCCTGCGCCCGTCGCTGGGCCGCTGGTTCGACGCCTCCGAAGAGACGCCCGGCGCGGAGATTGTGGCCGTGCTCGGTCACCAGACGTGGAGGACGCGGTTCGGCGCGAGTCCATCGGTCATTGGCCGCACCATTCGCGTCAACGGCGCACCGGTCATCATCATCGGGGTCGCTCCCGAGGGCCACAACAACTCCTTCAACGCCGGCATCGTCACCGACTTCTGGCTGCCCATCTCGTCGATCGCAACGCTGGGAGGTCCGCCGCGCATCCTTCAGCGGCGGCCCGACGAAATGGGCTTCCTGGTGAAGGCGCGGCTGCGCGACGGCGTGACGGTGGCACAGGCCAGAGCCGCCATGGACGGATTGGGCAAGCGACTGGCGGCGGAGTACCCGGCCGAGGACCCCGGCCGCGGCATCAGCGTGTTCGCGGCCGCCGACGTTCGCGTCCACCCCCAGGCGGATCCGGTGCTGGCGGCGGGAGGCTCCGTGCTGCTCATCGTGGTGGCGCTGGTGCTGGCGATCGCGTGCAGCAACCTCGCCACCTTGTTGCTCGTGCGAGGGGCGTCGCGCGCGAAGGAAGTGTCGGTGCGGCTCGCGCTGGGCGCGACCCGTGGCCAGATTGTTCGCCACCTCATGGCCGAGAGTCTCCTGGTCGCCCTCGCCGGCGGCGTTGCGGGCTGCCTCCTGGCGTGGTGGGCGGTTAACGCATTGGGTGCGATCAACCTGCCGATCATCGTTGACCTGACGCTCGACTACCGTGTGTTCGCCTTCGCGCTCGCGGCCTCGCTGGCGAGTGGATTGGCGTTCGGCCTGGCGCCGGCACTCAGGGCCACGAGGCCCGACGTGCTGCCCAGCCTGAAAGAGGAGGGCGACGGCGTCTCGCCGGATCATCGCTGGCTCAGCCTGAAGAACGCGCTCATCGTGTTCCAGGTGGTCGTGTCGTTCGTGCTCCTGGCTGGCACCGGCCTCTTCGTGCGGATGCTGATCGAGATGAGGACGCAGGACCTTGGCTATGCCATCGACGGCGTCGCTTACCTCCAGACCGACGCACGCTATGCCGGCTACACGCCGGCGCAAGCCACGGCGGTCTACGAGGATCTTCGACGACGGGTCGCTGCCGTCCCCGGCGTGGAGTCGGCGGTGCTGAGTCGAGGGCTGCCGATGGGCACGACCGGCTTCACGCTGGTCGTCGACGGAGCCGACGCCGCCGCCGGTCCGATCGTTAACCTGTCGTCGATCTGGGCCGGGCCCGGGTACTTCGAAACGCTTCGCATCCCGATTCTCCACGGCCGCGGCTTCGACCAGACCGACAGGAGGCAGACGCCCAGGGTCGCGGTGATCAACGAGACCATGGCCCGGCGCCATTTCGGGACGGTCTACGCGGTGGGACGCCGCTTCCGGTACGAGAACGACGCGAACTCGTGGCTCGAGGTCGTGGGTGTGGCACGAGACACCGGAACCGCCGACCTCGACGAGCCCTTGCCGCAGCCGCTCTTCTACGTTGCCTTTTCGCAGTCGGATCAGCCTCCGACGACGGTGCTGGCGCGGACATCGCTGGGTGCGCCCGGCCTGCTCAGTGCCATGCAGCGGGAACTCCGCGCGATTGACCCGGCCCTGCCGGTGATCGCCGCCGCGACCATGGAGCAGCGTCTGCAGGACTCTTTGTACGGACTCAGGGTCGCCACCACGTTCATGGGTGGACTCGGAGCGCTGGGATTGAGCCTGGCGAGCGTCGGGCTCTACGCGATTGTCGCGTTCTCGGTGTCGCGACGTTCGCGCGAGGTCGGCATCCGCATGGCGCTCGGCGCGCGCAAACAGCAAGTGGTCTGGGTCGTCGCCCGGGACGTCGCCATTCTGGTAGGCATCGGGACCGCGGTTGGCCTGGCTTTGTCGGTGATCGGGATCCAGGCCATCCGGGCTGGGGTGGGGCCGACGCCGGCCAACCTGCTATTCAGGCCGAGCGTCGATCCCGTCGCGTTGCTCTTGATCGCGGCGCTGATGGGAGCAACGGCGTTCGTGGCCGCCTGGTTACCGGCACGACGAGCGGCGAAGATGGATCCGCTCGTCGCGCTCCGGCACAGTTGAGTCCTAGCCGTTCAACATCTTCATCCCGGCTTCCGTATACCGCGTGCCCGCCGCCACTCCCGGCGGAAACAGCGCGTCGATCTCCCGCAGTTCCTCGTCGCTGATCACGATGGCAGCCGCGGCCGCGTTTTCCTCGAGGCGTTCCCGCCGCTTCGATCCCGGAATGGCGGTGACGTCATCGCCCTGCCGCAACACCCACGCGAGGGCGAGCTGGGCGGGCGTGCAGCCCTTGCGCGCGGCGAGTGCCGTCACGTGCGCGACCAGTTCGAGGTTGCGCGTGAAGTTCTCTCCCTGGAAGCGCGGGTTGTTGTGGCGCCAGTCGTCGGCGGGCAAGTCGGCCGGGGACTGAAACCTCCCGGTGAGGAAGCCGCGGCCCAGCGGGCTGTAGGCGACGAAGCCGATGCCCAGCTCACGGCAGGTCGGCAGAATCGCCTCCTCGGGGTCGCGCGTCCAGAGCGAGTATTCCGTCTGCAGCGCCGAGATCGGATGCACCGCGTTCGCGCGACGGATGGTGGCCGGACCCGCTTCCGACATGCCCAGGTACCGCACCTTGCCCTGGGTGACCAGGGCGGCCATGGCGCCAATGGTGTCTTCGATCGGCACCTTGGGATCCACGCGATGCTGGTAGTACAGGTCGATGGTGTCTACGCCCAGCCGCTTCAGCGACGCATCGCACGCCTGCTGCACGTATGCGGGTGCTCCGTTCACGCCGAGAAACGCCCCGTCCTCGGCGCGCATGTTGCCGAACTTGGTCGCCAGCACGACCTGGTCGCGCCGATCGTGGATGGCGCGGCCGAGCAGGCGCTCGTTCTCGAACGGGCCGTACATGTCGGCAGTGTCGAAGAAGTTGATCCCGAGGTCGATGGCGCGATGGATGGTCGCCATCGACTCCGCATCGTCCCGGCCCGCGTAGAACTCCGACATGCCCATGCAGCCGAGGCCGAGGGCGGATACGGTGAGGCCACCACGGCCCAGGTGACGTTGTTGCATGCTTTGGATTATGTCACCGCCTCACCGATCGCCGGCGGAAGCAACCGCCGCGACCAGCCTGGCCAGCATGTCGAGGTCCCGCAGGTCGAGCACCTCGCCTGGCGAGTGACTGTAGCGGCCCGGCCACGACAGGCCCTGGTTCGGCGCGCCCCAATAGGTGAAGCTCGAGCCGTCGGTGCCGCCCTGGGTGAGACCGATCTGCAGCGGAATACCGGCGGCCTGCGCCGCGCGAATCACGCGCGCCCGCTCGCGGTCCGGCGACACGCTCGAGTTCTCGATCGCGCGCAGCACGGGGCCTTTGCCCAGCGGGGCGTAGGCGAAATGCGGCGATTCGAGCGGCGTGTCTGACGACACGAACGTGTCGAGTGAGTAGATCCGGGTGGTGGTGCGGCCGAAGCGGCGCGCCATGGCGTTCGCCCCGCGCAGGCCGCCTTCTTCGTGCACCGACCACGTGAAGATCACCCGGCCGGGCAGCCGGCTGGGATCGATCTTGTTGATGGCACGCACGAGCGCCGTGGTCCCGGCGCGGTCGTCAAGCGCCCTCGACACGTAACGCGTGCGCCCCATGCGCAGTCCTTCCTTGTGGCTGGTGACCTGCATGCCGACCTTGACGCCACGTGCGGCCAGGCCGTCCGCATCCAGACCGAACCACGCCTGCAACGCACCAGGGTCTTTCCGATCAGCGGCCGCTCGAATCCGAAACACGCCGCGCAGCGGCGGGGGAGCGGTGGCGACGAGCGACTGCGCCTTCCATCGTGGGTCGATGTCGTTGCCCGATCCCGTGACGGTGCTGGGCGCGCCCTGCGGATCAAAATGAACCAGCGCCGTCTGGCCCTCCCAGGCCGACGCCACCGCGCCGCCTTGCGCGGTCAGTGCCACGGTGCCGTCGCGGGCGATCGACTCGATCACATACCCGACCTCGTCCATGTGCGCCATGAAGACCGTCGCGTTGCCCTGGGGCCCGGCCTCCACCATGATGTTGCCGATATCGTCCACGACCGCGCGCTCGCGCGCCCAGGCCGGCAGCGCCGCCAGCACCGCCCGGCGCACGGACCATTCGTGTCCTGACACGGCGGGGCGCTCGACGAGATCGGTGAGCGTGGCGGCCGGCTCCGCAAGCGTGGCGTCAACGTGGTTGGTTCGCAGCGGCGTCCGCGCCGGTGCCGCGATCCAGGCGGGGTTCGGGGCCATGGCCACGCCGGCAGCCTTCGCTGCAGCCTCGAGCAGCCACTGCGCCTCGCTCTCACGCACGACCTCCATGTGTGAGCCCGCTTGCTCCACCTTGGGCGCCAGCCACTTCACCGTCTTCAACCCGGCCGCCGCCAAGACGTTGCCGAAGTTAGAGAGCGAATCCGCAGCCCGGTCGGTCTCTGCCCGCGCCTCCTCGCCCGGCGCCAGGATCGTCACCTGATCGACGCGGTCCGCGCGGGCGACGAGCGACGACAGGCCCACCCATCCAGTTGCTTCTTGCGCACTCAGGACAAAGGTCGTGCGGCCAGGCGCCTTGCCCGCGCGCGTCGCCGCGGCCAGGGTGACGACCGCGGCGCATCCGGTGCGGCGACCGGCGTCGGGGCCGGCGACGCCGCCGGCCATGGGCCACGGCGGCAGGTGGCGTCCAACCGGATCGAGCAGTGCGATCCCGAGCTTCTCGACGTCCGCGCGCGACTCCGCGCCGACGTCGAGCCACAAGTCATCAGCGGTCACAAGCGCGGTTTCGCGGCGATGTTGTTGCGCAAAGTGGCCATTGGACCGGCCCACGACCCCCGCAACCGGGCCCGTGGCGGTCAACACCCGCACCTGCTGCGCCTCGAACTGCTGATCCCACAGTGGATGTCGCGACCCGCGGCCAATGCGATGGAGCCGCAAGTAGCCCTCGTCTGTGATCTGCGAGACGGCGTAGCTGGGGCGATCGAGCGCGCACGCGACGATGTGATGCGGTGAGCCCGAGCCGACCGTGGCGACCACGTTGCCCCACGGGTCGGCGGTCCAGTTGCCAAGTGCCGAGGCGAGCGCCGGGGCAACGCGCCCCTCGTAGCCTGTGGCCGCGTCCACGGCCACCCACGAGGCGATGGCGTCGAGATTGCGGTCGGCGCTTTGGGCGCTCAGCGACGAAGACCTGGGCGAGTGGAGACCGGCAACAAGAACGAGCGCGACGACGGCGCGCCGCACGTGGAGGGGGCTGCTCATGGTCGGACATCGTATCCGAGTCGCGCATCTTGCGGTCACATCCTTGCGCAACGCGGCTGTATTACCTCAACCCGGCGGGCGCTTCCTGATCAACACTGAACTGGACAACGCCGTGACCCAGCCAGGAAAATGCGATGAAAAAACTGATTGTATTGCCCGTACTCTTCCTCGTGGGGTTGGCCGTCGGCTGCAGAACAGTACAGCCCGATGCCGGCCACGAAGCGGTGCTCGTGCGCAAGCCCCTGTTCTTTGGCAGTGGCGGCGTGGACGAGACACCCGTGAAGACCGGCCTCAAGTATGTGGCGTTCACGACCACTGGTATCGACGTCAACATGCAGCCGTTGCGGATCGACGTTGAATTCAGTGACCTGATGACGACCGACGGCGTGCCGATCGATTTTCATTCCGTGCTGACCCTTCAAGTCACCGACAGCGTGAAGTTGGTGCGCGACTTCGGGCAGGACATCGTCGGCGACAAGCCCGGGTTCTGGGTGCGAAATCTCGATCAACCGTACCGGACGGCAGTCCGTGATGCCGTGAAGGCACACGGGATGAATGAGATGGCCATTCAAGCCACGGCCGCTGAAGCGGTCGACAAAGTGGTCACGGAACACCTGCTAACCATCATCAAGGACACAGGCGTGCCGGTGCGGGTGCTGGACATGTCGTTGGGTCGCGCCAACCCTCCCGATGCGATCCTGCACCAGCGCGTCGAGACGGCCGCGCAGGAGCAACGGATCAATACGGAAAAGCAGAAGAAGCTTGCCGAGGATCAGCGGAAGATGGCGGAGGAGAGCCGGGCGGCCGCCGACCAGGCGTACAACCAGAAGATGGGATTGAACTCCGAGCAGTACGTGGCCCTCCAAGCCATCCAGATGCAGCGCGAGGTGTGCTCAAAAGGCGGCTGCACGTTTCTCTACGGGGGCAATGCCGTCCCGCTGATCAACATGAAATAGCGCGCCTGCCGTTGCCCGTCGATCAACGGGTGGGGGCAGGCCGCACCACGATGGCGGCGACTGCGTGCAGACGACGGGTGGCGTCGAGTTGCGCGCCCAGGCGGCGAATCATGCCTCGCCAGTCGTGGTCCTCGGCCTTCTTGCCGAGCACCGCGCGCGCCAGGATCGGCCGCTGACAGATCGCCGCCGCCCAGTCCAGGCGCGTGTCGCCGTCGGCGTCGAGCGCGACCACCTCGAAGGCCGGGCCGTCCTTGTAGATGGCCACGAGCCCCTCGCCGAGGTCTCCACCGATTGCCATCTCGAACCGCACGACGCGGCCGAGCGGGCCTTCCTCGTAGTGGGCGAAGATGCCCTCGACGAGCGGATGGCCGGAGGCGTAGAAGTCGATGAACTCGTTGGCGACGGCTTCCTCCCGGTCGAACGTGCCGACGTAGCTCGCGCCCGCCGGAACGCCCGGCAAGCCGTCCACGCGGGAGCCGCTGCCGAGTTCGATCGAGAACACCCGGTGGCCTGGCGGATGTGCGATGGTGAACCCCAGGCCGATGGAGGCGGTGATGACCACCTCCTCATTCAGCGCGTCGAGTTCCTTGGGGACCCGCGCCAGGATGCCGGCGCCCATCCCGGCGCGATACGGATCGCGATGGAGCTGCTGGTAGGCCGCTTCGCGGATGCGCGTCCGGGCCGCCTGCGCTTCGGCGACGAGCGCCTCGAAGCGTTGGTCTGAAAGCGACGCGTCCGGATCGAGCGCGATCTCTTCGAGCGCGCCTTCGACGTGGGCGAGTTGCGGTTCGAGGCCGGCGAGCGGCTCGCGAAACAACCCCAGCGCTTCGAAGAGCCTCACCACATCGCGGCCAATGCCGCCGGGCGGTCGAAAGTAGACGACCTCCACCGGGATGCGGCGGCCGATCCGGTCGAGCCGGCCGATGCGCTGTTCCACCACCGACGGCTTCCATGGCAGGTCGAACAGCACGAGGCGGCGGCAGAACTCGAAGTTGCGGCCTTCACCGCCGCACTCGGTGGACACCAGCAGGCTGGGGCCGTCCAACTCGCGAAACCGCGCGACCTCGGTGTCACGGCGCGCCGACGAGAGTTCCTCGTGAAAGACGCCGGTCGCCAGTTGCGCGCGCTGGCTCAAGGCGGTGCGCAGCATCTCGAGCGTCTCGCGATGGGCAACGAAGACCAGCGTCTTCTCGCCGGCCTTGCGCCAGAGTGGCGCCTGCGAGACCAGCCACGCGACGCGGGCATCCTTGGCGTCCATGGCCTCGGCTTCTTTTCGCAGCGTGGCTTCGTCCGGGCCCAACACGGCGCTGAGTGCGGCGCCGGACGCGAGCGCGCGGCGGACGCGATCGACCTTGGCGCGTTCGGCGACGGCATTGGGTGCGACCGTGCTCCGCACCGTTTTCTCAACGGCGTCCCGCAACGTCGCGCTCTTGGGGTCGGTGAGCCCGATCGGGATCCCCACTCGCGGCGGCAGGCCGCCAATGTCGGCTCGGCGGGTTGAGCTGGTGCAGGCGGGCAGTGGCGTGCCTTGAGCGAGACGTGCCTCGAAGCTCGTGTCCTCCGGAAACTCTTCCGGACGCAGCAGCTGGAGCAGCCGAAAGAACCCGTGCGCGTCGTCTTCAAGTGGCGTGGCGCTCAGCAGCAGCACGTGACGGCCCAGGCCGGCGATGGGCGCGACGGCACGCCAGCCCGCTTCGCCTGGGTGCCCGGGCGGACGCCGGAGGTGCTGCGCTTCGTCCACCACGAGCAGGTCGATGCCCGCCTGGACCGCCTGCGCGGTCAGGTGCGGGCGGGCGATCAGCATCTCGAGCGAGATCACCGACCGGCGGTGGAGTTCGAAGGGGTTGAAGCCGTCACCAAAGTCGTGGGCCACGTCGCCGAGGCGCTCCGAGTCGAGCAGGGTGAACACCTGGTGATACTTGCGCCACAGTTCGCCGAGCCACTGGACGGTCAAGGTCTCCGGTGCCACCACGAGGCAGCGCGTGACCTTGCCGGCGTGGACGAGCTTGTTGAGGATGAGCGAGGCCTCGATGGTCTTGCCGAGGCCGACCTCGTCGGCGAGCAGCCAGCGCACGGGATCGGTCGCGGTGGCCCGCTCCGCCACGTGGAGCTGATGCGGGAACAGCCGGACGCGCCCGCCAAGGAACGATCCGAGGCCGTCGGCTTCGCGAATGGCCAGGAGATGCAGGATGTTCATCCGCGTGACGAAGTCTTCGACGTCGTCGATCTCGCCGAGTGCGAGGCGCTCGAGGAGCGCGCCCTCGAGTTCCAACGGCCACAGCGCGTGTGCCGGCTCCTTGCGCCCGTTCGCCAGCTGCAGGGTGCCGTCAGGCAGGCGGGCCGTGATCGTCGTTTCTTTTTGGGTAGCGGTGATGCGGACTGGGCGTCCCGGGCTCAGATCGACCGGGACCAGCACGTCGGCGCCGGCGGCCAGCCGAAGCGTGGTGCCCGAGCGTGGAAACTCCACGACCAGCGCGCGCGCCTCGATGGCGGTCACTCGTCCAATCCCCAGTTCGGGATTGAAGCGGTGGGTGAGATAGGACCCCGTGGTCCAGCTGGGTTTGTTGGTGTGAATCGTCAGGACTACGACGTTACCTCAACGGAGCCCGGCCAGCACCGACTTGCGGATCTTCGCCACCACGGTGAACCGGGGATCGACGACGTTGGCCACTTCGTATTCGAGGGTCTGGCCCATCAGCAGAGAGGCGCCGCGCTCCGACAGCTTGTAGTCGGCCATCAGCCAGCGGTGCATCTCGCTGGTGGCATGCTGCAGCGCTTCGATCAGCGAGCGCTCGCTGCCGAGCACCATTACGTGCGTGTCGTTCTCGAGCCGCGGCCAGGCAATGGTGGCCTTCTTCACGAGCTGCACCGAGAACTCGACATCCATCGACGTTTCGAGGCCGGTGCCGACGACCTCACCCTCACCTTGCAGTGCGTGGCCGTCGCCGATGAAGAGCAGCGCGCCGGGTTCGTTCACCGGCAGCATCACCTTCACGCCGGCGTTGAGGCCGGCGTAGTCCAGGTTGCCGCCGAACGCGCCGGGCGAGCTGGTGGTGATCGCCTCCTTGCGCGCGGGCGCCACGCCGATGCAGCCGAGCATCGGCCGGAGCTTGAGTTCGATGCCGCCGAGGTCGGTGCCGTCGAGCCGTGCCGTGCCCTTGGCCTTGTCGAGAAGCCAGCTCGCGCGCGGCGCCTGGCGCTCGGTGCGGGCGAGCAGCGCCGCCGGATCGACGGCGTAGGGCGCCAGCGCGCCTCCCGAGTAGGCCGTGGCGCGATTGAGCTCCAGCTTTTCGATCGACACAATGATCATGTCGCCCGGTTCGGCGCCTTCGATGAAGAACGGACCGGTCTGCGGGTTCGGGCCGGGCGCCACCGGCTTGCCGTTCCAGTCGGTGCCGCCGGCATCAATGGTCTTGGTCACGACGCGATCGCCCGGCTTGATCCGGAGTGCGGGTGGGTGCGCAAACGAGAACGTGTTGTAGAACCGCTCGGGCATGAAGGTGTGGGTGGTGGGCGTCTGCGCGCTGAGGGCGACGGACGCGAGGGTCACCACAACGGCGACGGCACGAGCGAGATTCATCTGGCCTCCGGAAGAAAATGAAATACTAGGATAGTGGAAGTGGACACGCAGATCGATCAGCTTTACCAGCTGCCGCTCGACCAGTTCACGCCTGCCCGCAACGCGCTCGCCAAGCATGCCGGCGCGAGGGCGCCCGAGATCAAGCGCCTCGAGAAACCCAACCTCGCCGCGTGGGCGGTCAACCAGCTGTTCTGGCGCGAGCGGCCGATCTACGACGAGCTGATCGACGCGTCACAGCAACTGCGCACTGCCTATCGGGAGCAGCTGGCCGGCCAGTCGCCGGATGTGCGCGGCGCCGAGGCCAACCATCGCGCGGCCGTGAAGCGCGCCACGCAGACCGCGCGCGAGATTCTCGAAGCCGACGGCGGCAAGGCCACGGCTGCCGTGATCGACGCAGTTCGCGAGACGCTCGACATCCTGCCTAGCAACGATCCGCCGGGACGAATGACCAGGCCGCTGAAGCGGACCGGATTCGAGGCGCTCGAGGGCTTCACGATTGCGGCGAAGCCCAGGCCTCAGCCGACAAAGCTGGAGCCGAAGACCGACGCCTCCAGGCCGCGTCCGACTGAAACCGAGAAACGGGCCAACGAGGCGGCCCGGCGTGAGCTCGACATGACACGGGAGCGGTTGCGGTTTGCCGAAGCGACCGAGCGCGAGGCCGAGGCCACGCTCGACCGCGCCCGCCGCGCCGTCGAACGCGCCGAGCGGACGCGTCAACGGATTGAGCGCGAACTGGCTGAGGCGTCGAAAACGGAGAAGGGCGTGCTGACGGAGCAAGCCACCGCCCAGGCCGCGTACGACAACGCCGTGGCCGAACGCGCGCGGCTGACGAAGAAGCTGCTGTAAATACACCACCCCCTTACGCAGAATGTCCGCGCGGTGCCGAAGCGTGCCTAAGATGATGGCGAGGGCACCTGTGACCGGACTGTCCACCGCCGACGCCACGGAGCGACGCGCCCGCGCCGGGCCCAACGCCCTGCCCGGACGCGTTCCCGATCCCCTATGGCGCCGCTTCCTCAGGCAGTTCGCCAGCCCGCTCATCTTCATCCTGCTGTTCGCCCTGACCTTCGACCTGGGCGTGTGGTTGTACGAGGGCCGCGGTGGCTGGCCGGCTGAGGCCATCGCCATCGGCCTCATCCTCGTCCTGAACGCCGCCCTGGGCCTTTACCAGGAACAGCGGTCCGAAGCGGCGCTGTCGCATCTGAAGGCACTCGCCGGCGCGCACGCGTGGGTGCTCCGCGACGACCGCCTGGTCCGCCTGCCAACGGAGGCGCTGGTCCCCGGCGACCGAGTGCGCCTCGATGCCGGTGATCGCGTGCCAGCTGACGGCGTGCTCGCGGATGCCCACGGCGTGATGCTCGACGAATCCGTCCTCACCGGTGAGTCGGCGCCCGTGGACAAGTCGGATCGGGACGAGGCCTTCAGTGGCACGCTGTTCGTGCGCGGCAAGGCGTTTCTCGACGTGTCGCGGACCGGTGCGGCCAGCGCGATGGGCCGGCTCGCGTCCATGCTCGCCGGCATCAAGGTGTCGAAGACGCCGCTGGAAGTGCGCGTCAACGCGCTCGGCGGCCAGATCGCGCGCTGGGTGCTGACGCTGGCCGCAGTGCTGGGCGTGGCCGGCGTGATGGCGGAAGGACCCGGGCGCGCATCGGAATTGATCATCTTCGCCGTGGCGCTGGCCGTGGCCGCGGTGCCGGAGGGCCTGCCGGCGGTGCTCACGGTGGCGCTGGCCCTCGGCGTGGAACGCATGGCCCGGCATCGCGCCGTGGTGCGCCGGCTGGCGGCGGTCGAGGCGCTCGGCTCGGTCACCGTCATCGCCACCGACAAGACCGGCACGCTGACCGAGGGCCGCATGGACGTGCGGTCGCTCGACGCGCCCGACCCGGCCCGGGCGCTGACGGCGGTGGTGCTCGCCAACGACGCGGACCTGGCCACCGGCGCTGGTGATCCGCTCGACCTCGGACTCTTGCGCTACGCGACGCTGCACGGCGTGGACGTGGTCCGCACCAGGCGCGAGCATCCGAAGGTGGACGAACGGCCGTTCGACAGCGCGTGGAAGTATGCCCGCGTCACCGTGCAGGAAGATGGGCGGCCGGTGAGCTTCCTGAAGGGCGCGCCCGAAGTGATCCTCGGCCGCTGCGTGCTGTCGGCCGCGGATCGCGAGTCGTGGGGCGAGAAAGCCGACGCGTATGCGCGCGAGGGCTATCGCGTGCTGGCGGTGGCCTGGGCCGACGGCGCCACCGAGGAATCACTGGCGCTGCTCGGCCTGGTGTTGTTCTGGGATCCGCCGCGGGCCGAAGTGCCCGACGCCATTCGCATCGCGCAAGCCGCCGGCATCCGCGTGATCATGATCACCGGCGACCACCCGGCCACGGCGCTCGCGGTCGCGCAACAGATCGGCATTCCCGGCGTGCGCGTCCTGACCGGAGAAGACCTCGCGGAATTCGGGGACGCCGCGTTGCAGGACGCGCTCGCCGAAACCAACGTCTTCGCGCGGGTTCGGGCCGAACAGAAGCTGCGGATCGTCGAGACCCTGCGCGCGCAAGGCCAGGTCGTGGCCATGACCGGCGACGGCGTCAACGACGCGCCGGCGCTCAAGCGCTCCGACGTCGGTGTGGCGATGGGGCAGCGCGGCTCCGACGTCACGCGCGAAGTCGCCGACCTCGTGCTCCTCGACGACAACTTCGCCACCATTGTCGGCGCAGTCGAAGAAGGCCGGGGCATCTACGAGAACATCCAGAAGTTCCTCCGCTTCCTGTTCACCACGAACCTGTCGGAAGTGCTGCTGGTGGCGGGCGGGGCGGTGGTGGCGTTCTCGCTCGAGCTGCGTGACGCGGCCGGCGGCCTGCTGCTGCCGCTCACCGCCGCGCAGATCCTCTGGATCAACCTGACGACCGACGGGCTTCCGGCGCTGGCGCTGGCGTTCGATCGCACGCCGGGCGTCATGCGAGACCGGCCCCGGCCCTCCCGGTCACCGCTCCTCGACCGTCCGTCGCTGCGGTTCATCGTCACCGCCGGCACTATGAAGGCGTTGCTCGCGCTCCTGGTGCTCGGCGTGGTGCCGCGGCTCGGTTACGACCTCGACCTGACGCGAGCGGCCGCGTTTCATTTCATGGCCATCGGGCAGTTGCTGCTGACGTATCCATCCAGGCACACGCGCAATTTCCCGCTGCCCAACCTCTACCTGCATGCGGCCGTGGCGGCGGGCATCGCCATCCAGGTGGGCGCGTCGTTCCTGCCGTTCACCGCCATCCTCCTCGGGAACGCGACCATCCCGGTGGAACTCTGGGCTCTCGTGTTCGGGGCGGCGGCGCTGGCGTGGGCTTTGGCCGAGGCGCTCTCCCGCTTGGCCTGGCGGTCCGAACCGTCCCGCCGGCCGGCCTGATCAAATGTCCGCAGCTGGCGAGGCTCGATGAATCGTGCGTCAGTCGGGCGTCCGCAGGTCGGCGAGCGATTCGTCGCGATGGTCGCGTCGAATGGCGTCGGCGATGAGGGGCGCCACACTGGAGACCTCAAGGTGCGGGACCTCCGGCGGTTCGATGGCCACCGTGTCGCCCGCGATTAACCGCTCGATGGGCAGGGTCCGCAGCAGGTCGCGCGCGTGGCCCACGACGAGCGCGTGGGTGACCGCGACCGTGATCGGGTCCGAGGCGCCGGCCGCGCGGAGGGCGTCGATCGCGGCCTTCAGCGTGGCGCCGGTGCTCAGCATGTCGTCGACGATGAGCGGCCGCCGGTTGCGCACCTCGCCAATCACACCATGCGTCTCGACCTCGTCACCGTCCAGCCGGGTTTTATGGATGAAGGCGATCGGCAGCTGTAGCAGGCGCCCGTAGGTACGCGCCCGCTTCACGGCGCCGAGGTCGGGCGCCACCACCACGGTGTTGTCGCGAATCGATGGCGCCGCGGCGCGCGCGAGGATTGGAATGGCGGTCAGGTGGTCGATGGGCAGGCCGAAGAACCCTTCCAGGGACGGTGTGTGGGCGTCGATGAGCATCAGCCGATCGAAGCGTGCGGTGCCGATAAGGTCGGCCGCGACGCGGGCGCCCAGCGATCGCCGCCCAGCGCGATGTTCCTGCCGGGCGTAGCCAAAGTAGGGAATGATCGCGGTCAGGCGGCGTGCGCCGGCACGGCGGCAGGCATCCGCGAGGAGCAGCAACTCCATCAGATGCTGCTCGACCGGCGGACTGGTGGATTGCACGATGAACACGTCGTCACCGCGCACCGATCCCCCGAGCTCCATCTGGGTTTCGCCGTCCGGGAAGCGCTGGCACTCGTAGACGGCCGGGGTGGTCAGCAGGATCTCGCAGACCTCGCCTCCCAAGCGCTGGCTGGCCGGCCCTGCAAATACGGTGGTCCGCTCATCCATGGGGATTCTGCTCCGCGTTTGCTAGTCAGTGCAGGACGCGCGCCAAGGTGGCGAGGCGCGGACTCTGCACTGGCAGGAGCCTTGCTTTCACTACGGGCGCAGCCGCAGGAGGCCTGCCATGCAATTCCAGAACCGTGAGGACGCCGCCGTGCGTCTGGTTGACCGACTGGCCGCCTACCGGGCCGAGCACCCGCTCGTCGTCGGCATACCGAGGGGGGCGGTCCCGATGGCGCGCATCATTGCCGACGCCCTCGGCGCCGACCTGGACGTGGTCCTGGTGCGGAAGCTGAGGGCCCCCGCACAGCCGGAACTCGCGATTGGCGCCGTGGATGAGTCGGGCGCGGTGCTGGAAGGCGAGTATTTCGGAAGTGCCTCCGCGAGCCAGGTGCGCGAGGAAGTCCGCACTCAACGGGAAATCCTCCGCAAGCGGCGGGAGCTCTATACCAAGGCGCAGCCGCCGCTCGATCCCGCCGGGAGGGTCGTCATCATCGTGGACGACGGCGTGGCCACCGGCTCATCCATGCTCGCGGCCATCCGCTCGATCCGGGCCCGCCGGCCGAAGAAGATCGTGGTCGCCCTGGGCGTGGCGCCGCCGTCTTCGCTCGACGCGCTTCGCGCCGAAGCGGATGATGTGATCTGCCTGCATGCGCCGGAACCGTTCCTCGCGGTGGGCCGGTTCTTCGAGGACTTTTCCGAGGTCACCGACGACATGGTGGTGGCGGCGTTGCAGCGGCCCCGTGCCACGGCGGACCAGGCAGCGGTGGGCGGAGCCGGTCACAGCACGGGCGCAAGGCCGGCTGGCATCCGCGGGCGAGGCCAAGGCCGAGCATGACTGTCGATCGCCTCTTCGCGAAGGCTGCCGTCGCGGCGGCGGTCGTTGGCGTCGTGTGTTGGGGCGGCGCTGCCAGCACGAGTGCCTCAGGCGCCGGTGGCCCGTTCCGGTGGCTCGAGCCCGAGGTCACGCTCACCAGTGCCGACCTCCGAGGACTCGACTGGGGCGGCGTCGTCAAGACGCTACCGTCGAGGAAGGGAGAACTGGCCGTGTTCACGGCCACGCGGCTCAACGCGTCGCCCGACGTGTTCGTGGAATGGACACGCCGGATTGAGGCCTTGAAGCGCGGCCCGGCCATCCCCGCGGTCGGTCGCTTCTCGGACCCGCCGAAGCTGGACGACCTCGACGGCCTCGTCCTCGATCGGCGCGACCTCGACGCGATTCGCCAGTGCCGGCCTGGCGACTGCAAGGTCAAGCTGTCCGCGGACGAGATCGAGGCCTTCCGCCCCGTTGTGGCCGAGGGCCGTGACGACGCGATCCACGTGGCGTTTCGGCGAATGCTGCTCGCGCGGCTGAATGCCTACCGTGCCGGTGGCCTCGAGACGGCGCCGGCTCCGGCCACCAGGAGCGACGCACCCAAGCCCTCAGACGTGTTCGCGGCGCTGGTCACCAACTCGCCGTACATCGGCCGGTCCGATCCGCGCCTGCTCGCCTGGCTGGAGAACCCGAACGACGTCAGCCGCGCGAACGTGGAATCCTTCTTCTACTGGTCGAAGGAGTACTACGCCTCCGGCAAGCCCGTCGTCAGCCTGATCCACGTGGGCATCACGCGCCAAACGCCCGGTGGTGAGGGGCCGGAAGTGCTGGTGGCCGGCAAGAATCTGTACTCGACGCGCTACATGAACGGCACGCTCACGCTGACCGCCCTGGTCCGCGACCCCGCCAGCGGCTCGCTCTATCTCACGTACGTCCACCGCACACAACTCGACATGCTGAACAGGTTCTTCGGCGGCATCGCGCGGGCGATCGTGCAGAGCCGGATCGTGGACGGCGGGCCGGAGTTGCTCCGAATCTTGCGAACCAGGGTTGAGGGCGGTCCGCCCCCTGCTGCGGACCGAGAATGAGGCCGGACGCTGGCCACTGGCCTTCAACTTGCTTTAGCGCGTAATCGAAGCGTCACCGGGGAGGGTTGGTTCCATGCCTCACAAGCAGTTGCTCTTCCGCTCGGAAGCCCGCGAGAAGGTGCTTCGCGGCGCCGCCGCCATTGCCGACGCCGTGCGCGTCACGCTGGGCCCGAAATCGCGTTGCGTGCTCATCGAGAAGAAGTGGGGCCAGCCGATTGTGTGCAACGACGGCGTCACCATCGCCAAGGAGTTCAGCCTGAAGGATCCCGTCGAGAATCTCGGCGCGCAGATCTTGCGCGGCGCCGCGGAGCGCACCGGCGATGCGGTGGGGGATGGCACCACGACATCGACCATCCTCGCGCACACCATCGTCGCGGATGGCATGCGGAACATAGCCGCCGGCGCCAGCGCGATCGATCTCAAGCGAGGGCTGGACCGCGGCGTTCGCGTCGCCATCGACGCCCTGCGTGCCCAGTCAAGGCCCGTTGTCAGCCTGCGCGAGAAGGAGCAAGTGGCGACGGTGTCGGCGCATAACGACGCCGCGATCGGCGAGCTGGTGGCCCGCGCCATCGAGAAGGTCGGCGCCGAAGGGGCGGTCACCGTCGAGGAAGCGAAAGGCACCGAAACGGCCATGGAAGTCGTGGAAGGCCTGCAGTTCGATCGCGGATTCCTGTCGCCCTATTTCGTGACCGACCCCGAGAAGATGGAGGTGGTGCTCGAGGACGCGCGGATCCTGCTGTACGAAGGCAAGATCAGCAACATCAAAGACTTCGTGCCCATCCTGGAGCCGATCGCCAAGCAAGGGGCGGCCCTCCTGGTGATTGCCGAAGACGTGGAAGGCGAAGCGCTGGCCACGCTCGTCGTCAACCGCCTGCGCGGCGTGCTGGCGAATGTTGCCGTGAAGGCGCCAGGCTTTGGCGATCGGCGAAAGGCCATGCTGCAGGACATTGCGATCGTCACCGGCGGCCAGCTGATCGCGGAGGAGCTGGGGATCAAGCTCGAGAACGTGACGCTGGAACACCTGGGCCGCGCGACGCGCGTCGTGGTCGATCGCGATCACACGACCATCGTCGGCGGCAAGGGCGACAAGCGCGCGATCGACGGCCGCTGCCAGGAATTGCGGCGGCAGATTGCCGACACGACGTCGGACTACGACCGGGAGAAACTCGAAGAACGGCTGGCCAAGCTGTCAGGCGGCGTCGCGGTGATTCGCGTCGGTGCGCCGGCCGAAGCGGAGATGAAGAGCCGGCACGAGGCCTTCGACGATGCGATCCACGCGACGCGGGCGGCCATTGCGGAAGGCGTCGTGCCGGGCGCCGGTCTCGCCCTGCTGCGGACCATCGCCGCGGTTGAAGCCGAAGCCGCTAAGGTGGATGGCGACGAGCGCGCCGGCGTGTTGATCCTGCGCCGGGCCCTGGAGACGCCGGCCCGCCAGATTGCCGACAACTCCGGCGCCGATGACGGCGTGGTGGTGGAGAAGATGCGCGGGGGAAGCGGCAACTTCGGCTTCGACGCGGCGACCGGCAAGTACGTGGACCTGGTGGAGGCCGGCATCATCGATCCCACGAAGGTCGTGCGGCTGGCACTCGAGAATGCCGCGTCCGCCGCCGGCGTGCTGCTTCTGACCGAGGCGACGATGACCGAGGTGCCCGAGCCAAGGCCGGAGCCGCCGGCGCTCGACGCCGGATGAGAACCGAGGGGTTGAAAAACCCTCGGACATGGGAAAGATTTCGCAGGTCCCGGGTTCGTTTCCGCCGCGCGCCTAGCGCGTGACCGGTACTCGAATTGCATCGAAATCACGCGGCAAGGCGGTCATGAACAAGCACTTTCCGGGATCCAGGCCGCGGTACGCCGATCGGCAGGAGGCCGGCAAGGCCCTCGCCACCGAACTCCAACGCTACGCCGATCGTGAGGATGTCGTAGTGCTCGGCCTGCCGCGCGGCGGCGTGCCGGTGGCCCACGAGGTCGCCCAATCCCTGCACGCGCCGCTCGACGTGTTCGTGGTCCGCAAGCTCGGCGTGCCCGGTCACGAAGAGCTGGCCATGGGCGCCATCGCCAGCGGCGGCGTCCGCGTGCTCAATGAAGACGTCGTGCGGTGGTACCAGCTCTCCGACACGACCATCGAGACCGTGGCCCGCGTCGAGGGCGCGGAGCTGGAGCGGCGTGAACGCGCGTATCGCGACGGCCGGGCGCCGGAGCCTCTGAAGGGACGCGTCGTCATCATCGTGGACGACGGCCTGGCGACGGGGTCGTCCATGCGGGCGGCGGTGCAGGCGGCCCGCGACCTGAAGCCGTCCCGCATCATCGTCGCCGTGCCGGTGGGCGCGTCCGAGACGTGCCGGGCCCTGGAGCAGGTCGCCGACGAGGTGGTGTGCGCGTACACACCGGACCCGTTCACGGCCGTTGGACTGTGGTACGACGACTTCTCGCAGACCACCGACGAGGAAGTGCGCCGGCTCCTCGCCGCGTCCGCAAGCCGCTCGGTCACGAAACGGAGCGCGTAATGCCTAATACGGTTGACGTCGTTCGCCGGCACGCCGTGCGCTTCGACGAGGACACCGCGGCCGAGAGGTTGATCGAGGTCATTCCGCCCGACGCGCCCGTGGTGCTGATTGGCGAGGCGTCGCACGGCACGCAGGAGTTCTATCGCATCCGCGCCGACCTGACGCGCGCGCTTATCGAGCAGCGCGGCTACACCATCGTCGCCGTCGAAGCGGACTGGCCCGACGCCTACCGCGCGAATCGATGGGTCCGCGGGCTGGGAGCGGACGACACCGCCGAAGCGGCCTTATCGGACTTCACGCGGTTCCCGCGCTGGATGTGGCGCAACCGCGAGGTCGTGCGGTTCTTGCGGTGGCTGCGAGCGGAAAACGCCGAGCGCGGCCCCGACACGCGCGCCGGCTTCTACGGGCTCGATCTTTATAGCCTCCATAGCTCGATGGCCTGCGTCATCGACTACCTGGACAAGGTGGACCCGCCCGCGGCGAACCAGGCGCGCCGCCAGTACGCGTGCTTCGACATGTTCGGCGAGGACCCGCAGGCCTACGGTTACGCCGCCGCGATCAACGTCAGCCGCTCCTGTGAAGACGAGGCCGTGAATCAGCTGCTGGACCTGCGGCGCCGCGGCCCGGACTACCTGAGTCTCGACGGGCGCGTGGCGGCCGACGATCTGTTTGCGGCGCAGCAGAACGCCAGCGTGGTCCGCGACGCGGAGGCGTACTACCGCTCGATGTTCCGCGGCCGCGCCGAGTCGTGGAACCTTCGCGACCGGCACATGATGTCAACCCTGGACGCGCTGCTGGCCTTCGACAAGGCGGCGGGCGGCCCTGGCAAGGCCGTGGTGTGGGCGCACAACTCCCACCTCGGTGACGCGCGGGCCACGGCCATGGCCTCGACCGGCGAACTCAACCTCGGCCAGCTCGTGCGCGAGCGGTTCGGCAAGCCGGCCTGCCTGATCGGCATGACGACGCACCGGGGGGCCGTGACGGCGGCCACGGAATGGGGTCAGCCAGCCGAGCACCGGCAGGTGCGTCCTTCGCTCGCCGGTTCCTATGAACGGCTGTTTCACGACACCGGTGTGCCGATGTTCCTGTTGCGGCTGCACGACCGGCACCTCGAGCCGGTGCTGGCGCCGGCGCGACTCGAGCGGGCCATTGGCGTGATCTACAAACCAGAAACCGAGCGGGGCAGTCATTACTTTTCCGCCCGCCTGCCCGCCCAGTTCGATGTCGTCGTGCACGTGGACGACACCCGCGCGCTCGAGCCGCTCGAGACGTGGGCACGTCACGAAGCCGATCTGCCGGAAACCTATCCGACTGGAGTCTGACGTGCCCAAGACGCTTCCCATCGAGATCCGCGTTGGCACCGACCTGATCGACGGCGACCTGGCGACGCCGCCGGGCGCGGCCGGCCTGGTCGTGTTCGCCCACGGCAGCGGGAGCAGCCGGTTCAGCAGCCGCAACCGCGCCGTCGCGCAGGTCCTGCAGCAGGGCGGCTTCGCGACGCTGATGATGGACCTGCTGACGCGCGAAGAGGACGCCGTTGATGTGCAGACCCGGGAATACCGGTTCGACATCGAGTTGCTGGGGCGCCGCGTGACCGCCGCCGTCGATTGGGCGCAGACCGAACCCGGCATCGCGGCGCTGCCAATCGGCTGCTTCGGCGCCAGCACGGGCGCCGCCGCCGCGCTGATTGCCGCGGCCGAGCGGCCGGAGTTCGTGCGCGCGGTGATTTCGCGCGGCGGCCGGCCGGACCTGGCCGGCGAGGCGCTCCCGCGCGTGCAGGCGCCGACGCTGCTGATTGTGGGCGGCCATGACGAGCCGGTGATCGATCTCAATCGCGCGGCGATGCTGCGCATGCGCGCGCCGGTGCAGCTGGAGATCGTGCCCGGCGCGACCCACCTGTTCGAGGAGCCCGGCACCCTCGAAGCCGTATCGCGGCTGGCCACCGACTGGTGCACGCGGTATCTCGTGAAGCCGCGGCCGTGAGACCGTGCCATGACCCAGGATCCCGCCGCGACAGGCGTCGACACCGGCACCCGGTGGCCGGCGATCATCAAGGATCCCGGGACTCGTAGTGGCGCCAACCTGCGCGACTACCGCAAGGCGTGGTCGGAGTTCTCCTGGGAAGAAGCGCGAGGATGGCTGGACGGCCTGCCCGGCGGCCGCGGGCTCAACATCGCGCACGAAGCCGTCGATCGGCATGCCGCCCACCTGCACCCGAACCGGCTCGCGCTCCGCTGGATTAGCCGCGCCGGCGAGCGGCGCGACTTCACCTACGACGACCTGCGCCGCCTGACCAGCCAGTTCGCCAACGTGTTGAGCCGGCTCGGAGTGGGGAAGGGCGACGTGGTGGCGACGCTCGCCGGACGGATCCCGGCGCAGTACGTGACCGCGCTCGGCACGCTCAAGAACGGCAGCGTCTACACGCCGCTGTTCTCGGCCTTTGGCCCCGACCCGATCGTGTCGCGCATGACCATCGCCAAGGCCCGCGTCCTGGTGACCACCGACACGCTGTACCGCAAGAAGGTGGAGCCGGTGCGCGCACAGATGCCCGCGCTCGAACACGTCGTCCTCGTGCGCGAGACGCCGGCGCCGCTGCCGCCCGCCACGTGGGATTTCAACGCGCTGGTTGAGGGCGCATCGCCCGAGTTCACCATTCCAGCCACGGACCGGCAAGACCTCGCGCTGCTGCACTTCACCAGCGGCACCACCGGCAAGCCCAAGGGCGCCATGCACGTGCACGACGCCGTGGTGGCGCACTTCGCCACCGCGCGCTTCGCCCTCGACTTCCACGATGGCGACCGCTACTGGTGCACGGCCGATCCGGGGTGGGTGACCGGGACGTCCTACGGCATCATCGCGCCACTGACGCACGGACTGACCATGGTGGTGGACGAAGCGGACTTCGATGCCGAACGGTGGTACCGCATCATCCGCGATGAGCGCATCACGGTGTGGTACACCGCGCCGACCGCCATCCGCATGTTGATGAAGTCGGGCGCCGCGCTGGCGCGACAGCATGACCTGCGGAGCCTGCGGTTTCTTGGCAGCGTCGGCGAGCCGCTCAATCCGGAAGGCGTGATGTGGGGTGTCGAGGCCTTCGATCGCCCGTTCCACGACAACTGGTGGCAGACCGAAACCGGCGGCATCATGATCGCCAACGTCGCGGCCCTGGATATTCGGCCGGGCTCGATGGGCCTCCCGCTCCCCGGCGTCGAGGCGGCCATCGTCAAGCGCGACGCGGAGGGCCTGGTCGTGGAGATCGACGAGCCCGGCGTGCAAGGCGAGCTGGCGCTGCGACCGGGGTGGCCGTCGATGTTCCGCGGCTATCTCGGCGACGACGAACGCTATCGCCGGTGCTTCGCCGGCGGGTTCTATCTCACCGGCGACCTCGCGCGCCGCGACGCCGACGGCTACTACTGGTTCATCGGGCGCGCCGACGATGTGATCAAGTCCGCTGGACACCTGATTGGCCCGTTCGAAGTGGAGAGCGCGCTGCTCGAGCACGAAGCCGTGGCCGAGGCCGGTGTCATCGGCAAGCCGGATCCCGTCGCCGGCGAAGTGGTGAAGGCGTTCGTGGCGTTGAAGCCCGGGTTCGAGCCGGACGAGGCCCTGCGCCGCTCGATTCAGGCGCTGGCCCGCAGCCGCCTCGGCGCCGTCGTCGCGCCGCGGGAGATCGCGTTTGTTGACGCGGTGCCGCGCACGCGGTCCGGCAAGATCATGCGCCGCCTCCTGAAGGCCCGTGAGCTGGGGCTGCCCGAGGGCGACACCTCCACACTGGAGCCGTCATGAGCACCCCACCACTGGAGCGGACGCACGGGCAGCGGCTGCTGCGCGAGATGATCCGCATCCGCCGGTTCGAAGAGGCCTGCGCCGAGCACTACAGCGCCGGACACATCCGCGGCTTCCTGCATCTCTACATCGGTGAGGAGGCGGTCGCCGTCGGCGTGATGCAGGGCCTGACCCCGGCCGACGCCATCGTCGCGACCTACCGCGAGCACGGGCACGCACTGGCGCGCGGGATCGGTGCCGACCCCTTGATGGCCGAGATGTTCGGCAAGCAGGAAGGCTGCAGCCGGGGCCGTGGCGGGTCGATGCACGTCTTCGACGCCGCGACCCGGTTCTATGGCGGCAACGCCATTGTCGGCGGCGGGCTGCCGCTCGCCGTGGGCCTCGCCCTGTCCGATCAGTTGTTGGGCCGCCGGCGGGTGACCGCCTGCTTCTTCGGCGACGGTGCGGTCGCCGAAGGGGAGTTCCACGAGTCGATGAACCTGGCCGCGCTGTGGAAGCTGCCGGTGCTGTTCGTGTGCGAGAACAACCTGTATGCGATGGGCACGCGCATCGAGCGGGCGCTGTCGCAGACCGACCTGCCGGCCAAGGCCCGGACCTACGGCATGCCCACGGCCTCCGCGGACGGCATGGACGTGACCGCCGTGGAAGACGCCGCCAGGTCGGCGGCCGAGCAGGTGCGGGCCGGCAACGGCCCGTTCTTCCTCGAGTGCCGGACCTATCGCTTCCGTGCCCACTCGATGTTCGATGCCGAGCTGTACCGCGACAAGGCCGAAGTTGAGGAGTGGAAGACGCGCGACCCCATCGCGTTACTGAAGGCCCGGCTCGAACAGGCCGGGCTGTTGGATGCGCGCGAGCTCACCGCCATCGAGGACGAGGTCCGCGGAGAAATCGCCAGGGCCGTCGCCTTTGCCGACGCCGGCACGTGGGAACCGGTGGAACACCTCACGCAGGACGTCTACACGCCGGCAGCACAGGAGGCGAACCGTGGCTAACGGGCCGACCAGGCGAATCACCTATCGGGATGCGATGCGCGAAGCGATTCGCGAGGCGCTGACGCGCGATCCCCGTGTCTTCCTGATGGGTGAGGACGTGGGCCGCTACGGCGGGGCCTATGCGGTCAGCAAGGGGCTGCTCGCGGAGTTCGGGCCGGAGCGCATTCGCGACACGCCGCTCTCCGAGTCCACGTTCGTCGGCGCCGGCATCGGCGCCGCGCTCGGCGGCTCGCGTCCGATCGTCGAGGTGATGACGGTGAACTTCAGCCTGCTCGCCCTCGATCAAATCGTGAACACCGCCGCCACCATCCGCCACATGTCCGGCGGCCAGTTCAGCGTCCCGGTGGTGATCCGGATGGCCACCGGCGCCGGCCGGCAACTGGCCGCGCAGCACGCCCACAGCCTCGAAGGCTGGTTGGCGCATGTGCCCGGGCTGCGGATCGTCGAGCCGGCCACGATCGAGGATGCGCGCGGCATGCTGTGGACCGCGCTGCAAGACCCGGACCCGGTGCTGATCTTCGAGCACCAGACGCTCTACAACTTGGAAGGCGACCTGCCCGCGGATGCCGGGCCCGTGGACATCGACCGCGCCGTCGTCCGCCGCCATGGCGGGGACGTCACGGTCATTACGTATGGCGCGATGCTGTACAAGTCCCTCGCCGCCGCCGCCACGCTGGCGGCCGACGGCGTCGAGTGCGAGGTCATCGACCTGCGGACGCTGCGGCCGCTCGACATGAACACGATATTCGAGTCGGTGCGCCGCACCCGGCGCGTCGCGATTGTGGACGAAGGCTGGCGCAGCGGCGGGCTGTCGGCCGAGATCGCGGCCCGGTTGGCCGAATCCGCGTTCTACGATCTCGATGCGCCGATCGCGCGCGTGTGCTCGGCCGAAGTGCCGATCCCGTATCCCAAGCACCTCGAAGACGCCGCGGTGCCTCAGGCGGCGGCCATCGTTGACGCGGTGCGCGCGCTTCTGCCGGCGCCGGCGCCGCGATGAGCGAATTCCGCATGCCGTCGCTCGGCGCCGACATGGAGGCGGGCACATTGGTGGAATGGACCAAGGCGCCCGGCGACACCGTGGCGCGCGGCGACATCGTGGCGGTGGTTGACACCGACAAAGGCGCGATCGAGATCGAGGTGTTCGAGCCGGGCACCATCGAGCGCTTGCTGGTCGAACCCGGGCAGAAGGTACCGGTGGGCACCGCGCTCGCGATCATCCGCGGCGCGAACGAGACGCCAGGGGCGGCCGCGCCGGCAGCGGTCGGTGCGCCTGCCGCCCCCGTGCGGACGCGCGTGTCGCCTGCCGCCAGAAAGGCCGCCGAACAGCTTCACGTCGACCTGGCCGGCGTGGTGGGCCAGGGGCCGGGTGGCGCCATCACCGTGGCCGATGTCGAACGGGCCGCGGCGGCGGGTCCGCCCGCCCCCAAGACCTCGACCCGCGCCGCCGGCATGCGCGCTGCCATTGGTGCGGCCATGGCGAGGTCGAAGCGCGAGATTCCACATCTCTACCTGTCCACTACTGTCGACGTGACCCAGCCGCTGGCCTGGTTGGGGCTGGCCAACCAGGCCCGGCCGGTTACCGAACGCCTGCTGCCGATCGTGCTGTTCCTGAAAGCGGTCGCCAACGCCGCGGTGGAGGTGCCGGCGGTCAACGGCACCTGGAACGAGAACGGGTTTGTCCCCGGTGCCGGCGTGCACATCGGTTGCGCGATCGCGCTCCGCGACGGCGGCCTCGTCGCGCCGGCGTTGCATGACGTGGACAAGAAGTCCCTCGGCGAGGCGGGCCGCGACCTGATGGACCTGGTGTCGCGCGCGCGCGCGGGCTCGCTGCGCAGTTCCGAGATGACGGATGCCACGATTACCTTGACGAATCTCGGCGACCTGGGTGTGGACGCCGCCTACGCGGTCATCTATCCGCCGCAGGTGGCGATTGTCGCGATCGGCCGCGTGGTGGAGCGGCCGTGGGTGGTGGCTGGGCGCGTCGAGCCGCGGTCGGTGGTCACGCTGTCGCTGTCGGCCGACCATCGCGCCGTCGATGGCCGGCAGGCCGGCGCCTTTCTGGCGGCCGTCGAGCGCGCCCTGCAGGCGCCGGAGGCCCTATGACGCCCGATCAGATCCGGGAGGCGTTCGTGCGGGCCCTCACCTCGGTGGCGCCGGAGATCGATCCGCTCAGCCTGCGGCCCGACGTGCCGTACCGGCAGGAGTGCGAGCTCGACTCGATGGACTTCCTGAACGTCGTCATTGCCCTGCGCCGGGACCTCGGCGTCGAGGTCCCGGAGGCAGACTATGCACGGCTGGCGACGGTGAACCAGGCGGTGGAGTACCTGGCGGGCCGGCTGGCGCCTAGCGCCGCGCCCCCGAGTACTCCAGCATCTGCTGCGTCAGATCCAGCGGATACGAAATCGTCACGTCCGTGATCTGGCCGTTGGCGCCCATCACCGGTGTCAGCTTCGGCATCACGAACCCCGTGTACGACGGCAGGTTCAGCTTGTCCACGCGCGCCACGATCTGGTCGCGCAGCTTCGCGTCGAAGTGCACGCCGTAGGTGGAGAAGAGCTTCTTCGCGCCGGCGTAGTCGCCCTCGGACTTGATGCGCTGTACGTCCGCCAGCAGCTGGCCGACGCCGTCGCGGAAGGCCTTCGCGTCCACCATCACCAGGTAGGTCTTGCCGTCGCGCGTGCGCTCCTCGATGGCCTTGGTGTTCGCCATCAGCCAGCGGACGATCATCTGCCGGTTGCGCATGTGGTCTTCCTCGATCTGCGTGCCCTCGCGCATCCGCCGCAACTGGACCAGCGCGTTGCGGGTGTAGGACTCGTACTCGGCGCGGACCATGGCGTCGTGATCGGCGGCGGGGACGACGCCGAGCTCCACCAGCTTCGGGTCGGCGATGAAGTACAGCCCGACGAGGTCGGCGCGGCCTTCTTCGAGGGCCGAGAACTCTTCCTTGATCAGCGCTTGCGGGTTGGCCTTGCCGTCGGCCTGTTTGCCCGAGGCGTGGCCGATCACTTCATGCATGTCGGTGGTCAACGAGCCGGCCTCTTCGGCATACTTCGCGGCGCGTTCGGTCTCGTCCGGCGCCCACGTGAACTCGCCGCGCATCGCGCCCGGCGTCGATCGCGCGTAGGCTTCGCTGACGTTCGACAGCGCCACCGACTTGCTGCCGTGCTTCTCGCGGATGGCCTGGTCGTTCGGCAGGTTGATGCCGACCGGTGTCACCGGGCCGGAGTCGCCGGTTTCCACCACGACGTCGATGGCGTTGGCGACAATGCCCTGAACGCTGGCCTTGCGGTACTTCGCTTCCCACGGCATGTGGTCCTCGAACCACTGCGCGTTGGCGGCGATGGTCTTGATGCGCGCCGTCTTCTCCTGATTGACGTAGAAGACGAGGGCCTCCCAGCCGCCCTTGATGCCGCGCGGGTCGAGGTAGACCTCGATGAAGCCGTTGATGGTATCAACCGGCGACGCCTGGTCCTGCACCCAGGCAATGTCGTAAGCCTCGCGGTCCTTCACTTCGCCGGTGCGATAGAACGTCGCCAGCGCCTCGAGCGCCTTCGCCATCGGCGGCTCCGCGAACGCCTTCGCCGCGTCGAGGTGCTTCACGATCTCGGTGATGTACTTCCCGTAACGGCCGTCGATGCGATAGACCTCTTCCACCAGTTTGCCGTTCGTCTTCACCAGGCGCGAGTTGAGCCCGTACTTCTCCTCGAAGCCCTTGAGGTCGGCCACCGTCACGCCATCGTAGAGGTTGTTGGCGCTGGCCTGCAGGATGTCCTTGCCGGCCCCCGGGGTCTTGTTGGTGACGATGGGATCGACCGCCGCGTCGAAGAACATGGGCTGGAGGCGCGCCACCGCGGCGTCGCCGGCGCCGGCGGCCTTGGCCGCCGCGGCGAACGCCTGCGGCGTGCAGGTCAGCACGAACTTGCGCGCCGTCAGGTTGTTGTAGGGGCCGTTGTTCAGCCAGAACAGCTTGGTGTAGCGCTGCACCTCGGCAAGGGTGGCGGCGTCCACGCCCTGCGGATGCGCGACGATCTGCTCGAGGATGCCGCGCATCTCGAGCGCGCTCTCGTGCTTCTGGTCGATGAAAATGTCGCGGCCCGCGATCGCCGCCTGATAGAGGTGCCAAATCAGCGTCTTCTGCTTGAGCGGCAGCGATGAAAAGCCGTCCGCATACAACTGCACCACCGACGCGTCGTCCACCCGCTCGAGCAGGTACTTGCGATCCGCGGGTGGGGGCGCCGGGGCCGTCGCCGCCGGCGTGGCGGCCGGGGCTGGGGCGGGGCTGGAACAGGCAGGGATGAAGGCGACAAGAGCCAGGGCGAGCGTATGACGCAGTCTCATGGGGCTAGCGTAGCGCACCTATGCGGGAGGTCGCTAGGACCCATAAGAAGCGGATATAGTGATGGCTCGGCCACGGTGGCCGCGCTCGAGCGGCCCGGCGTAACGGCCCTAAACTTCCAGTGAGAGGACACACCCATGCGTCTCGTCTACGGTTTCGCACTAGCAGTTGCTCTTTGTTCGCCTTCGCTCATCCGCGCCCAGGCGCCCGCGCAGCCGGAAGGCGCCGTGGCGGTGAAGGACGGCGGCATTTTCGCGAAGGGCTGGGCGGGCAAGATTGACGCGCAGGAAGAGAAGGCCGGCCAGGTCCTGAACAACGCGCGCCTCGCCGAAAAGGGTGGCGTGCTCGAGGTGCGGACCGGTCCCGCGGTCATCTACTGGAACCCCGCGAACAAGGCGGCCGGCAACTACACGGTGAAGGCCACGTTCACCGAATCCAACTACATGGGCCTGAACAATCACCCGCATCCCTACGGCATCGTCATCGGCGGCAACGACCTCGGCACCGCCGACCAGAGCTTCATCTACTGCTCCGCCTACGGCGACGGCACGTTCATCGTCCGCGGCATGGGCCCGGCGCCGTTCGCGGTGAGCTCGCGCAAGCCCGAGCCGAACGCGGCGATTGGCAAGGCGGCCGGGAAGGGTTCGGCCGTGAAGCAGGACATCGCCCTGACGGTGACCGCCGACAAGATCGAGTGCTCGGTGAACGGCACCGTGGTCGGCAGCTACCCCAAGGCCGCCGTCGTCGCCGCGGGCAAGCTCAAGTCCACCGACGGCGTCTACGGCATCCGCTTCGCGCACAACACGGAGGCCACGGTGACCGGCCTCACCTTGACCAAGCAGTAAGCGTCGCGCGTCCGCATGAAGCAAAAGGCCGGGTGGGGTTTGACCCACCCGGCCTTTTCCATTCCATGACGAGGTCCGGCTGAAGCCGGACACTACGTTAGGTCGCCTATCCGCGGACGTACTTGTTGAAGTGCGCGATGGTGCGGCTCCACGCCAGCTTGGCTGCCGCCGCGTCGTAGCGGGGCGTGGTGTCGTTGTTGAAGCCGTGCTGCGTCCCGGCGTAGATGTAGCCTTCGTAGCGGACGTTGTTGGCCTTGAGCGCGGCTTCCCACGCCGGCCAGCCGGCATTGATGCGCTCGTCCACGCCGGCGTAGTTGATCAGCATGGCGGCCTTGATTTTGGCCGTGTCTTCCACGGTCGGCTGGCCGCCATAGAAGGGCACGCCCGCGCTGAGGTCGGCGCCGAGGCGCGCGGCCAGCATGTTCACCACGCCGCCGCCGTAGCAGAAGCCGACCGCGCCAATCTTGCCGGTGCAGTCGGACCGCGACTTCAGCAAGGCCGACGCGGCGAGGAAGTCTTCACGCGTCTTCGGCTGTTCGAGCTTGGGGAACAACTCGCGGGCCTTCTCTTCGTCGCCGGGATAGCCGCCGAGCGGCGTGAGGGCGTCGGGGGCGAGGGCCATGAAGTTGTCGAGGGCGAGCCGCCGCGCGATGTCTTCGATGTGCGGGTTCAGGCCGCGGTTCTCGTGGACGACGACGATGCCCGGCAGTTTGCCGGTGGCGTTGGCCGGCCGGCAGAGGTACGCCTTGATCTTGCCGTAGCCGTTGGGCGAGGCAATCTCGACGTATTCGGTCTTCAGGCGCTTGTCGTCTTTCGGCACCTGCTGCGCCTCGGCGAACTTCGGGCTCAGCGAGTCGAGCAGCATGCCGGTGGTGACGCCGCCAATCGCGAACTTGGTGGCCCGATCGAGAAAGCCCCGGCGATCGATGGCGCCGTGCACGTACTGGTCGAAGATGAGAAGCAGTTCCTGGTCGAAATCCTGCGCGGTCTTGCGGTCCATGTAGGTCCTCCGGAGGGGGAAGCATACAATGCGACGTTCGGCTTTTAACGGATTTACCTTTTCCGCCGATGACCCGGTCAAACCCGTCAATGCGCCACATCACGCTCGGATTCCTAACTGGACTGTTGCTGACCGCCGCCACCGCGGACGCGGCGCCAACCATCGTGTCGGTGGCCACGGTGGCCGCAGCCACCGTCGGCGGCCGGGTGATCTACTCGTCGTCCCAGCTGATCGTGACGTGGTCACCGGCGGCAGGCGAGCAGGTCCACCATTTCGAAGTGGCCGCCAGGGAGGCCGTGCAGAACACGGCGGTGAGGGCCACCGCCGCGTCAACGGCCACCGGCCTCACGCTGACCGGATTGAAGGCGGCCACCGCCTACTCGGTCACCGTGCAGTCGTGTGCAAACGAGGCGTGTTCCGCATTCAGTTCTTCGGCGAGCGCGAGTGCCGACACCGATCCTGAGTACTGGCAGCTGCGGGGGGCGGGCAACACCGTCAGCGGGCTGACCAAGGCCGTGAGCGACGGCAACGCCCGGTTGAGCGCCACGCGGTTCGGTCCCGACGCGGGAGCTCTCGCCAATCGGGTGCAGCTGTACTACGGCCCCATGGCGTCCAACCGCCAGTCGCAACTGTCGGTCGCGGTCGCTTCGGGCCCGGCCGACGCCGCCAACCCGGATAGTTACCTCACCTTCACCAGCCGCGCGGGGTCGAGCGGCCTGATCGGGCCATCGACCGCAGCCGCGCTTGTGACCAACATGGCGACGGGGCAGGGCGTGCCGGTCGCGCGCGAGCGCGGCGGGTTCGTGCGCCTGTTCTTCGAGGCGCAGGGCGCCGACGGCCGCACGCGCGCGATGTGGATCGACAGCAAGGACGGCTACTACGGTCTCGATTTCAACGCCGGCGCCGAAACGACGTGCCGCACGGCGGCCGACTATTCCTCGGGCGGTGGTTGCGAGCCGACGGTGGCGATCGCCGTGGATGGCGACGTCAACGGCAACAGCCGCATCACCCACTCGCGCCAGTTCAAGGTCGCCTGGCCCACCCTTGACTCACCGCACTGGGACATGGCGGCCGGTTCGTTCATGGTGTTCACGTCGGATCGCGTCACCGGCTGTTCCGACTACCAGCAGAACCACGGCTACGCGGTGTGGGACGGCGCCAAGTGGGTGGTGCAGTATCGCGACAACGGCTGCCCGAAACTGTTCACGAGCGCGCAGGCCGCATTTCCGTTTCACAGCGGCGGCGCGCGGTATCGGCTCTACTACGGGGATCCGTCGATCAGCACGGGCCGCGGCACGTCGAACCTGCCGTTCCTCGGGCCGAAGAAGCTGATCTACGCCGACGGCTCGGTGAGCGGCTCGCCGACGGTCGTGGACTTCGAAGACTGGGAGGCGCAGACCTCGGCGAGGGACGTCGTGTTCCTGTGGCCGAACGGGGATCAGATGGACGCGGGCGCCGAAGGTTATATCGACGACTACCACTTCCTCACGCCGACGGGCGACCCGAACCTGCAGGTGATGTACATCACCATCACCGACGGGGCGATTGCTCCGATCTCGGTGGTGGCGGTGTTGCAGAACCCGTAGGTCCGCCTAAAGGCGGACGCCACATCCCGATGTAGCGTCCGGCTTTAGCCGGACTACTGCAAGCTCCAAAGCGAGATCGAGTTCACGTCCTTGACGAAGATGCGCTGCCCCGAGAGCACCGGCTGCGCCCACGTGGCGCTGTTCGCCACCGTGTAACGCTTCAGGATCTCGAACTGCTTGGGATTGGCGCGCGCCACGACCAGCTCCGCGTCGGCCTCGAGCGCGAACCACAGGTCGCCCGCCTTCACCAACGCCGCATTCTCGCCCTGGCGCGGCGCCGAGAGCCAATGCGTCTGGCCGGTGTTGGCATCCACCGCGAAGAACTGGCCGCTGTTCCGCGGTGAAAATCCGAACAGCGTGTTGCCAATCACCACGCCGGTGCTCATGTCCATGGTGACGTCGTTGTTCACCCACACATCCTCGGACGTCCACTCGCCGCCGCGGTTGATCAGGCGGAACGCGGTGACCGGCATGCCGAGCCCGGAGATGATCAGGGTCTGGCCGAACACGATGGGGGTCACGGCATTGCGCGTGGCGCGGACCGCATACGGCCGGCGCCACAGCAGGGCGCCGGTGGCCGCCGACACGCCGACCAGGTTGTCTTGCGTGAGCGTGATGATCTGGCGGGTGCCGGCCACGTCCACGGCCATCGGCGATCCGTAGGCCGGGCCGTCGCCGTTCCAGCTCCATTTCACCTCGCCGGTGCGCGCGTCGAACGCGGTCAGGGCGCCGCTGCCGTGGCCGCCGACGTGCACAATCGCCAGGCCGCGGTCGATCAACGGCGACATCGCCGTGTGATAGAGCGGCTCCACCGGCGGTGGCGGCGTCTGCCAGACCTGCGTGCCGGTGGCGGCGTCAAACGCCGTGACCATGCCGCTCATGCCCAGCGTGTAGAGCCGGCCGTCGGCAAAGGTGGGAGTGGATTTCGGCCCCGTGCCGTGCGTCCGCGTGGCCGCCGGGTTGGCTGTGAAGGTGGCGACGTACTTGGTTTCCCACACCGTCTTGCCGGAGGCCGCGTCGAGCGCGCGCATCACTTCGTGCTCGCCCTGCCGCGCGAAGGCGTAGACGCGATCCCCGACGATGATGGGGGCGGAGTAGCCGAGGCCGACCTCGACCTTCCACTTCAGGTTGAGCGCGTCGGGCCATGACGCCGGGGCCGCGAACGCGGTGGCGGCGCCGTCGCGATTGGCGCCGCGCCACTGCGGCCAGTCGGTGGAGGGACGTTGCGCGGCGGCGGGCGAGAGCCCGCACACCGCGAGGGTCACGACGCAACCGAGCAGCCGGGGAGTCATCCCTTTGGCTGCGGCACGATGCGCAGGTACGGCTTCAGCGCCTTCCATCCCTGCGGGTACGTCTTCCTGGCCTCTTCGTCGTTCACCGACCCGAGGATGATCACATCGTCGCCATTCTTCCAGTTCACCGGCGTGGCGACCTTGTACTTCGCGGTGAGCTGCATCGAGTCGATCACGCGCAGCACCTCGTCGAAGTTGCGGCCGGTGCTCATCGGGTAGGAGATCACCAGCTTGATCTTCTTGTCGGGGCCAATCACGTAGACGTTGCGCACCGTCTGGTTGTCGGCCGCGGTGCGGCCCTCGCAGGACTCGCCGGCGTCGGCGGGCAACATGCCGTACAGCTTGGCGACCTTCAGGTCGGTGTCGCCGATCATCGGGAAGTTGGGGGCCGTGCCCTGGGTTTCGGCGATGTCTTTCGCCCAGCCGTCGTGCCGATCAACCGGGTCGATGCTGAGGCCGATCACCTTGACGTGCCGCTTGTCGAACTCCGGCTTGATGCGCGCCATGTAGCCGAGTTCCGTGGTACAGACCGGCGTGAAGTCCTTGGGGTGCGAGAAGATCACGCCCCAGGAACTGCCGAGCCACTCGTGAAAGCGGATCGGACCGTCAGTGGTTTGTGCCTCGAAGTCGGGGGCATCCGTGCCAATCGCCAAGGGACCAGTGCTCATGCGTCGCTCTCCTGAGATTCTGAGAAAGGCTTCAAAAAGACCAAAGGCCTGAAGGCTACGATGCCCTCAGGCCTTGGCAGGTTACTCCAGTTCGCGGTGGCTAGAGTCCGCCGCCGGGCGGACGCGGCACGGCGGTGCGGGCGCCCGAGTCGCCGCTGGATCCGGACGAGCCGCCCGAATATCCCTGCGACGACACGCCGCTCGATCCGGTGTCGCTGCCGCCGTTGCTGCCGGACCATCCGGCGCTGGAGCCGTTACCGTTACCGCTCGTCCGCACCGGTGCCGGCTCGTTGTCGCGCGGCCGCACCTGCGTGTAGCCGCGGCCGTTGACGACGCGGCCCTCGGGCGCCGGCGTGGCGGTGCCAGTACCCGTCCCGTTGTCCACGATCACCCATCCGCCGCTGTTCGGGTAGTAGTAGCCGTAGCCGTAGCCGTTATACGGGTAGTAGTTCGAGTACGGCGAATAGTACCCGCACGACGAGTAGTAGCTGCGGTAGCCGTAGCCATAGCAATCGTCGTAGGCGCCGCCGAACATGATCGGCGACATGAACGGATCGTAGTAGCCGCCGCCCATCGAGATGCCGACGGGGGCTGAGGCCATGCCGCTGCCGAGGCGTTGGACGACGAAGCGCTCGGGATAGGCCAGGCCGATCATCAGGTCGATGACGTTCTCCGCCACGCCGGCGTCAGCCATGGCCACGAGGGTCTTCTTGTTGATCACGAAGCGGCCCTTGGCTTCGGCCACGGCCGCCTGCACGGCTTCCGCCGGCACCTTGCCGCTGGCCTCGATCACATCGTCCACGTTCCAGAGCGTGTCGGCCTCGGTCAACGCGCGGGTTGCTGAGACGACCACTTGCATGGCGAGTGAACCGTCGGCCAGCTTCTGGTCGAGGGCCCGCCGGTAGCGCTGGACGCGCACCGTCTTGTTCGGGCCGCCCTCCACGAACTGGACGTTGATCCACGACGGCCCGCTCATGAGGAACGCGATGCTCGTCACCTTGCGCGCCGGTTCGGCGCCGCAGGTGACGTCGGTGTAGCGGAACACGCGCTGGCCATCGCGCGACCACTCGGCGCGCTCGCTGCCCTTGCACTCGGCGTCGGTGATCGGCCGCGCCACGCCATCGGTCCGCAGGATTTCGGTGGCGCTGTTGATCTTGGCGACCACGGTGTCCAGCCGGACACCCGGGGTGTCGGGCGTGATGCAGAGGCGCGCGCCGGTGCCGGCCAGGTCGTCTTCGAGGCGCCAGCAGCCAAGCCAGTTGGCGAAGCGCGCGTCAACCTGGGCGGTGGCCGGTCGCGGCGGCGGGGCGGTCTGTTGGGCGTGCGCGACGCCGGCCGCCAGTGAGAACGCGAGAAGCAGTGTCGTTGTCATGGTCGGTCTCCGCTCAAAACACGAGGTGGAGTCCGGCGCCAAACCGGATTCCCCCGAGGTCCATCGGGTCGAAGTCAATGAAGTCGGCGCTGAGCTTGGCGTTGGCCCAGACGTAACGTCCCTCGAGCGACATGAACATCCGCTTGTAGACCTTGATGTCGGCGCCGCCGAACACGTGCGCGGTGGGCGTCCAGCCGTGCGACCGGAACGACTCGGTGAACACGCGGCTGTCGCTGAAGTCGACGAAGTCGCCGCGCTGCTGGAAGTCGTAGTTGACGAGCCCGCCGCCGGCGCCCACGTAGGGGACGATGGTGGACGGAATCCAGGCGAAGCGGCTGACGGCGCGCCCGCGGGGCAGCACCGCGAACTTGATCGCGGCAAACACGTTCGACTGGCGAAGCGAGGTGGTCTGCTGAATCGGCAGGTTGCGATTGTCCACGAACTTGCGGTACTCGGACGGGGTCGTGGACTTGGCCAGGTCGAAGCCGGCGATGAGGTCGAGGCGCGGCGTGAGGTTGACGCCGACTTCCGCGCCGAAGCCTGGCGCGTTGAACGACGACTTCTCGACCGTCAGTTGATCGGTGACGAAGTCGTAGATGTCGGACCCGGCGCTGGCAAACACCCATCCACCCCGCACGCCCACGCTGGCCCGAGGACGGCCGAGCATGAAGTCGGGGCTGGCTGGAGCCTGAAAACCGCCGGATGCCTGTGGGGTCGGGTTCTGTGCCGCCGCCGGGCCCGGCAGGGCGACCAGCGACAGGGTCGCACACACGCTCACCCAGAGACCGCGCAAACGCTGGCCGTTGTGAGTCATCGCTACTACCTCGGGGAGCCGGCGCCTGCTGGCGAAGGGCCTGCTTGCGCTCAGAGTAGCAGAAATTGACCGCCGCCGCCCTACCTCGGCCACAGGAATATGTCTGGCCTTGCACGCTTCCTGCGACAATGAATACTCCAGCCGCCCGCCATGAGCGACCTCACTCCCGGCGCCTCGCTAACCGGTTCCTACGACCCGCTCCTCGTAGTTCTCTCCCTTGTCATCGCCGTAGTGGCGTCGTATGTCTCTTTCGACCTGGCGGGACGCGTCACGGCCTCGACCGGGATCGCCCGTCTCTTGTGGCGCCTGGGCGGGGCGTCCACGATGGGCCTCGGCATCTGGAGCATGCACTTCACCGGCATGCTGGCCTTCACGCTGCCCGTGCCCATGGTCTATCGCCTCGACCTGGTCGCGGCCTCGATCGTCATTGCGATTGCGGCGTCGGCCCTGTCGTTGTGGCTGGTCTGCCGTCCGCTCCTCACGCGCTCCATGATCCTGGCCGGGGGCGTGGTGATGGGCCTGGCCATCGCGGCGATGCACTACACCGGCATGGCCGCCATGGACCTGCCCGCGAGGATTGAGTACTCGCCCCTCCTGTTCACGGCGTCGCTCCTGATCGCCGTCATCGCCTCAACGGCCGCGCTGGCGTTCGCCTACGCCTATCGCGACGACCTCGGGCCGCACCGCATGAAGCGCCGCGCCGCCTCCGCGCTCGCCATGGGCGGCGGCATTTGCGGCATGCATTTCGTCGGCATGCTGGCGGCCAGCTTCTACGTCATCGAATCCCCGGGGACCTGGACGCCCGGAGGCGGGCTTGATCCGCACGGGTTGTCCGGCACGCTGGTAATCGCCGCGATGGTGCTGCTGGGAACGACACTGGTGGCGGCCATGCTCGATCGCCGGTTGCTGGCCGCCGAAGGGTTCGCGCGCCAGCAGCAGCGCGTGTTCGACGTGGCGCTGTCGTCGTTGAGCGACTTCATCTACGTCTTCGATCGCGACGGCCGGTTCGTCTACTCCAACCAGGCGCTGCTCACGATGTTCGGGCTTGGTCTCGAACAAGTCGTGGGGAAGACCTTTGGCGACCTTCAATACCCCGCCGAGGTCGCGGCCAGGCTCGATGGTCAAATCCAGGAAGTCTTCCGCACCGGCCATGCGATCAGGGACGAGACGCCGCTCACCTTTGCGAACGGGACGTTTGGTGTGTACGAGTACATCTTCCACCCGGTGGCGACCGGCCACGGCCGCGTGGATTATGTCGCCGGGTCGTCCCGCGACATCACGGACCTTCGGCGGCGCGCCCAGGAAACGCAGAGACAGGCCCGCCAGCAGGCCGCGCTCGCCGCGCTCGGACAGCGGGCGCTGGCCGGCGCGAGCACCGCGCACCTGACGGACCTCGCGGTGCAGGCCGTGGCGACGACCCTCTCCGTTCCCGTGGCCGAAGTCCGGGCGCTCAGCGCGGAAGGCGGCACGCTCAGGATGGTGGCCGGCCCTGGTCCCTTCTCGGCGGACGACACGTTGTTCCTGCAGGCGATGGCCAACGTGCTGGCCGAGGCCATTCGCCGCGAACGCGCTGAAACCGAGGCCACGGCGGTGCGCGCGCGTCTCGAGCAGCAGGCCGAGTTGCTCGACAAGGCCCGGGACGCCATTCTGGTTCGCGACCTGTCACACCGCATCACCTATCTGAACAAGAGCGCCGAACGGGTGTTCGGGTGGAGCGCCGCGGAAGCACTCGGGCAATCGACGCTGGACTTGTTCGAGCCGGATTCAGGCACGCGTGACCACGCCCTCGAGACCCTCCACCTGCATGGGGAGTGGGTGGGTGAGCTCCGGAGGAAGACCAAGGCCGGCGAGACGCTGTTCATGGACTGCCGGTGGACCCTGGTCCGCAATGCCGGCGGCGACGCGCAAGCCGTGCTGATGATCGAGACCGACGTTACCGAGCGCCGCAAGCTGGAGCAGCAGTTCCTCCGGGCCCAACGCATGGAGAGCATCGGGACCCTGGCCGGCGGCATTGCGCACGATCTGAACAACGTGCTGGCGCCGATCATGATGAGCATCAGCCTGCTGCGCGAGGGCGAGGGCGACCCCGTCAAGCTGGAGATGCTCGACACCATCAATGCCAGCGCCCACCGCGGCGCTGACATGGTGAAGCAGGTCCTGTTGTTCGCCCGCGGCGTCGACGGCCAGCGGGTCCAGGTGCGTGTGGCGCCACTGATGCAGGATATCGAGAAGATCGTCAAGGACGCGTTTCCGAAGAACATCCAGGTAATCAACTCGAGCGAGGCCAACCTGCCGCTGGTCGCGGGCGACCCGACGCAGTTGCACCAGGTCCTCATCAACCTGTGTGTCAACGCGCGCGATGCCATGCCCGGCGGCGGCACGTTGAAAATGTCGGCCCGCCAGGTCACGCTCGACGCGCAGTACGCGGCGCTCGAAGGCGAGGTGGCGCCGGGCCCGTATGTCGAGATCACGGTCGCCGACACCGGTACCGGCATTTCGCCCGAATCGCTCGACAAGGTGTTCGAGCCGTTCTTTACCACCAAGGCAGTCGGCAAGGGCACCGGCCTTGGCCTGTCGACCTCGCTGGCGATCGTGCGGAGCCACGGCGGGTTCATCCGCGCCTATAGCGAGCCGGGCCTGGGCACGACCTTCCGGCTCTGCCTGCCGGTCAGCGAGGCGGCCGCGTCGGCGCCCGGGCCGGCCGAACACGCCGAGCTCCCGCGCGGCCAGGGCGAGTTGCTGCTGGTGGTGGATGACGAGGCAGCGGTGCGGCAGATCACGGGGCAGACGCTGGAGGCGTTCGGCTATCGCGTCGTCCTGGCGTCCGACGGCGCCGAGGCAGTCGCCGTGTATGCCATGCGCCGCCACGAGATCGCCGCGGTGATCATCGACATAATGATGCCGGTGATGGACGGGCCGGCGGCGATCCAGGCGTTGCTCGGGATGAACCCGCAGGTCCGGATCGTCGTGGCCAGCGGTCTCAATACCACCGGCCGCGTCGCCGGCGTCGCGGCCGCCGGCGTCTCGCTCTTTCTGCCCAAGCCGTACAGCGCCGATGCCTTGCTGAAGATCGTCCGCAAGGCGCTCCAGGAGCCGCGATGAGTCCTCTGCCGTCCGCGGATCAACGGGTCCAGCGGCTGAGTCGCGTCTATGCCGCGGCCAGTCGCATCAACTCACTGATCCTCCGCAGCCACGACATCCAGACGTTGTTCGACGAGGCGTGCCGGGTGGCGGTGGTGGAAGGCGGCCTGCGCATGGCGTGGGTGGGCCGGCTCGGTGACGATGGCCAGGCCCTGGTGCCGGTGGCGAGATACGGCGCGGACCTGGGCTACTTGGACGCCATCCGGGTGTCGGTGCTCGATGAACCCGCCGGTCGCGGTCCGTCGGGGGTGGCGTTTCGAACCGGCGCGCCGGCAGTGTGCAACGACACGTTGTCGGACCCGTCCTATGAGCTGTGGCGCGACGATGCCGCCGCCCGCGGCTACCGGTCGTCTGCCGCCTTCCCGCTCAAGGTCGATGACCGGCCGGTGGGCGTGCTCGGGATCTATTGCGATACGCCCGGGTTCTTCGATGACGAAGAGGTGCAGTTGTTCCAATCGCTCGCCGACAACCTGTCGTTCGCGCTCGCGGCCGAGCAGCGCGAGCAGCGGCGGCTGCAGGTCGAGACCGATCTGCGCGAGAGCGAGCTGAGCCTGCGCGGACTGGCGCGGCAACTGGAGCACGAACGGGGCCGCCTGGCGGCGGCGCAGGAGGTGGCAAAGGTCGGCAGTTGGGACACCGACCTGACGCAGGGCACGGTGATCTGGTCGCAGGAGACCTACCGGATCTTCGAAATCGGCGACGATCAGTTCGCCGGCACCCACGAGGCGTTCCTGTCGCACGTCCATCCTGACGACCGGCAGAAGGTGAACGACGCCTTAGGCCAGTCGTTCGATGCGCAGGGACCGGGCGAGGTGGCGCACCGGATCCTGCTGCCCGGCGACCGCGTCAAGTTCGTTGAAGAACGCTGGCAGGTGTACCGGGACGACGCCGGCCAGCCAATCCGCGCGCTCGGCACCTGCCAGGACGTGACGGAGCGGCGTCGACTCGAGGAGGCGCAGTTCGCTTCACACCAGACGCTGCAGGCGGTGCTTGATTCCATCCCCCAGCGCGTGTTCTGGAAGGATCGCGACCTGATCTACCAGGGATGCAATCGCCCGTTCGCGGCCGACATGGGATTTGCCTCGCCGCTCGAGGTTGTCGGCAAGACCGATTTTGATGCCAGGTGGAAGGCCAGCGCCGACTTGTACCGGGCCGACGATCGGCAGGTGATCGAATCCGGCCAACCCAAGCTCAACTTCGAGGAGCCGCAGGTGCGGCCCGATGGCGAGAAGCTCTGGCTGCGCACCAACAAGGTGGCCTTGCGCAACCGCGAGGGCGAGGTGACCGGCGTACTCGGCACCTACGAAGACATCACCGAGGCCAGGCGCCTGCAGGAGCAGTTCCTGCGCGCCCAGCGGCTGGAGAGCATTGGCACGCTGGCCGGAGGCATCGCGCACGACCTCAACAACGCGCTGTCGCCGATCCTGCTGGGCGTGGCCCTGCTCAAGGAGGACGAAACCGACGCCTCGCGGATGGATCTGCTGGTCACCATCGAGGCCAGCGCGGCGCGCGGCGCCGACATGGTGAGGCAAGTGCTGTCGTTCGCCAGGGGCGTGGAAAGCCGGCAGTTGCCCGTCGACCTGGCGCCGCTCGTGCGCGACGTGGAGAAGATCGCCAACGAGACGTTCCTGAAGACGATCCAGGTGCGCACCAACATCCCGCCAGGGCAATGGGTGGTGTCGGGCGACCCGACCCAGCTTCACCAGGTGCTGATGAACCTGTGCGTCAACGCGCGCGACGCGATGCCCGGTGGCGGCGTCCTGACGTTGTCGGTGTCGCGCCTCGAGATCGACGAGCAGTACGCGGCGATGGTGCCCGACGCCTCGCCTGGCAAGCACGTGGTGCTGGCGATCGCTGACAACGGCACCGGCATTCCGCCCGAGGTGGCCGACAAGATGTTCGATCCGTTCTTCACCACCAAGGATGTCGGCAAGGGCACGGGGCTCGGCCTGTCGACGTCACAGGCCATCGTCAAGGCGCATGGCGGGTTCATCCGCGTCCGTAGCGAAGTGGGGAAGGGCACGACCTTCGAGATCTGCCTGCCGGAGTGGTCGGGACCGGCGAGCGACCTCGCCATCGACGGCGCCACGTTGCCGCGCGGCCACGGCGAGCGGGTGCTGGTGATCGATGACGAGGCGGCCGTCAGAAAGGTCACGCGCCAGGCGCTGGAGGCGTTCGGCTACACGGTGCTCGAAGCCTCGGACGGCGCCGAGGGCGTCAGCGCCTACGCGCAGTGGCGCGACGGTATTGCCGCGGTGATCGTGGACATGATGATGCCGGTGATGGATGGACCGGCCACGATCCAGGTGCTGCTGAAGATGAATCCCCAGGTGCGGATCATCGCCGCCAGCGGCGTCAGCCAGGGCCGCGGCCCGTTGGCCCCGGTCCGCGCCGGCGTGCAGTCGTTCCTGGCCAAACCGTACACCGCCGAGACGCTGCTGCGCACGGTGGCCGCAGTGGTGGGCGGTTCGTCTACTTCCTGAGCGTGAAAGTCATCTCGAGCTCAATGCGGACGGCGACGGGCTTGCCGTCCCTGGTGCCTGGTTTGAATGTCCATTGCCTGGCGGCGGCCACCGCCGACTGGTCCAGGCCGTACTTGGTGTCCAGCGACCGGGTCACTTCCACGTTGCCGACGGTGCCATCGGCCTGCACCACAATGCTCAACAAGACCGAGCCTTGGATACGGTTGGCCTTGGCCTCGGCCGTGTACCCGGGTTTGACCTCCCCGACGACGGTGGGCATGACGACGCCGCTGCCCGGCTCGTAGACCTGCCCGGCTTGTGCCCCCGAGGCAATCACGGGATCGGCCAATGCAGCCGGCAAACCGGCGACGAGCGCGCTGAAGAAAATCGAGACAACGAGGCGGCGTGACATGGCAACCTCCTGACAAGGAAACGAGTTCGACCACTATTCTGACGACGAGCCCTGCCACTTGGACGGCACATGGCCGTTATTGCGCTATTGAAGTCGTCTTCGGCAGGCTGAGCGCGATTGCGGCGCCGACGACGAGGACACCGGCGAGCACCAGCAGCCCACCCTCGAAGCTGCCGGTCGCATCCCGCACCCACCCGATCGCGAACGGTCCCGCGAAGCCGCCGATGTTGCCGATCGAGTTGACGATGGCAATGCCGCCGGCGGCCGCCGTGCCGCGGAGAAACGCGGTGGGCATGGCCCAGAACGGTCCGAGCGCGCCCCAGATGCCGAACGCGGCAATCGACAACATCAACAGGGATGCGGCGGCGGTTTGCGGCGCGAGCACGGTCAGGACGAACCCCGCGGCGCCAATCAGGCAGGGGATGGCCACGTGCCACCGTCGCTCGGCCATGGTGTCGGATCGCGACCCGACGACGACCAGGCCGATGGTGGCGGCAATGTAGGGAATGGCCGTAAGCAGGATGACAGTGGCCGAGCTCAGGTGACCGGTCGCCTGCACGATTTGCGGCAGCCAGAAGCTGACGCCGTAAAACGCGATCACGATGCAGAAATACAGCGCCGCCAGCGCCCACAGGCGGCCGCTGGTGGCCGCGGCCCGGAACGTCAGGTGCACGTCGTGGGTCTGATCGTGCTCGCGGGCCATCTCGCGGGTGAGCCACTCGCGTTCCACCGCGGTCAACCACGCCGCATCCGCCGGCCGCTCCGTCAGGCGGCGCAGTACCACCGGCGCCAGCACCACGGCCGGCAATCCCTCGACGATGAAGAGCCACTGCCACCCCTGCAGCCCGCCGACGCCGTGGAGCTGGAGGATGGCGCTCGAAATCGGCGCTCCGATCACGCCGGCCATCGCGGTCGCCGTCATGAACAGGGCGACGGCCCGCGCCCGTTCGCGGGCGGGGAACCAATGGGTCAGGTAGAGGATGAGGCCCGGAAAGAAGCCGGCCTCGGCCGCGCCCAGAATGAAGCGCAGGACGTAAAAGCTGGCCGGGCTGTCCACGAACACCATGGCCATCGACACCAGGCCCCAGGTGACCATGATCCGCGCGATCCAGAGACGGGCGCCGACCCGGGCGAGCACCAGGTTGCTGGGAACTTCGAGCAGGGTGTAGCTCAGAAAGAAGATGCCAGACCCGAAGCCGTAGACCGCGGCGCTGAAGCCGAGCTCGCGGTTCATGTCGAGGGCCGCATAGCCGACGTTGACCCGGTCGAGATACGCGATCACGTAGAGCAGAAAGAGAAACGGGATGAGCCGCCAACGGACCTTGGCGAGCGCCTGGTGCTCGAGATCTGACACGGTGGGGATCATAGGGGTCAGACCCCTCGGTTGCCGCAGGAATTCCAGCTCGGGGTCGGACCCCTCGGAACCTGGCAGTTCCTGCGTCCGTAGACTCTCGTAGTCATGGATCGACTGCTGCAGGACCTGCGTTTTGCCGTTCGGCTGCTCTGGAAGGACCGCGGTTTCGCCATCACCACGGTCGCCACCCTGGCCTTGTGCCTCGCGGCCAACGTCGCCATTTTCGCGATTGTTGACGGGGTACTTCTGAAGCCGCTGCCATTCGACCAGCCGGACCGGCTGGTTCGCATCTACAACAAGTACCCGGGCGCGGGCGTGGCGATTGCCGCCAACGGCGTGCCCGACTACTTCGACCGCAAGCGCGACCTGTCGGCTCTCGAAGAGATCGCCATGTTCCGCCAGGCCGGTGTCACCATCAGCGGCAGCGGGCTGGGCGACGCCGAGCGCGTGCAGGCGATGACGGTGACGCCGTCGTTCTTCCGCGTGCTCAAGGTGCAGCCCATTCGCGGGCAGGTCTTCACCGACGCGCAAGGCGAGATCGGCCAGGAGAAGGTCGTCATTCTCGGCTACGGCTTCTGGCAGCGCGTGTTTGGCGGCCGCGACGACGCCATTGGCCAGGACCTGCGGCTTGGCGGCGAGCCACATCGCGTGGTCGGCGTGATGGCGCCGGGCTTCAGGTTCCTCGACCCCGAGATCCAGCTGTATCGTCCGGCGGCGTTCACCGCGCAAGAGAAGTCGGACGACGCGAGGCACAGCAACAACTACCAGCAGTTCGGCCGCCTGCGGCCAGGTGCCACGCTCGAGCAGGCCCAAAGCCAGGTGGATGCGATCAACGCCGCCAACTTCGAGCGGTTCCCCGCGTTTCGCGAAATTCTCACCAACGCCAGGTTCGGCACCGACCTGCTCGACTTCCAGGCGGAGCTGGTCGGCGAGACCCGGGCGACCTTGTCGATGCTGTGGGGCGGCGCGATGTTCGTGCTGCTGATTGGCTGCGTCAACGTCGCCAACCTCGCGCTGGTGCGCGCCACCGCGCGGGTGCGCGAGCTGGCGACGCGCCACGCGCTCGGCGCCACCCTTTCGCGCCTGGCCAGGCAGTCGCTGACCGAGTCCGTGCTGCTCGCCTTGCTCGGCGGTGCGGCCGGCCTTGGCATGGGCTGGTGGGCCCTGCGGGCGGCGCCGTTCCTCGGATTCGATCAGTTGCCCGCCGGTTCCGACATCACGATCGACGCCCGGGTCGTCGGCTTCACCATGCTGCTCGTGACCGTGGTGGGCGTCGCGGTCGGGATGATTCCGATTGTCGCCATGCGCCGCGCCAACATCGCCCAGGTCGTCAGGGAAGAGGGCCGCAGCGGCACCCAGGGCCGCGCGCCACGGCTGATGCGGCGGGTGCTGGTGACGAGCCAGGTCGCGTTCGCGCTCATGCTGCTGATCGGCGCCGGCGTGTTGCTGGCCAGTTTCGATCGGGTGCTGCGGATCGACCCTGGCTTCCGCGCCGCTAACGTCCTGACCGGCACCATCAGCCTGCCGGCCGCGCGCTACGCCAACGACGACAGCCTGCGCGCCACCAGCGACCGCATTCTCGAGCGCGTCCGCGCCGTGCCCGGCGTGCAAGCCGCCGGGGCGACCAGTACCATCCCCTTCGGCGGCGCCTACAGCGACAGCGTGATCCTCGCCGAGGGATATCAGATGCAGAAGGGCGAGTCGCTGATCTCCCCGGGCCAGATCTCCGCGTCAGACGGCTACTTCGAGGCGATGGGCGTGCGCCTGCTGGAAGGCCGGCTGTTCACTGCCGGCGACGTCGAGGGACGGCCGCGGGTGCTGGTGATCGATGAGCCGTTGGCGAGGCGCTTCTGGCCGAACGGCGACGCCCTCGGCAAGCGCATGTACTTTCCGAGCAACGTCAGCGACCTGCTGCAGAAGCCGGCCGACGCCGACATGCTGACGATTGTCGGCGTCATTGCGCCGATGCGGATTCGCGGGCTGGTGGACTCAGCCAGTAACCGTCGCACGGGCAATTACTTCAGCCCGCTGCGCCAGCGGCCGGTGCGCGCCATCGCGCTGGCCATCCGCACCAGCCAGCAACCGGAGGCGGTGATCAACGCGGTGCGCCGCGAAATCGCGCAGATCGACGCCGAGATGCCGTTCTACGGCGTGCGGACGATGGAGGAGCGGCTGTCGGCGTCCGTGCTCGATCGCCGCACGCCCACGCTGCTGGCCACCGGCTTCGCGGTGGGCGCGCTGTTCCTGGCCGGCATCGGCATCTACGGCGTGCTGGCCTACCAGGTGTCTCAGCGTCGTCGCGAAATCGGCATCCGCATGGCGCTCGGCGCCGCCAACAGCAGCATCTTCACGCTGGTGTTGCGCGAGGGCGGATTGATCGTGGCCCTGGGCACGGCCTTCGGATTGGCCGGCGCCTTCTTGATGCGCCAGACGATCCAGGCGCAGTTGTATGAGGTCGGCGCGATGGACGCGCGCGTGGTCGCGGCGGTGGCCGGGGTTCTGACGGTGGTGGCGCTGATCGCGTGCCTGCTGCCCGCGCGCAGGGCCGCGAAGACCGACCCGATGATCGCGCTGTCGGAGTAGCCCACGAAAGACGGCATCTGTGGCGAGACTCATCGGGCCGCCAAAGGTAACGAATCGTCTCCCGCCGCGGAACCGTCGAAAGGATAGGGATAGAATTCGGACTGAATGAGCCTGTCCGAGACCTCAGCCCTGGTCAGTTCCCTCCAGAAAGAACTTCGCCGCGTCATCATCGGGCAAGACGAGGTGATCGCCGAGATCCTCACGGCGTTTCTCGCCGGCGGGCACTGCCTGTTGCGGGGTGTGCCGGGGTTGGCCAAAACGCTGCTAATCAAGACGCTGGCGCAGGCCGTGCACCTGAAGTTCAGCCGCATCCAGTTCACGCCCGACCTGATGCCGTCCGACATCATCGGCACCGAGGTGATCGAAGAGGACCGCGCCACGGGCGCGCGCAACATCCGCTTCATCCCGGGCCCGATTTTCGCGAACATCATCCTGGCCGACGAGATCAACCGCACCCCGCCGAAGACGCAGGCGGCGTTGCTCGAAGCGATGCAGGAGTACCAGGTGACCGTGGGCGGCGTGCGCCACACACTGGAGCGGCCGCTGTTCGTGCTGGCCACGCAGAACCCGATCGAGCAGGAAGGCACGTATCCGCTGCCCGAAGCGCAACTCGACCGCTTCATGCTGAACGTGGTGATCAACTATCCGAGCGCCAGCGACGAGCGCCAGATCCTGGCGCAGACCACGGCCGGCGACGAGCCCACGGTGTCCGCCGTCGCCACCGGCGAGCAGATCGAGCGCGCGCGGATGCTCGTGCGCGACATCGTCGCCGCCGACAACGTCGTGGACTATGCCACGCGGATCGTGCGCGCCTCGCGGCCGTCCGGCACCGACGCCGACCAGGTGCCCGACTTCGTGAAGCAGTGGCTGCGGTGGGGCGCCGGCCCGCGCGCCGGACAGGCGTTGCTGCTGGCCGGCAAGGCGCGCGCGGTGCTGCACGGCCGTCCGGCGGTGTCGCTCGAGGACATTCGCGCGGTCGCGCCGCCCGTGCTGCGCCATCGCCTGCTGGTGAACTTCCAGGCCGAGGCCGACGGCATCGACGCCGAAACCGTGGTGTCGCGCCTGCTGGATGCGGTACCCGCCCGCTGAGAACCATGTCGCGCCCGCACGTCGTGTCCTCGTCGGAACTGCAGTCGCTGCGGGACCTCGAGCTGGTCACGCGCAAGACGGTGGACGGCCTGCGACAGGGGCTGCACCGCAGCCCGTTCCACGGCTACAGCGCCGAGTTCAGCCAATACCGGCACTACCAGCCGGGCGATGACCTCAAGTACGTGGATTGGAAGGCCTTCGCGCGCACCGATCGCCTCTACACCCGGCAGTTCAGGGACACGACGAACCTCGCGGCGCTGTTCGTGATCGACGTCAGCCGCTCGATGGATTTCGCCGGCAAGTTCGACCTGGCCCGGCAGGTGACCGCCATTCTCGGCACGCTCGTGCTCGACCAGGGGGATTCCGCCGGCGTGCTGGCGGTGGACGACCGTCCCCACTTCGTGCCGCCGCGAAGCGGCCACCATCACCTCCGCGTCTTCCTGTCGCAGCTGGCGCAGCTGGCGCCGTCCGGCCACACCGGCTTCGGCGAGGCGCTGCGGCGCGCGGCCACGGTGATGAAGCGGCGCGGCCTCGTGGTCGTGGTGTCGGACTGCTACGAGGAAGACGACTCGCTCGCGCAGGTGCGCCGGCTGGCGCGCATGGGACACGACGTGGTCGTGGTGCAGGTGCTGGCCCGCGAGGAGCTGGCGTTGGATGTCGGCGGCGCCGCGGAGTTCGTCGATCTCGAGAGCGGACGCACGCTGATGGTGCAGCCGTCCGCCGTTCGCGAGGGCTACACCGCCGCCGTGCGGCAGTGGCTGGCGAAGGTGCAGCGCGAGGTGACGCGCGACGGGATGGACTACGTTCGCCTGGTCACGGGCGCGCCGCTCGAGCCGGCGTTGCGGCGGTTCCTGATGTCACGGCGCGGGGGCGGGTGAGCGGCATGGCCATCCTCTGGCTGGTGCCGGCGGCGTTGTTCGGACTGGCCCTGGCGGCGCTGCCGATCGCGATTCACCTGCTGGTGCGGCAACAGAGCCGCAGGGTGGACTTTCCGTCGCTGCGGTTCCTCCGGCAGTCGCAGCTGGCCGCGTTCCGGCGGCGGACCATCCAGGACGCCCTGCTTCTCACCTGCCGCGTCGCCATCATCACTGCCACAGTGGCGGCGCTGGCTGGTCCCGTGTTTCAGACGGCCGCCCGTTCCGCCAGCCAGGCCCAACGCGTGGCCCGAGCGGTGGTCCTCGAGCCAGGCGCGCCGATCGCCGACGGCGGGGACGCCTCCCGCGGCGCGTTCGTGTCGCAGGCGTTCGTCAGGCAGGACCTGGCCGACGCCGTCGCCGATGGCCAGCGATGGCTGAGCGAGCAGCCGCCGGCTGCCCGGGAGTTGGTGTTCGTGGGCGCGTTCCGTCGCGGACAGATCACGCCGCATCTCCTGCAAGGGGTCGCGGTGGCCACGGGCATTCGGTTCGTCTCCACGCCATCCGTACGCGCGCCGCGGGAACTCCTGGTGCCCGTCCTGACCGTCCGGGATGGCGGCTTCGCCATCGAGACCCGGCAACTGCGCCTCGACGACGATGCCACGAGCGTCACGGACGGAGCGGTCAGCCGCGTCAGCGACGACATGGTCCGGATCGTCGCGGCCCCGGCCGACCAGCCGTTGGCGGATGCGGCATTGAGGGCCGCGCTCGGCGCGGGGATCCGCTGGTCCAACCCATCCACCCGCGTGCTGGTGGTGTGGACCGGCGCGGACGAGTCCGCGGTCCAGCGCGTTCAAGGCGGCGCGGCCGTGATCAGGATGGAGCGGCCGGCGCCAGTCGCGGCGGCCGCTTCGGCCGTCGCCGATGCGGTGTCACGGGTCGCCTCGGCGTCGCTTGAGGCATTCGAACCGGTCCACGTCAGTGACGAGGACCTGCGGTCGTGGTCGCGGCCGCCCGGGGCGCCGCCTGCCGATGCGCGGCCGGTGGATGAAGGCGATCGCCGGTGGTTCTGGCTCCTCGCCCTGGCCCTCCTCGCGCTCGAGCATTGGCTCCGTCGTGCATCCGTCCGGCAGCGCGAAGCGGTTGAGCCACCGGTGGAGGCGCGCGTTGCCTGACACCCGGGTCGCCTCGGCCATTGCCCGCGTCCGCGCACGAGCGCGGCTGCGGGCCGTGATGTGGGGCGTGGCCGCCGGCGGCGCGGCGTTTGCCGCCGTCGATGTGGCGGCCGCCACGTTGGCGGCGCCGGTCACGGCGCGGTTGTTTGCGTCTGCCCTGATCGGACTGCTCCTGGCCGCGTGGACGACGCGCGCGCACGGGCGCGTGACTCCGGCATCCGCGGCGCGGCTGATCGAGAGCACCGGCGCCTCATTCGACAACCTGGTCGTCACGGCAGTCGAGTTGAGCGAGCGGCCGAGGCCGGTGAGGACGGAGATTCGCGACGAGGTCCTGCGCCAGGCGGAGGACCGGATCTCGCAGGTGAATATCGCCGCCGCGGTGCCGATCCGGCAACCGTTGCTGGTCATGGTCGCCGTCGGCATCGGTTCGCTGGCGCTCCTGACGCTCGGACCCGGGGCGGCGGTGGTGTTGCGACCGTCACTTGGTGCCGCACTCGAGGCGCACACCCGGGGCATCGACGGTATCAGCGTGAGGGTGGTCCCGCCCGCGTACTCCGGACGGCGTGAGGAGCTGTTTGCCAATCCGATCCAGGTCAGCGCGATCGCGGGGAGCCGCGTGCGGTTGGAAGTGGCTTCGACTGCTGATGACGCGTTCGCCGAGGTCGCCGGGCAGAGGCCGATCACGCTGACGCGCGAGGGCAACCGTTTCGTGGGCGAGTGGACCGCCGCGGATTCGGTGGCGGTGGCGATCCGGCCGGCCGGCGGAGAGGGCCGCGACGCGAAGTTCCTGTCGGTGATCGTCGTGCCCGACGCACCGCCCACTGTCCGGGTCGTTACACCCGGAAGGGACGTCACGATTGCCGGACCGAAGGGCCGCATCGCACTGGATGTCGACGCCCGCGACGACCTCGGCCTGGCGGCGCTGTCGGTGAAGTTCACCAAGGCCTCCGGTGGCGGTGAGGCCCTCACCTTCACGGAAGGCGAGGTCGCGTTGACGATCACCCGCGCGGACGACCGCCGCTGGCGCGGCCGCGCCGAATGGGTCCTGGATGGCCTCGAGCTGTCGGATGGCGATGTGCTCGTCTACCAGGCCATCGCGCGCGACCGGAATCCGAACGGCAGCCCCGTGCGATCGGAGCAGTTCCTGATCGAAGTCGGACGCCGGTCCGATGCCGCGGGTGCCGGCTTCGCGCTGCCGGCCGAAGAGAAGAAGTACGCCATCAGCCAGCAGATGGTGATCTACAAGACCGAACAACTGATCGCGTCAGTCAAGGGCAAGGGCCTGCCCAGCCGTAGCCTTGGCGAAGGCTGGCTCGACCAGAACCGGATGCTGGCCATCGAACAGCGGATGGTGCGGGCGGAGGTCGTGTTCCTCGGCGGCGGAGAAGTCGAAGACGAGGTCGAGGAGGCCAAGCAGTCGCAGGACGTGGTGGAAGGCCGTCTGGAGAATTCCGGGCGCGCCGAGATGCTGAAGGCCATCAACTTCATGTCGCGTGCGGAAGGGCAACTGAACGACGGCAAGGCGACCGAAGCGCTGGTCCTGGAGCGCCAGGCGCTGCGGAGCCTCGAGCTGGCGTTCGACCGGCGTCGCTACTTCTTGCGGACCCTGCCCGATCGGTCGCGGATCGATCCCAGCCGCCGCTTGACGGGCGTGATGAAGGAGGCGCGGCCATGGACGCGCGATCGGGTCCTGGCGGAGCCGGCCGCGGGCCTCGCGCAACGACGCGCGCTGATGCGCGATCTGTCGGCCGCGGCGAACAGTGGCGGCGTGGACGCCGCGCTGGCGGCGCGGGTGGCGGCGCTGGACCCGGCGTCCCGGGCGCTGCAGCAGGCCGCCGTCGCGGTCGCCTCAGCCGCGACCGATCCGGCCAGGCGCGATGCCGTGTGGGCCGCGATGCAGGCGGTGACCACGCATGCGATGACGCAGCTGGTCACCCCGGTCGAACCGCGGCCGGGTGTTGACCCACTGGCCGGACGATTGGCCGATGAACTCCAGCGGCCGGCACGAGGCGGGCGGTGATGCCGCACCCGATGCTCCGCGGCGTCCTACGTGCCGTGGCGGTGCTGATTGCGGTGGCCGCGCTGGTGGATCCGGTCATGACGCTGGCGAGATCCGCACCGCGCTCCGCGGTGATCGCGCGTCTCGCCTCATCCGCGGCCGGGCCGGTCGAACGGGCGCTGCGGTCGGCGTTTCCGGAGGTCGAGTGGGTCGCTCGTAACCCCGACGGGGGGCGATTGCCGTGCGTCCAGGACGAGCCGTGCGTGATCGTGGCTGACGGATCGGTTGACGTCGATGTGCCGGACGACCTCGCGCGGCCGGTGTCGTTGATCACAATCGGTCCCGCGCCGGGCCCGAATGTCGGGATCCGATCCGCGGCGGCGTCGATCGCCCAGCATGCGGCGGCGGCCGGATCGATCCGCGTCGAGATGACCGGCACCGCCATGGCGGGGCGCCGGACCGAGCTGCGGGTCAGCGACGGGGCCGCCATCGTCGGATCCGCGGTTCACGAGTGGGAGGCGGATGGCGCCGCGGTGATCGACCTGCCGTGGTGGCCCTTGGGCGACGGGCCGCGCGCGCTTCGCGTCGAGGCCGTGCCGTTCGAGGGCGAGGTGTCGTTGGGCGACAACGCGGTGAGCCTCGGCGTGTCCGTCTCGTCCACGCGTGCGCGGGTACTCGTGTTCGACCCGAGGCCGTCGTGGGCGAGCACGTTCGTGCGTCGCGCGCTCGAAGACGACCCGCGCTTCCTCGTGGAGCACCAGGCTCGCCTCGGGCCGTCGCTGTCGGCGGGCACCGCCGGCGGCCGGCTCGACCGGCGGACGCTGGACGCCGCGTCGGTGGTGATTGTCGGCGCGCCTGAGGGCTTGATCGCCAGTGACGTCGATCTCCTGGATCGGTTCGTGCGCGTGCGAGGGGGCGTGCTGATCCTGTTGCCCGATCGGGCGCCATCGGGCGCGGCCGCGCGGCTCTTCAACGGGCGATGGTCGGAACACCTGGAGGCGTCACCGTCGGCGATCGGCGCGCTCCAGGCGTCCGAAACCATTCGCCTGTCGAACCCGTCGCCGGTCGATGCGGTGCTCGGTTCGGTGAAGGGGAGTCCGGCCGTCGTGCTGTCGGCGGCTGGCGATGGCCGAATCGTGGTGTCGGGCGCCATGGACGCCTGGCGATACCGGGACGCCGCCGGCGGCGCGTTCGATCGCTTCTGGCGGTCGGTGGTTCTCGAGTCGGCCACGGCCGGTGCGCCGTTGCGCCTGGACCTCGCCACGCCGGTCGTGGCGCCGGGGTCCGCCGTGTCGTTCGAAGTCCGGCATCGCCGGATGGACGCGGCGGCCGTCACCGCCATCACGGCGACGGCGGGTTGCGGCGACCGGCCGGCGCGCGTGATTCGGCTGTGGCCGAAAGGACCGGTGGGCGTGTTTACCGGCACCCTGCCGATCGATGGCACGGAGGCGTGCGTGATCGCGGTGGCCATCGATGGCGGGGCGAGCGTGACCGGAGGCATCGCGGTGACCACCGGGGCGACGCGCAGCGTCAGCGCGGTGATTGCCAAGCTCGAGCGTTACGCGTTGAGCACTGGCGGCGTCACCGTCGCGCCGGGTGACGAAGGCAAGGTTGCGCAGACGATCGGGAGCGCGGCGCTGCAAACGGAGACGAACGTCCCGGTTCATCCCATGCAATCGCCGTGGTGGATGCTGCCGTTGGCCGCCTGTCTTGGCGCCGAGTGGTGGCTGCGACGCCGCGCCGGACTGAGGTAAAGTTGATCCCGCCATGCAATCTCGACGTGACTTTGCAAAGACCATCGGCCTCGGCACGATTGGCCTCAGTCTTGGGCCGTCGATATTCGCGCGGCAATCCGCCACGCCATTTCCCGCCGTCAAGAACCCGATCTATCGCACCTGGTCCGAAGAGGCGCTGCGCGAAGCCAGGCGCCTGGGCTGCACCTACGCCGACATCCGCTTCACGCTGAACCGCTCCAACGGAGTGGCGGTCCGCAACGGCGAGATCCAGAGCGGCGGCAACATCGGCTTCGGGCAGTTCGGCGACGAAGACACCTACGGGTTCGGCGTCCGCGTGATTCACTCCGGCGTGTGGGGCTTCTCCAGCAGCCCCAACGTGACGCCCGCGGAGATCAAGCGCGTGGTGGGCCTGGCCACCGAGGTCGCCAAGGCCAGCGCCATGGCCAAGAAGTTCGACGTGCGGCTGGCGCCGGTCAAGGCCTACGACACCTACTGGCAGACGCCGATTAAGGTGGATCCGTGGAGCATCCCGCTCGAAGACAAGGTGGCGTTGCTCGTGGACGTCACCCGGACGATGCAGAAGAACCCGGACGTGATGTTCGGGAACGCGGCGGTGAACTTCAACTACGAGTGGAAGTTCCTGGCCACCTCCGAAGGCTCGTTCATCGAGCAGGTCTTCTACTACACCGCGGCCGCGATCAGCGCCACGGCTCGCAGGGACGGCGTGGTCAAGACGCGCACCTTCGACCCCGGCACCGAGACGCGCGGGTGGGAGTTCGTCACCGATAACGACCTGAAGGGTAACGCGGAGCGCGTGGCGGCGGAGGCGGTCGAGTTCGCCATGGCCAAGCCGGTTGGCTCCGGCCTGAAGGACCTCATCCTGCTGCCGAACCACTCGGCCCTGACCATCCACGAGATCATCGCGCACCCCACCGAGCTCGATCGCATTGTCGGTTACGAAGCCAACTATGCGGGCACCAGCTTCGTGAAGCTGAGCGACGTCGGCAAGCTGAAGTACGGCTCGAAGCATCTCAACATCACCGCGGATCGCACGCACCCCGGCGGCGCCTCGACCGTCGGCTACGACGATGACGGGGTCGAGGCGCAGAAGTGGCCGATCATCCGTGACGGCATCCTGGTCGGGCTGCAGACCAACCGCGAGACCGCCCATTACATGGGTGAGGCCACCTCGCGCGGCTGCACGTTCGCGAACCACTGGCGCAACTATCCGTTCCTGCGCATGCCCAACATCCAGATGGAACCGGGGCCGAAGGGCTCGCCGACGCTCGAGCAGATGATTGCCAGCATCGAGGACGGCGTGCTGGTAGACGGCCAGGGCAGCTTCAGCATCGACCAGCAGCGCTACAACGGCCAGTTCGGCGGCGACTGCTTCTGGGAGATCAAGAACGGCAAGAAGACGCGGATGGTGACGGACTTCACCTATAACGCGATTACCACGGACTTCTGGGCCAACCTCGAGGCGGTGGGCCCGCCCGAGGAATGGAAGCACATCGGCATGGGCGGCGACGCGAAAGGGCAGCCGGTGCAGTCGAACCGGCCGTCACACGGCGCCTCGCCGATCCTCATGCGCAAGATCATGGTGGGAACCGCCTTCAAGTAACGGTTCCCGGTTCACGACGAGGATCACCGAGATGGCGTATTCACGAGACGAAATCAAGCAGATCACCGACAAGGTGCTCAACATGTGCAAGGCCGACGCCGTGGAGGTGCGCTTCTCCGGCGGCGAGCGGTCGGCGACGCGCTTTGCCAACTCCAGCATCACGGCCAACCTGATCGAGCACGATCAGGAAGTCCAGATTACGGTCCGGTATGGGCAGAAGGCGGCGAGCGCGACCACGCACCAGTTCGATGATGACTCGCTCAAGCGCACCATTGATGCCGTGCAGGCGCTGGCGCGGCGCAAGCCCGACAACCCTGAGCTGATGCCGCTGGTGAAGCCGCCCCAGACTTACCTGGAGTTCGACGCCGCCCTGCCGTCGGCGGTCAATTTCGGCCCCGCCGAACGCGCCCGGATGGTGAAGGCCAGCACCGACATCTGCGAGAAGAAGGGCGTGCTCGGCGCCGGCTACATTCCCAAGTTCGACTGGGTGGACGGCAGCGCCAATTCCGAGGGCCTGTTTACCTACTTCCACTACGCCGACGCCAGCTTCATCCTGACCTGCCGCACGCCGGACCAGACCGGCTCGGGCTGGGCGGGCACGACCGGCGTGAAAGACATCAAGAACATCGACGCCGAGATGCTCACCAACGTGGCGGCCGACAAGGCCATCAAGTCGCGCAAGCCGCGGGCGATTGAGCCCGGCAACTACACCGTGATCCTCGAACCGCGTCCGGCGGCGCGCTACCTGTCGCTGATGACCAACTCGCTCAATGCCCGCAACGCCGAAGAAGGCCGCAGCTTCATGAGCGGCAAGCAGCGCGGCGAGACCCGCCTGGGCGAGAAGGTGTTTGGCGACAACTTCACGCTGCGCAGCGAGATTGGCAACCCGATTCTGCGCCAGTCGCCGATTGGCCAGGACGGCCTCGCCGCCAGGAGCATTACCTGGGTGGAGAAGGGCGTCGTCAAGAACCTGTTCTACGACCGCTTCTGGGCCAACCGGCAGAAGAAGGACCCGACCGGCACCACGCCCAACATGAGCCTGGTGATGGAGGGCGGCACGACCAGCGTCGAAGAGATGATCAAGAGCACCAAGCGCGGGCTGCTGGTCTCGTTCTTCTGGTACATCCGGCCGGTCGATCAGATGACGCTGCTGAACACGGGCATGACCCGCGATGGCCTGTTCCTGATCGAGAACGGCGAGATCGTCGGGCCGGTGCAGAACTTCCGCTGGAACGAATCGCCGGCGGTGAGCTTCAACAACATCTCGGCGCTCGGCCCGCAGGTGCCGATGCACACCGGCGAGGCCTACGACAACCCGGGCACGGCGCTGGTGCCGGCCATGAAGCTCGAAGATTTCACCATGACGTCCATTTCCCCAGCGGTCTAGACGGGTAGGGCGCCCCTTAATGGGGCGCCGGAGACAAACGATGCTGCGAAGAGAATTCGTCAAGACCCTCGGCGCCACCGGCGTCGCCCTCTACGCCAGCGACCTGGTCGGCGACCTGATCGCTCAGTCGCCGAAGGCGCGCGTCATGGAGTCGCGCTTCAAGGGACTCTCGGACCTCGCCCTGTCGGAGGCCAGGCGCCTCGGCTGCACCTATGCCGACATTCGCTTCACCCGAAACGTCAACGACAGCGTGGCCGTCCGCGACCGCATCGTCACCGACTCGTTCGGCTTCGGCGCCGGCGGCATGGAGACCAGCGCCGGGTTCGGCGTCCGCGTGATTCACAGCGGCGTGTGGGGCTTTGCCAGCAGCCCGTTCGTCACCGAAGGCGACATCAAGAAGATCACGGCCCAAGCCACTGAAGTGGCCAAGGCGAGCGCGGTCAGCAAGCGCTTCGAAGTGAAGCTGGCGCCGGTCGAGGCCTACCAGGACTACTGGTCGGTGCCGGTCCAGCAGAAGCCGGAAGACGTCTCGCTCGACGACAAGATCGCGTTCCTGATGAAGATTAACGAGGCGGCCCTCAAGGTGCCGGGCGTGATCCGCGTGCAGTCGAACATGGCGTTCGACTACGAGTGGAAGTACCTCGCCACCTCGGAGGGCTCCTACCTCGAGCAGGAAATCTGGCGCACGTCGCCCGGGTTCACGGTGACCGCGCTCAAAAACGGCAAGGCCAAGTCGCGCACCTTCTCGGTGGCGCCAAAGTCGGCCGGCTACGAAGTGGTGCTGAACGCCAAGATGCTGGAGAACGTGGAGCGCATCGCCAACGAGGCGGTGGAGCACTGCACGGCGCCTCCCGCCGGCGTCGGCCTCAAGGACCTGATCATGACGCCCGCGCACGCCATGCTCACCATCCACGAAATCGTCGCGCACCCGACCGAGCTCGATCGCGTGGTCGGCTACGAGGCAAATTACGCCGGCACCAGCTTCGTCAAGACCTCGGACGTCGGCAAGCTGATGATGGGTTCGAAGCTGTTCAACGTCACCTGCGATCGCACGCTGGAAGGCGGCATGTGCACGGTGGGCTACGACGATGACGGCGTGAAGTCGCAACGGTGGCCGATCATCCGCGAGGGCCGGCTGGTGGACCTGCAGACCAACCGCGAGACGGCGCACTACATCGGCCAGACCGCGTCGAAGGGCTGCACCTTCGCGACCTCGTGGCGCAACTACCCGTTCCTGCGCATGCCGAACGTGCACGTCGAGCCGGGCCCGCCGGGCTCGCCGACGCCGGAAGAGATCATCGCCGACACCAGGGACGGCATCCTGATCGACGGCCGTGGCAGCTACTCGATCGACCAGCAGCGCTTCAACGGCCAGTTCGGCGGCGACGCGTTCTGGGAAGTGAAGAACGGCAAGAAGACGCGCATGCTGAGCGACGTCACCTACAACGCCATCACCACCGACTTCTGGCAGAACCTGGATGCGACCTCTGGCAAGGAGTCGTGGGAGATGTTCGGCACGACCGGAGACGCCAAGGGGCAGCCGGTGCAGATCAACCATCCGTCGCACGGCTCGCCGTGGGTCCGGATCCGCCGCATCATGGTCGGCGCCGCGTTCTCATGATGCAGCGTCCGGCCTTGGCCGGACCGTCACGAAAAAAGGACCGAAGGAGTCGCGTGCGATGCACGACTCCATCGGTCCTACCCCGGAGGAGATGTCGAGTCCGGCGTTACCGGACTAGTAGTTGCCGGCCGTGTCCTTCAGCCAGGCGTTGACGTCGCGTTCGGCCTGGTCACGGGCCATACCGTAGCGTTCCTGGATGCGGCCGATGAGCTGGTCCTTCTTCCCATCCAACTTCTCGATGTCGTCGTCAGTCAGCTTGCCCCACTGCTCCTTGGCCTTGCCTTTGAGCTGGGTCCACTTTCCCTGCAGGATGTCTTCGTTCATCGGGTCTCCTTCGTGGTCCGGCTAAAGCCGGACGCTACATTCAGCGGTCAAGGGTTCGCGACCACCGTCAGCTGGTTGTCGATGCGGTAGCCCGGCGCTTCGGCGGCGGCAATGCGGGCCGCTTCGCCGCGCTGGGCCGCGGTCTTTACCGACCCCTTGAGCACCACGGTCTTGGTTTCGTGGACCGTGTCCACGTTGATGTGGCTGGCATCCACAGTGCGGTCGGCCATCAGGGCCGACTTGACGTCGATGGTTTCGACGACGGCGGCGATGGCGCCACCCGCGTTGGCGACGGCTTCCTTGGCCACGGCGGTGGCGTCACGGGTTGCTTCCTTGACGTCAGCCTTGGCCTCAGCGGCGGCGGTGGCAGCCTTGTCGGCATTGCGCTCGGCGTCCTTCTCGACGCCGGCCGCCGTATTGGAGCACGCCGCCAGCGAGAGGCCGCTCATCAGTGCGATCGCGAGATATCCGTTCTTCAGACTCATCGGTCCTCCTACGGGCTCGGGTGCCCGACACGGGCTGACATATCAAGTTCGGTGCCAGCCATTTGGGGTGGAAGACCGGTCATTCCCGGCAATTAGTGGAAGCCCGGGGCGCAAACCCTGGTGTCGCGCTGCCACTCGGAGGTCGAGGGCCCTGTTTGGGCGTGGGCGGCAGGCGCCTAGGCACCCATCGCATAGACGACCACGTTGACGCCGAAGCGCGTGTTGTCGTCGCGCTGGAAGCGCTTGTTCCGCCAGTCGTAGTCCCACTCGCAGCCGTAGTCCTTGTTGGAATAGAGCACGCCGAGCCGGCCGCTGTGTTCGATGCCGCGCAGGTAGTCGTGCACGAGGTCGTCGCCCCAGCCGTTCAACTCGTGGGCGGTTTGCGGCGGGCCCTCCGGGAACTGGAAGAAGGCACGGTACAGCTGGTGGGAGCGGGGGAGCTTCTCGAGAGTTCGAAGGGTGGGGAAAGCGCGGTGCATCTCCTGCTCGAACGACGTGGCATACAGGCCGGCGACGTCGTGGTTGCAGTCGTCAGAGAACAGGAGCCCGCCGCGCTCGACGAACGTCTTCAGCCGGCCGCGTTCGGCCTCGCTGAATCGCACCAGCCTGTGGCCGGTCATGAAGAGGAACGGAAACGACAACAACTCATCGGAATCCGCGGTGATGACCACTTCCTCGGGGTAGACCGGGATGTTGGTGTATTCGACCACCGAGTTGAGGATGTTGGCCGCCACCTTCGGGTTGTAGTCCCAGTCCCCTGAATCGTAGCGAAGGCGGGCGAAGACGAACTCGTTCGCCCGGGGCTTGCCCCGCACCGGGCGTGGAACCTGATCAAGCGACATCGGCGATATCTACGATACCGCCGAACGGCGCTGGCATGGAATGCGGAGCGTCTTAAACCGACGAGGGCAGACGATAGTGATGGCCGTCTCGGCGAACGAGAAAACCAGCCTGGACAAGTTCGCGAAGCAGGGCTTCAGCCTGATCGGGGCTGAGCTGCCACAGGCGTGCAGCCTGGGCGGTGGTGAGGCACATCCCCGGCATTTCTCGGAACTCCGCGCGGGCGCGCGTGGCGAGGTCGGTGAGATTATGTGCAGTGTGAGTGGTGTTCATCGACGGGTCGAGCTCCGCCCGCAATTATGTGCATGTCCGGTGCCACGGCGCGGGTGAAGAAAGCGGCGCCGCTTTCCGATTCCTTAATTGGTGCGCGTCAGGGGTGTCCCTGCGGATTCATAATCTATCCAACGGTGTGCCAATAGTGAGTTGCACGTGTTTTCTCCGAGGCCGTCCCGATTGGCGGCCACCTTGCTTGTTAAACTGTGGAGTTGATCAATGAATCTCAATACTTTCCGGATGACAGTCGTCGCGTGCGCAATCGGTGTGTCGGCCGTGGCGGCGCAGGAACCGCAGGACCGTGCCACCGTGCAGTTGCGGGACGGCAGCAAGGTTGAAGGCCGGATCGAGGCGTTGGGGAAGGGCACCCTCTTCCTTCGCGTGTCGCTTGCCGATCAACGGCGCATTCCGATCCAGAGCGTGGCCCTGATCGACCGCAAGGGTGGCGCGTCGGGCCTGCCCGACACCGAAGTGCGTGAAGCTCGTAATGCCGAGCACCTGTTGCTGTTGACCAATGGCTCGAGCGTCAAGGGGCAGCTCGTGCAGATTCGCGGTGGCGAGGGCTCGGGTGACGAAGGTCCGCGCGTCTACATCTTCCGCACCTCCGCCGGCGAGGAACGCAACTACTCGCCCGACCAGGTCTCGCGCATTTACATGGGTTCGTATCCGTTCGAGGCGGCAGTGCGGCAGACCGACGTGACACCGGCGGCGGTGCCCGCGGGCGGTGTCAGGGTACCGGCCAGGTCGGGTTGGGTCGCGACCGGCCTCGCCGTGCGCAGGGGCGACACGGTGTTCTTCGAGGCGAGCGGCGAGGTGCAACTGTCCGACAACGGCAGCGATCGCGCGCGCGTGACCGGGACCCCGCGCATGGCGCCCGGGTCGCCGTTGCCCACCGTCAATGCCGGCGCCTTGATCGGCCGCATTGGCACCAATGGCGCGGCCTTCGGCATCGGGGATCAGGCCAGCGTGCCGATGCCCGACAGCGGCCTCCTGTATCTGGCGGTCAACGACGATGAACGCTCCGACAATGCCGGCGAGTTCATCGTCGTGGCGAGCCTGAATCGGCGGTAGCGCCTGAGGCAGCGCGGGCGGCGGCCGTCACTGCCCGCGCAACGTCTTGCCGATTTCCAGGGCCACCTTCGGCTGGTCCTGCGTGCCCTCGACCCGGATGACCAGTCGCGTGCCGGCGCCGTGATTCCGGAGCAGCGCGTCGAAAGGCTTGACCAGCCATCGCTTGAACCCGGTCAGCGTGTTCGACGCGGATGACTGCAGCAGGACTTCGCCCTTCAGCGCCAATGCCTTGGATGTCAGCCCGTGAGTGCCGTCGAGCTTCACCGTCGCGCCCTCGATGTTGAAGGTGAGGTTCCGGTACCGTAACACGCCGTTCTTGAGGTCGAACTTGCTGGCGACCTTGGAGGCCACGTTGTCGATCGAGCCGTCATTGGGCCGCCCTTGGCCGCGCCGGCTCAGCGTATCGAGCTTCTCCTGGACGCCGTCGTCAGCAAACCGGAGCCGATCGGCCCGGAACGACCCTTCGAGCACGAGTCGGTCGAGAACGTCCGCGTCACCCTGGGGCAAATCGAACGCGGCATCAATCGTGACGTTGCCGCGAGCCATCGGCGGCTCGTGCTTGCTGACAAGGTGGAGGAGTTCCGCGAGGTTGACCGAGGAGCTCGTGATGTTCAGCGTTACGCGCTTGCCTTTGAGCCCGTGCGTGCCGCTGACCACACCACTTGCTTGCAGGGGCGAACTACCCAACATCACGTTCACGCGCGTGAGCTCGACGTCGCCCTTCGTTCCGTCAACAAGAGCCTCGTAGGTCGTGTTGAGCGGGAGGGTGTCGCCGTCCAGCGTCGTGACCTTGAAATCCGGCGTGCGGGTTTCGCCCCGGGTCGCGATCTGCTCGAGGACGCCGCTCATGGTGCCGGTCGCGTCCAGCCGGCCGTGCATGCCTTTGATGGTGCCCAGGTCCGCGGCGAAGGTGTACTCCCCATCGAGCGGGCTGCCGCCTGGCGCACTGGAATTCCACGGCCCGAAAGTGCCACTGGCCGCGATTTGGCCGTAAGGAATCGGGTTGGTCAGGGCGGCGCGAAACGGCGAGGGCGTGCCGGAGCCGAGATCGTCCAACTCGAGCTTGAAGATGTCCCAGATCCTGGCGTTCTTGCGTCTGTCTCGCGGCACCACGGCCAGACGGGTGTTGGTGGCGGTCAAGTGTCGCACGTGGAGGCCGGAGCCGCCGCCGTCGTCGCTGCCGCGCTTCGGGCGCGGAATGGGCCGTTTGCCGGTGTCGTCGTCCTTGGGAGGGATGTGGATCTCCATGCCGTCCACCCGGACGTTGCTGATGGTTGAAGACCACAGGCGCGCCAGCTCGAGGTCGGCGGTGAAGGACGACACCACCAGCAATGGCGGAATGTCCGTCCGGCCGTGATGCCGCACGGTGAGGTCGTGCGCCGTCAGGCGCAGCGGGAACCAGTTGACCTGGACATCTCCGAGTGTGATCTCGCTTTCCAGCGACTGGCTGAGCGACGAGGTCACCCACGCGTGAAGCCGCGGTTCGAGCTGTCGAAGCGTGACCAGGAGGATGACCGCCGCCACGACAAGGGCGGCCGAGAGGATCGCCGCGACAACTTTCATGCGCCGGCGCATGGCTGGAGACTCCTGGTCAATGGAGCGGGGCGCCACCAGGCGGCCCAGCCCTCGCGCCCGGACGAAATGCCGGGCGTGGTCCCTGAATTATGAACGACGGGAACCACGCCCGGTGGCGGTTATGAATCGGCGCCGGCGGGCGGCGCCGCTATTGCGGCGCCGCGTCGAGCCGCACGACGAGGGCGGCTCGCCGGTTGAGGCGCCGCGTCTCTTCACGTGAGTTGTCGTGCTTCGGCCGTTCTTCGCCGAAGCTCACCGACGTCAGGCGGCTGGCCGCGATGCCGTTGGTCGTCAGGTAATCGCGCACGGCGCTCGAGCGGCGTTCGCCCAGGGCCATGTTGTACTCGGCGGTGCCGATGCTGCAGGTGTGCCCTTCAACGGTGAGCCGCAGCGAAGGGTTCTCCTTCATCGCGGCCAGCGCCGATTCGAGCACGCGCACGGCCTCGGCGCGCAACGTGTAACGGTCGAAGTCGAAGTGGACGTCTTCGAACGTGTAGACCTTCTGTTCCTTGCGGATCACCTGGATGGTGACCGTGTCGGAGGCCGTGCCACCCCTGCCGTCGTTTACGGTCACGGTGACGGGCACCGGCCCGACCACCATGGGCGCGAGCCACATGGGCTTGACGATGGTGGGCTGCTCCACGGTGCCGGCGGGGGCGGTCCACGCGTAGGTCAGAGGATCACCGTCTGGGTCGTTCGCGTCCGCGGACAACTGCGAGCGCGTGCCCACTTCCACCGTGCACGGGTCACAGTTCGCCTTGACCGTCGGCGGGCGGTTCGCCGGCGGGGGAGGCGGGGGAGGCGGGGGAGGCGTCACGATCGGCGCGGGCGGCGGCGTGCGGCGCGGGCTCCAGCCGACGCGCACGTGGTAGTCGACATAGTCGGCGCGCGAGTCTTGTGAGGCCGCAATCCGGTCAGGCATCGGCGTATCGATGCGAACTTCACCGCCGATGAAGAAACCGTTGTCGGCAAACCACGTCAGGCCGGTGGTGAACGAGGTTTGACGATCGACGAAGCCGACGTCCGTGCTCAAGCTGCCGTCTTCCGCCACCAGCCGTGTCTCCAGGGTGGCGTTGTCGCGGACCGGGTGGTCGCCGAGGATCTCGCCATGGATCAGCCACGAAGGCGTCGGCGTGATGCCGATACCCGCGCCCCAATGGAAGCTGTTCGGCACGTGGATGACGACCGGGTCCGACGGGTTCTTGCGGAGGTAGTAGCCGGCGGTGCCGGAGACCACGACCTTGTTGGAGATCCAGCGGCTCAAGACACCAGAGAAGTCGGCGCCCACTGATCCCTGGCCGGCGCCGTTATCCGAATCGCCGGTCGGGAGGTTCAGGGTCACGCGTGCGGCCGCGCTGACGGGGGCGCCGGCGCCTTCACTCGCGAACGCGAACTTCGCGCCGACCCGCAGGTCGCCGAGCTTGTTGCCGGTCCAGCGTTGGCGCGCGTACGGGGCCCTCGTATCGAGACCGCCCTGGTCCGGATCCGTGGGAACGAACAGCGTGGCCAGGTCGCGGTCGACCCGTTCAATGAAGTTCCACGTCGTGTAGACGTCGAACCGGTCGCTGAAGCCGTACGAGACATTGGCGCTGAAATTGGCGATGTTCATCAGGCCCTGCGGCGTGTTGCGCGAGTTGCGCTGGGCGGAACCCCGCCATTTGCCCTTGCCGTTGGTGTCCGCGATCGGAACCCACCAGAGGCCGGCGTCGCCGTCGGTTGAAACCGCAACGCGGCCGCGCTCATCAGCGGCCGGCGAATCGGCAGGTTGCTGGCTCGTGCTCGCGGCCGGCTGTTGGGCTGCCGCGGGCACGGCGATCACGAGCAGGCCCGCGATCAACCAAGGTTTGGCACTCATCGGTGTTCTGTCCTCCTGTGCGCGGTAACGCGCATCAACCAAGACTGTTACAAATGGCGTGCCACCGTAGCGGTGGGGAGGACTCAGCCGATGGGCTGGCTGTTGCCGGGATTGGGTGCCGGCGTGCCCATCTGCAGCACATCCTCGAGCACGTCCAGCTCAACCGGCTTCACGAGGTGATCGTCGAAACCGACCTCGAGCGATCGGCGCCGATGCTCGGCCTGACCCCATCCAGTGAGCGCGATCAGGCGTATGCCGCGTCCCCAGTGCTCGCGGCGGACCGCCCGGGCCACGTCGTATCCCGACACCTCCGGCATGCCAATGTCGAGCAGCAAGACGTCGGGCCGGAGCTCTTCGGCCAGGCGAATCGCCGTGCGGCCGTCGTAGACCGTGTGCACCTCGTGCCCGGCCGCGCGCAGGAGGAAGGCGAGGCTGTCGGCGCCGTCCTGACTGTCGTCGGCGAGCAGGATCCGCCACGACGGGCGCTTCGCGGGCGGCGCGGTCGCCACGGCATTGGCGTCGGTGTCCACCGGCGCGAGCGGCAAGGTCACGGTGAACTCGCAGCCATGCCCGACGCCCTCGCTCCACATTGACACGCTGCCGCCGTGCATTTCGGCCATCTGCTTGACGAGCGTCAAGCCGATGCCGAGGCCCGTCTGCGACCGGCGCATGTCGCGGTTGAGCTGGACAAACATGCCGAACACGCGATCCTGATCCTCGAGCGGAATGCCAATGCCGCTGTCGCGCACAACCACCACGACCCGGTCGGCGTGCGGCTGCACCGTCAGCCAGATGCGGCCGCCGGCCGGCGTGAACTTGGCCGCGTTGGTCAACAGGTTCAGGAAAATCTGGGAGATGCGCGTGGCGTCGGCGTCGAGGATGCACGGTTGCGGGGGAATCTCGGTGGTCAGGCTGACGCCGGCGGCCGTGAGCTGCGGCTGCGCGGTTTCAACCGCGCTCTCGATGATCGCGCGCAGGTCAACGGGCTCGCGCCGTAGCGTGAGGTGCCCGCGCGTGATGCGGCTGACGTCCATCAGGTCGTCGATCAGGCGCACGAGCTGCGTGATCTGCCGTTCCATGATGCCGGTGGCCTGTCGCGCCGTTTCGGGCAGCGTTTCAAGTCGCAGGATTTCGACGACGTTGCGGAGGGGCGCAAGAGGATTGCGGAGCTCGTGGGCCAGCGTGGCGAGGAACTCGTCCTTCAACTGTGCCTCGTATTGCAGACGGTGCTCGCGATCCTTCAGGGCCGCTCGCGCTTCTTCCGCCTCGTTGGCGCGGTGCTCGGCCTCGTCTTTGGCCTGGCGCAACTGGCCTTCCACCTCGCGCCGTTTGGCGATGTCGACGAGCAACCGCTGCCGCTCCTCGGTCAGGGTGACCTGTTGCGCGCGCTGGACGGACACGTCGCGGAAGGCGCCCAGCACGCCGGTCAAGGTGCCGTCCTCAGCTCGTTCCGGGTGGGCGCTGTACTCGACGTGCACCAGGTGGCCATCCTTGGCAATCACCCGTGACTCGCCGTGCACATCCTCACCGGCGCCGGCGCGGCTGAGCGCGGCCTGGAGGGCGCCACGGTCCTCAGGATGAATCAGCGCCAGTCCCGGACGCAGTTGCAGTTCGTCGAGGGTGTAACCGAGCAACACCGTCAGGCCACTGGTCGCCGAATCGATGACGATGTGCCCGCCGTGGTCGATGCGGGCGTGGAAGGCGAAGTCCGACGCCAGCTCGCCGATCAGGCGGTGGAATCCCTCACTTTCACGCAGGCGCAACTGCTCGACCATGAGCCGCTCGCGCGATCGATAGAGGTTGCCGCACAGCCAGGCCACCACGAGCGACACGACGGTGATGGTGAGGACGCGGACGGGCAGGTTGATGGTGTCGGCCCGGGCGTCGAGAGCCACGACGAGCGGACCCGTGACCGCGCCGCTCAGGATCGACGCGACCAGGGCCGGCCCAAACCCGTTGTGCCAGGCCAGGATGGCAACGCCCAGGATGAAGACGGACCCCGCGACGTAATGGGTCCACATCCCCAGACCCACAACGATCGCCAGGCACAGCCCGAAGGCCGCGACGCCAATGCCGATGTCTTCCCAGATCGTGGAGCGCTTCGCTGCTACCGCAGCCTGATGCCGCATCTGATTCGTCCTAAAGAGACCAGATCGTTACCCAAGATGGGTAGCCAAATACAGTCAAGAGCCTGTCTGCGTGGTGTACGCAAACGGGGTGCCGGGATTCACCGGACAGATTGCAGGTAGCGTGACGGCAAGCGGTGGTCGAGCCTGGCCTCGATGGCCCGCGACGCGGTGGCGACCTCGTCGATCGCCACACCGGTCTCGACGCCCAGGCCATCCAGCATATAGAGGAGGTCTTCGGTGGCGAGGTTGCCGGCCGCTCCCGGCGCGAACGGGCAGCCGCCGAGGCCGCCGGCCGAGCTGTCGAACGTGGTGACGCCGTAGTCGAGTCCGGCGAGGACGTTCGCGAGCGCCGTGCCGCGCGTGTCGTGGAAGTGGAGCGCGACCTGCGTGATGGGGAGTTTGGCCGTCACCGCGTCGAGCACCACGCGAACCTGCCCCGGGTGCGCCACGCCGATGGTGTCGCTGATCGCCACTTCGAACACCCCCATCTCCAGCAGGCGCTCGGCGACGTGCGTAACCCGGGCAGGAGGCACGGCGCCTTCGTACGGGCAGCCGAAGCAGGTGGACAGGTAGCCGCGCACTTCGACGCCGGCGGCCAGGGCGTCCCGGCACACGGCCGTGTAGGCGGCCAGCGACGCGTCGATGGACTGGTTGATGTTGCGCTGGGAGAAGGTCTCGGAAGCCGCGGCGAAGATCGCAATCTCGGTGACGCCGGCCGCCAGGGCGCGTGCGAGCCCGGCGCTGTTGGGGACCAGGGCGGTGTAGCGCACACCTGGCCTCCTGGTGATGCCGGCAAAGACCTCGGCGGCGTCAGCCATCTGCGGCACCCACTTCGGCGATACGAACGCCGACACCTCGATGGTGCGGTGGCCGGCCGCGGTCAGTTGATCAACAAACGCGATTTTGTCGGCGGTCGTGATCACCGCCTTCTCATTCTGCAGCCCGTCGCGCGGACCGACCTCGACGATGGAGACGCGGCCGGGCGTGCGCACCTATTCGAACTCCAGCAGGTTGACGCCCGGCTGCACCAGGTCCCCCTTGGCGCACGACACGGTCTTGATGACGCCACCGCGCGGCGCGCGAATGGGCATCTCCATCTTCATGGCTTCGAGCACGAGCAGCGTGTCGCCCTCCGACACCTGCTGGCCCGGTGTGGCGTGCACCGCCACCACGGTGGCCGGCATGGGCGACATCACTCCGGCATCACGACTGGCGGCGCGCCTGCGTCCCGGCTTTGGGGTGTCAACGATGGCCACCTGGCCGTTGACGAACACCCACTGGGCGTCGCGATTGACGGCCACGGCCACCCGCCATCGCTCAGTGCCGTCATCGACCAGGTACCAGCTGTCGCCGAGGGGAGTGATCGTGAAGTTATCCACGCCAATCTTTCAGGGACACAAAGGGGTCGGTGTCCGCCTTCGCGGCCGAAGGCCGCTTCGGCGGGATGCGGAGGTGCTCGGCCAATGCGGCCAACGCCGCTGGGGGGAGTTCTGAGGCCGAAGCGGCAGCCAACGCTGCCCCTTCCCGATCCAGAAAGCCCGTGTCGATTGCCGCGGCGATGAACTGCGGGTGCTCGAGCAGTTGCAGCATGAACGGGATGTTCGTGCGGACGCCGAGCACGGCGAAGTCCTTCAGCGCGCCGATCGCCCGGCGGCGGGCCGACTCGCGCGTCTCGCCCCACACGATCAGCTTGGCCAGCATCGGATCGTAGTGCACCGATACCGTCGAGCCGCGGGTCACGCCGCTATCCACGCGGATGCCGGGGCCCTGCGGTTCCCGGTACAGCAGGATCGGTCCGGCCTGCGGGATGAAGCCTTGCGCCGGGTCTTCGGCGTAGATGCGGCATTCGATGGCGTGCCCGCGCTGCGATAGCGAGGCCTGCGTGAACGGGAGCGGCTCGCCCGCCGCGACCAGCAGTTGCGCGCGAACCAGGTCCACGCCCACCACGCACTCGGTGACCGGATGCTCGACCTGCAGCCGCGTGTTCATCTCAAGAAAATAGAACCGCGCCGTGTCGCCATCGCCCTCGAGCAGGAACTCGCAGGTGCCGGCATTGCGGTAGCCGGCGGCCCGCGCGGCGGCCACCGCCGCCTGGCCCATCGCCTCGCGAACCGACGGCCCGAGGGCGGGGCAGGTGCTCTCTTCAACCATCTTCTGGTGGCGGCGTTGGGCGGAACACTCCCGCTCGAACAGGTGCACGACGTGGCCGTGCGCGTCGGCGAAGACCTGGATCTCGACGTGGCGCGGGCGTTCGATCAGCCGCTCCACGTACAACGTGCCGTCGCCGAACGACGCCGTGGCCTCGCGCCTGGCCGCGGCGAGGGCGTCGGGCGCCGCCGCGGCCGCTCGCACGACCTTCATGCCGATGCCGCCGCCACCCGCCGACGGCTTGATCAATGCCGGGAAGCCGACCCGCGCGATGGCGGCCACGAGCGACGCGTCGGACTGGTCCGCGGGCGCCTCGCCGGGAACGACCGGCACGCCCGCTTCGACCATCAGGCGTCGGGCGCCGACCTTGGAGCCCATGCGCTCGATCGCGACAGCGGGCGGACCCACGAAGATGAGGCCGGCCTCTTCGCACGCCCGCGCGAAGTGCGCGCGCTCCGAGAGAAAGCCGTAGCCGGGATGCACGGCGTCGGCGCCGGCAGCCAGGGCCGCCGCGATCACCTTCGTGGCGTCGAGGTAGCTGTCACGGGCCGGCGCCGGGCCCAGGCGCACCGCCCGGTCGGCCGCCCGCACGTGCACGGCCTCTGCATCCGCGTCCGAATACACCGCCACGGTCTCGATCCCGAGCTCGCGGCAGGCGCGAATGATGCGGACGGCGATCTCACCGCGGTTGGCGATGAGGAGCCGGCGAATGCCGCCGCCGGCGCGGGTCACAGCGGCTCCTCGATCCAGCCGGGCTTACCCTTCGCGAGAAAGGCCTTGAGGCCGTCCTGGCCCTCCGGTGACACGCGCTGGGCCGCAATGGCTTCGGCGGTGATGCCCATCACGTCCGCCGGTGGCTGTCCGAGCACGCGCGGGATCAACGCCTTGGCGCGCGCCACCGCGGTGGGGGACGCGCTGAGGGCCTCGCGCACGTACTGCCGCACCGTCGCGTCGAGCTGGTCCGGCGTGACGACGGCGTGGACGAGGCCGATGTCCTTGGCGCGGGCGGCGTCGAAGCGCATGCCGGTGAGGAACAGCTCGCGGGCCGCGGACGCACCGATCTTCTGGATCACGTACGGCGAGATCATCGCCGGCAGGATGCCGAGCTTGGTCTCGGTGAATCCGAACACCGCCGTGTGCTCGGTCACCACGACGTCGCACACCGCCGCCAGTCCTGAGCCGCCGCCCAGCGCGGCGCCGTGAATGCGGGCGATCACGATGGCCGGGATCGTGTTGATGGCCAGGAACATCTCGGCGCCCGCCGTGGCATCACGCAGGTTGTCCAGGTGTGAGTAGCCGGCCATCTTGGCCATCCACGCGGCGTCCGCGCCGGCGCTGAAGACCTTGCCGGCGCCGCTGAACACCACGACCCGCAGCGTCGCATCGGCGTGAGCGCCGCGGGCCCACGTGGTGAGCTCGGCAATCACGATCTCGTTGAAGGCGTTGCGGACGTCCGGACGGTTGAGCGTGACGTACTCGACGGAGCCGCGGCGCTCGATCGACAGGAATTGGTAAGTCATAGGTGCCAGCGTCACATTATCCGGCTAAAGCCGGATGCTACATCCTGAAGATGCCGAACTTCGGCGGCGGGATGGGCGCGTTGTAGGCCGCCGACAGGCCAAGGGCCAATGCCGATCGGGTCTCCGCCGGATCCAGGATCCCGTCGTCCCACAGCCGCGCCGTCGAGTAATACGGCGAGCCCTCGGTGTCGTACTTCTGGAGGATGGGCTCGCGGATGGCGGCTTCGGCGTCGGCGGAGAAGGCCCCGCCCTCGCGCGCGATCTGATCGCGTTTCACGGTGGTGAGCACGCCCGCCGCCTGCTCGCCGCCCATCACCGAGATGCGCGCATTCGGCCACATCCACAGCAGTCGCGGTTCGTAGGCCCGGCCGCACATGCCGTAGTTGCCGGCGCCGAACGAGCCGCCGACAATCACCGTGAATTTCGGCACCACCGAGTTGGCGACGGCGTGCACCATCTTGGCGCCGTCCTTGGCAATGCCGCCGCGCTCGTACTGCTTGCCGACCATGAAGCCGGTGATGTTCTGGAGGAACACCAGGGGCACGCCGCGCAGGTTGCACATCTCGATGAAATGCGTGACCTTGAGCGCCGACTCCGAAAACAGGACGCCGTTGTTGGCGATGATGCCAACCAGGAAGCCGTGCAGCCGGGCGAAGCCGCACACCACGGTGGTGGCGTAGCGTTCCTTGAATTCGTCGAATCGCGATCCGTCGACGACGCGAGCGATTACCTCGCGCACGTCGTACGCTTTCCGCAGGTCGAGATTCACGATGCCATACAGCTCGGCCGGGTCGTAGGCCGGATCTTCGGGCCGGGCCAGGTCGGCCGGCAGGGTCTTTCGTGTGTTCAGCGTCGACAGGACGATGCGCGCCTGGTGCAGGGCGTGCGCGTCATCCTCCGCCAGGTAGTCCGCCACGCCCGACAACCGCGTGTGCACGTCGGCGCCGCCGAGCTCTTCGGCCGTGACCTCTTCGCCGGTGGCCGCCTTCACGAGCGGCGGGCCGCCCAGGAAGATGGTGCCGGTGTTCTTGACGATGATGGTCTCGTCCGACATCGCCGGCACATAGGCGCCGCCGGCGGTGCACGATCCCATGACCACCGCGATTTGCGGAATCCGTTCCGCCGACATGCGCGCCTGGTTGAAGAAGATGCGGCCGAAGTGATCCCGATCAGGAAACACCTCGGCCTGGAGGGGCAGGAAGGCGCCACCCGAGTCCACCAGGTAGACGCAGGGCAAGTGGTTCTGCAGCGCGACTTCCTGCGCGCGCAAGTGCTTCTTGACCGTGAGCGGGTAGTACGTGCCGCCCTTCACCGTGGCGTCGTTGGCCACGATCATCACGTCGCGCCCCGACACGCGGCCGATGCCGGTGACCACGCCGGCGGCCGGCGCTTCGTTCTCGTACATGCCCCATGCCGCGAGCGGGGAGAGTTCGAGGAAGGCGGAGCCGGGATCGATCAGCGCCTCGATCCGCTCGCGGACCGGCATCTTGCCCTGCTCGCGATGGCGGGCGAGGTACTTCGGGCCGCCGCCAAGCCTGGCCTGCGCCAGGCGATCGCGGTGCTCCTGCACGAGCGCCTGCATCCGCTCCCGGTTGGCCCGGAAGTCGGCAGACGCCGGATCGATGTGTGAAGTGAGGGGATCCATCAGGCCTGCGTGACTACCAGCCGCAGCAGTCGGTCTTGAAGCGGCATGAGGGGCAGCGCCAGACCGCGTGCATGCGATACATGTCCGCCCCGCACCGTTCACACTTCATCGCGTCTTCCGACGACGCGGGCGGTATGGCGCGGAGGGCAGACACGACTGGCGTGACAACCAACTTGACCGGAGGTTTGTCCACCCGGGCATTATACCGGCCCCCGCGCGCTTTCCGGCGGCGCGCGGGCCGGTGGCGGTACGCCTTACTTCTTCATGATCAGGACGACGCCCGCGATCAGCAGCAGCCCTCCGGCTATGGGAGGCAGCGGCAACCGTTCGGTCTTGTTCGTGGTGATCTGGATCGGTCCCGCGTCGACGATGGTGTCTTTGCGCGTCCAGGAGAGGCCACCGTAGGCGAGGCCGATGATGCCGAGTACGACGAGCACGATGCCGATGGCTTTCATGGTTAGAACCCACAACCCATCTGGTTCACGACGAACCAAAGCGCAATGATCGAGACCGGAACTCCCAGTAACCACGCAACTCCGTATTTCATCCAATCCTCCTCATTACCGAATCTGTGATCGTCCTTTGCAACTCGCGTTCCAGCGAAAGCGGAACCAACCTTGCTATGGACTGGGGTGGAGGTCGCGATGAGAGCTATCAATCACCACATTGGGGCGAGGTCGATGACGTTGGTTACCGGAAATGTGGACGTCGCCGCCACGTTCAAGCAGGTCGTGAGCCGGCTTCGCCAGAAGTGCCGCCACGGTATGTGCAGCATGCTCCATGGCGGCCACGAGCTCTACCGTGCCCGGACCGCCACCAAGCTGTATCAGGAGTGCCTGCTGTGCGGCTACGAGACGCCCGGCTGGACGATCGATCGGCGCGATCGACGGCTGCATCTCGTGAACGCGCAGCCGTCGTCGGCTATCAGCCGGCGCTAGAGGACTAGACCAGGCCCTTGGGGGGATCGCCGTGCTCGCTCGGCTTGTCGCTCCACGGGTTGGCCGGACGGACATCCGATGGAATCGGACGCTTCCAGTGCCCGGCGCCAATGCCCAGGAAGACGACGCCGGCGGCCAGGAAGAGCCCTGACAGCGGCGCCAGCACGACGCTCGGACGCGGGGCGTCTGCTTCAGCCAACCGGGTATCCATATGGCCCGTCGCCACGTCTTCCGAGAAGCTTCCGCTCTGATAGCATGCCGCCGCTGAGCCGGCGAGGCCCACGGCGACCAACACGGCTCCAAGCGGCATCAACAAACTCATAACCAACCTCCCTTGTGAGTGTCAGCCCGATTCGAGGGCTTACCCGCCCTAGAGCAAGCCGTGTTCCACCTATTGGGCCTTCCGAAACCCTGTGACCACCACGGTCCTGCCCAACAGTGGCAGCGGAGGGGTCAGTTGCGGCAGGGGCCGGGTGGTTCGTTACGGAACAGTCTATGCAGTGAGAGTCGATGGGCGGGTTCCACGAATGTTTTCGCAGCACCGGATCGTAAGCTACTTGCTGGTTCTTGCAGCCGTCTCGCTACTCATCATCGGAGTGTTTACCTACCAACGGCTCAATCGCCAGGCGGCCGAGACGGCAGACGCGGCACGCCCGGCCACCACGCTGTCGGTCGGCACGCTGCAGTCCGTGGTGGTGGCGAGCAGCGCCTTTGCGCTGCTCTCGGTGCTGTTCGCGGGTTTGCAAATGCGCTCGGAGTGGAAGCATCGCCAGCAGGTGGAACTGGAGCTCCAGCACGCGCTGGCCTCGGTCGAGCATCAAGTGGCCGAGCGCACGGCCGCGTTGTCGCGCGCGCTGGTCGAGCTCGAGAAGGCGATCGATGAGCGCGCGGCAGCGGTGGTCACGGCTGAAGAGGCGCGCCGGGTGGCCGAGGACGCCAGCCACCTCAAGGACGAGTTCCTGGCGACGGCGTCGCACGAACTGCGGACGCCCCTCAATGCCATTGTCGGATGGGCCCACGTGCTGCAGTCAGGGGCGGCGACCGACGAGGCGCAGCGGCAGCACGCGCTTGAGGCGATTGCCCGCAACGCCAGGATCCAGACCCGGTTGATCGAAGACCTGCTGGATGTGTCGCGGATGATCCAGGGAGGTGTCGACCTGACGCTGGCGCCGATCGACGCGCGCGCGGTGGTGGCCGCGGCCGCTGACACCACGCGGGCGGTCGCCATCGCCAAGGAGATCGCCCTCAGCGTGGAGATACCGCCGCAGCCGGTGCCGATCATCGGCGACGACCATCGGCTCCAGCAGGTGGTGTCGAACGTCCTTGCCAACGCCGTCAAGTACACGCCACGCGGCGGTCGAATCACGGTCGCGGTCCAGCCGGCCGATGAGCGCGTCATCATCTCGATAACCGACACCGGTGAAGGCATCGCCCCGGCGTTCCTGCCGCACCTGTTCGAGCCGTTCCGCCAGGGCGCGTCAGCCGCCGTGCGGTCGGGCATGGGGTTGGGGCTCGCGATTGTGCGGCGCCTGGTGGACCTGCACGGCGGCAGCATCACCGCCGAAAGCGCGGGCCCCGGCAAGGGTGCCCGGTTCACCATCTCGCTGCCGCTGGCGCCGGCCTCGGCGCCGGCCCTCGCCGGTCAGGCCACGTCCGATCCGCTGTTCCAGAAACTGCACGTCCTGGTGGCTGAAGACGACGCGGATTCCGCGGCGGCGGTGACGGCCATCCTGCGGCTGCATGGCTGCGAGACGCGGACCGCGGCGACGGCGTCGGAGTGCCTGCGGATCACGGGCGAGTGGCACACCGATGTGCTCGTCTGCGACATCGGCCTTCCGGACGATGACGGATACGGGTTGCTGCGGCGGTTGCGGAACCTGCCGGACGGCGAGAAGATCCCGGCGATTGCGTTGACGGCATACGCCCGCGCCGAAGACCGCGTGCGGGCGCTGGCCGCCGGCTTCGTGGCGCACTTGTCGAAGCCGTTGGACCCGGTAAGCCTGCTGCGCGAGATTGCGTCAGCGGTGAAAGTCGCGCCCGGCGCCTCCGCCGGGTGAGTCGCCGCTACGCCACCGGCGCCTCGCTGATCCCGCACTCCTTCATCTTGTTCAGCAAGGTCTTGTAGCTCACCTGCAGGTACTCGGCGGTCTTGCGCCGGTTCCAGCGGAAGCGCTCGAGCGCGTGCTGAATCGCTTCTTTCTCGGCGCCCATGGCGGCGTGCCGGGCCAGTTCCTGCAGGTTGACTCCCTCGGCGCCGTTGGTGAAGGCGGCGGGGGCCGCGGCGAGCACGACCGGTGCGGCGACGGCGGACGCCTGGGCCGCGGCCGCTTGGCGCGGGGCCGGGACGGCATAGGCCGGCGCCGAGCCGGGGTGTTCGTGTTCGGCGGCCGCGCGCGACGCCCGCAGCCGGCCGAGTTCGGCGAGGATCAGGGTTTCATCCTGCAGCACCACCAGCCGCTTCATCATGTTCTCGAGCTCGCGAATGTTGCCGGGCCACTCGTACGACAGCAACGCGTCCTGGAGCACGAGTGACGGACGCACCGCCGGCCGGCGATACACCGCCGCGAACTTCAACAGGAAGTACTCCAGCAGTTGCGGGATCTCCTCGCGCCGTTCGCGCAGGGGCGGAATGTGGACTTCGATCACCTGCAGGCGGTAGTAGAGGTCTTCGCGGAACGTCCCGGCGCGCATCATCGCCTCGAGGTCGCGGTTGGTCGCGGCAATGATCCGCACGTCCACCTCGATGGTGCGGTTGCTGCCCAGCTTCGTGAACTGGCGGTCCTGCAGCACATGCAGAATCTTGGCCTGCAGGGCCGGCGGCATCTCGCCGATTTCGTCCAGCATGATCGTGCCGTGCTGCGCGAACTCGAACTTGCCGACGCGGGTGGACGCCGCCCCGGTGAAGGCGCCGCGCTCGTGCCCGAACAGCTCGCTCTCCAGCAGTTCGGCCGGCAGCGCCGCGCAGTTGACCTTGACGAACGGCGCGCTGCGGCGCGGCGAGCGGCGGTGAATCTCGCGCGCGATCACTTCCTTGCCGACGCCGCTTTCACCGCGCAGCAGCACGCTGACGTCGTTGTCGGCGACGCGATCGACCATGGTCATGACCGGCTGCATGGCCCGGCCCGAACTCCAGCAGGGCTGCGCGCCATCGGGGTCCTGCCCGACCTGCGTGCGCAGGCGCTGCACTTCGCTGGTCAGCGACAGCCGTTCGAGCGCGTTGCGGATGGCGGCTTCGAGGGCCACTTCACCGACGCCGTCGGGGTCGCCGGGCTTGACCACGTAGTCGATCGCGCCGAGCCGTACCGCTTCGACGATGGTGGCCGGGGTCTGGCCGCCGGAGAGCATCACCACTTGCGCGGCGGGATGCGCGAGGCGGATGGCGCGCAGGGTTTCAAGGCCGTCGAGCCCGGGCATCAGCACGTCGAGCAGGATGACGTCGGGCAGCGCCCCTTCGCGCAGCCCGGCCAGCAAGGCGTCGCCGCTGTCGAACGTCGAGGTGTTGTAGCCCCGCGACCGCAGGAGGGTCTGCAGGTAGTCGGTAAAGGGTTTGTCGTCGTCAACGATCGCGAGTGTGGCGCTGCTCATACTGTTACCAATGGAATCCGAAACCCGATCGACGCCTTGTGATCCTGCAGGGTCCATGCCTCGACGTGATGCTGGTCCAGGACGAACGCCGCCCAGATCAGTGACAGCCCCTTGCCGCCGTGCACGACGTCAATCGCCCTGGTGGTGTCGCCGCCCGGTCCGGCCCGCAGCGCACCGACCGTGCTTTCCGCGCCGGCCAGGAGTATCAGCGCGTCCTCGCTGGCGTGAATCTCAACGGCGTGGGGTGCGGCCTTCGCCTGGTCGAACGCCGCCTTGACCCACACGGTGATGGCTCGTGTCAGGTCACGCGGGGCGTTGGTCGCGATCTGTGCCCCGGCCGGCCGGTCACCGGCCCACGTCGCGCCCGCGAGTTCGCTCGCCGAGGTCAACTCCTGCACGAGGTCAGCGGCGTCGATCCGGGCCGCCAGCGTCGGCGCCGGCACCTCGGAGAGGGCACTGACCTTGCCCATCTCCGCACACAGCGTGGCGATCACGCCGAGCGCCTCGCGCGATTGTTGCAGCGCGCGGCGTTGATCGTCTGGCGTGGTGAGCCGGCCGTCGGCATAGAGCTTCAAGTACCCCTGCGAGACCGCGAGCGGCGTGCGTATCTCGTGGGCCAGTGTATTCAAGACTTGCGCCATGTTCGGCTGCATCAAGTCAATCTAGCACGCGGCCAGTCGAGCCGTCTGGCACGCCCCTTGAAGTAGGAAGCCGCAGATGTCGACCTCTTCGACCATGGCGAACCCTCAGAGCGGCAAGCACATTCTGGTTGTTGACGACTACGCCGACGCGCTCGACATATGGGCGATCTACCTGCAAACGATGGGGTATCGCGTGTCAACCGCGGCCGACGGCCTGAGCGCCGTCGCCCAGGCAGAACGGCTGCTGCCGGACCTGGTCGTGCTGGACCTCGAGTTGCCAGGTCTCTCTGGCTTCGAGGCCGCCAAGCGCCTACGGGAAAACCCCGCGACTCGCGAAATTCCACTGATTGCCGCCACCGGGTACTCCCATGCGCGGCAGCTCGACCTGGCGCGCCAGAGCGGCTTCGACGCCGTCGTGGTGAAGCCGTGCGATCCCGACATGCTGGTGCAGGAGATCGAACGCCTGCTGCCTGCTCGTCGTGAACAGCTCCAGCCCAGCCGTCCGGCTGTGGAGCAGCCTCATAACAATGGGTAAGTTGTTACCCACTGGTGGAGTAAATGACGACAGATATTGCTGTGGTGGAACGAGCGTTGATGGTCATGGCCGCCGCGTTGACGGTGCAGACGTTGTTGTTCGTCGCCGCGGCGATCGGCGCGTTGTTCGCCTGGCGCAAGGCGAATCAGGCGTTTGACGAGGCCAGGGACTCCCTCAACGGCCAAATCGAGTACCTCAAGGCGCATGTCGATCACATGGCCGGCACCGTGGATGAGGTGGCCGGCTCCGTGCGCCGGGGCACCACCGCCGTTGGCGACGTGGTGTCGGACGTCCGCGACGTGATGGGCACGGTCCGCAACTCGGTGGGTTCCGTCGCCTCCGTCGTCACCGCGCCGCGCGCGGCACTGGCGATCGGGTTGTGGCGTGGCGCGGCGATGTGGCGCAAGCGGCGGGCGTCGCAGCGCATCGCCGCGGCCGCCACGGCACCCAGACATCTTAATCGTGAGTTTTAGATTCAAAGGAGATAGGGACATGAGAATGATGAACGAGAACGAATCCTCCGGCAGCGGCATCTTCCTGCTGGGCGCCGTCGCCGGCGCGCTGGTCGGTGCAGGTGTCGCCCTGCTGATGGCGCCGAAGGCCGGCACCGAGATGCGGCAGGACCTGAATGCCGGCTTCACCTCGCTGCGCGACGCCGCCGCGCGTCGCTATCGCGAAATGGCGGAGCGGGCCGGTGTGCAGCTCGAGGACATCGAAGAGAAGGCCGACCAGCTCGCCGACCAGCTCGAGTCGTCCGCGCGCGAGGTGCTGGATGCGGCGTCGAGCAAGATCGGGCAAGCGAAGTCCCGTGTCGCGGCGATGCGCGACGGCAGCGCCGGCGGTCCCACTAACGCCCGTCACTCGTAGAGCGGAGGCCGACCATGTTGAACACAATACTCATCGTGCTCGTCATCCTCTGGCTGCTCGGCATGGTGAGCTCCTACACGCTGGGCGGGTTCATCCATCTCCTGCTGGTGTTGGCGATCGCCGTGATGCTGATTCGGGTCATCCAGGGCCGGAAACCCGTATAGGCGCGGCCGCCGGGGAGGCGGATTGATCCCGTCTCCCAAGCCACGGTCGTGGTGCCGCGACAGGTCGCCACGGCTGTGTCGATACGCTACAGTGTGTGCAGTTGCGCTCCAGCCATGTCATCAGCCAAACCGGCCAACCGGCGCCGCGTCCTCGTCGTTGATGACGAGCCGATGGTCATCGACTGGCTCAAGATGGTGGTGGAGCAGGCCGACCACACGCCCGGCTACGAAGTACGTGCCGCGGCGGTCGGGTCGCGGGCCATCGAGCTGTTCAAATCGTGGCGTCCCGACGTGGTCCTGCTCGACATTGTCCTGCCGGATATCGACGGCATCGCGCTGCTGCGCCAGCTCAAGGCGATTGACCCGTCGCCGGAGATGATCGTGATCAGCGGCGTGGGCACGATTACCCGCGCGCTGGAAGCCGGACAGGCCGGCGCGTTCTACTTCCTCGAAAAATCGAATTTCGACCCGGCCGGCCTGCTGTCGATCCTGGATCGGGCGGGGAACCTGCAAGTGGAGCGCGCCCAGCACCAGCGCCTCAAGGAACAGGTGCGCGGGCAGTACGCTTTCTCCAACATCATCGGCAAGAGCACGAACATGCGCGACCTGTTCGAGCTGATCGAGGCGGTGGCGGAAAGCGACGCCAACATCCTGATCCAGGGTGAGAACGGCGTCGGCAAGGAGCTGTTCGCCAACGCCATCCACGTGCGCAGCCGACGATCGCACGGCCCCTTCATCAAGATCAATTGCGCGGCGTTGCCGAAGGACCTGATCGAGTCGGAGCTGTTCGGCTACAAGAAAGGCGCGTTTACCGGGGCGACCGCCGACAAGGTGGGCCTGCTGGAACTCGCCGCCGGCGGCTCGCTGATGCTCGACGAGATCGGCGAGATGCCGCTGCTGCTGCAAACCAAGTTGCTGCGCGTGCTGCAGGAGCGCGAGTACCGGCCGATTGGCAGCGACCGCCTGGTCAAGGTGGACTTCCGGTTGATCTGCGCCACCAACATCGAGCCCGAGGCCGCGCTCAAGGCCGGCCGGCTTCGCGAAGACCTGTACTTCCGCATCAACACCGTCACCCTGCGCGTGCCGCCGTTGCGCGAGCACTCGGAAGACGTGCCGCTGCTGTGCGCGCACTTCCTCGACAAGTTCAACACGCGCTACCAGAAGAACGTGAAGGGCATTTCTCCGGCCGCCTACCGCCTGTTGATCCGGTTCCGCTGGCCCGGGAACGTGCGCGAGCTCGAGAACGCGATTGAGCGGGCGGTGCTGGTGGCCAAGTCGGGCGAGGTGCAGCCCGCGGACCTGCCCGAGCCGATTCGCGGCGACGCGGTGGCCGACGACGCCTTCACGGTGCCGCCGCACCACACGCTGGCCGAGATCGAGCGCATGGCGGTGCTGCAGACGCTGCAGCGGACCAACTGGAACAAGCAGGAGGCCGCCCAGATTCTGGGGTTGTACCGGCCGACGTTGTATAGCAAGATCAAGAAACACGACATCAAGGACCCGCGCACTCCGGGGCGCGTGGTCGAGGAGACCGGATGAGCGAGCGCAACCTGATGATTCTCGGCGGTGTGCTTGGGGCGGCCGTGGGCGTGGGGGTCGGCTTCCTGTTGTTCACCAAGCGCGGGCGCCAGCTGCGCGCCGAACTGCAGCCGGAGATCGAGACCGTGATCCGCGATGCCATGCAACTGACCCAGGCAGTGGACGACTTGAAGAGCGGGCGGCCCGTGGCGCAGGGGAGCGGCGCCGGCGCCGCGACATGGCCGCGCCGGACCAAGTAGCGTGGCGCAGGGCCAGCGGCAGGCGGCCGGGCACTTTCGCCTGATTAGCCTCGCGTCGTGGCGGGGCGTGGGCGAGCTCTACAACAGCGACGGCCTCACGCATGCCGCGGCGGTCGCCTACTACGCCCTCATTTCGCTGTTCCCGTTCTTCCTGCTGTCGCTGGCCATCCTGGGCGGTGTCACCGCGGACGCGGGGGAGCGCGACGCGGTCGTCCGGTTCGTGTTCCGCTACTTCCCGCGGCAGTTTGATTTCATCACCGGCCAGCTCGACGCCTTCCAAACGGCGCCCGTCAGCTTCGGTGCCGGCGGCATCCTCACCCTGGTCTGGGCATCCACGGGCGTCTTCAACGCGCTGACCTCCGCCGTCAATCACTCTTGGGGTGTCGAGAAGCGCCGCAGCTTCCTGAAGCATCGGCTGGTCGCCTTCCTGATGCTGGTGTCGGCGGGCGCGGTGCTGCTCCTCGGCCTGATCCTGGCCAGCTTCGTCAGGCTGGCCGAGAGCAGCCGCTTCGGGACCGCCATCGCGAACTCGCCGTGGCTGACGTGGGCGAGCGGCATCACCGCGCACTACGCCGCCAGCATCCTGCTGATCCTCTGCGTCGCCCTCGTGTTCTACTTCATTCCGAACACCAAGGTGCGCTTCCGCGACGTGTGGCCGGGCGCCATCATGGTCGGCATCCTGTGGCGCGGGGCCTTTTCGCTGTTCGCCTGGTACGCCAGCGACCTGGCCACCTGGAACCTGATTCACGGCTCGATTGCCGCCGTCGTCGTGTTTCTGCTGTGGATCTACGTGAGCGTGGTCATCCTGCTGTACGGCGTCGAGATGACCGCCAGCTACGCGAGATTGCAGGACGCCGCGGCGCGCCACCCCGCGCTGGCGGCCGCAGCCGTCGAGCCGCAGAAGGCAGCCGCAGATTCGACGACCGCCGCAGATTAGACGACCGCCACGGATTAGACAACAGCCGCAGATTAGACAACAGCCGCAGATTAGACGCAGATTGGGCGCCGATGCGGCTTCACGAAGTGCGCCGTCGCTCCGGCCGTAAGGCCGGAGCCAGCGATCATTCGCGGCCCGGCCAAGAGGTTGCCTTCCCAACGCCCAGGGACGGCGCGATCCTCGACCGCGGCGGGTTGTCGCTGGTCCCGCTGTAATGCGTATCCGGGCTCGAGGCCCTGCCAACTGTTCGGGATCACGTCGCTTGCTCGCCGCTCGGTTCGCTGGCGCCGCTTCGCGGCGCTGCTCAGGCGATGAGACCGGGAGATGAGTCGAAGGGCTCGTGTTTGCCGACTCATCTCCCGGTCTCATCACCTGAGCAAGCTCCGGCCGTAAGGCCGGAGCCAGCGAACCCGCGTCTCTGTGTAATCTGCGTCTAATCTGCGGCTGCATTTGGCTCGCGTCGGTGCACCTGCGGCCCACGGTATGATCGGATGATGCCAAATCGTCTCGCGGGCGAGCAGAGCCCATACCTGCTGCAGCACGCGAACAATCCCGTTGACTGGTATCCGTGGGGGGAGCCGGCGTTCGAGGCGGCCCGCGCGGCCGGCAAGCCCATCTTCCTGTCGATTGGCTACGCCACCTGCCACTGGTGCCACGTGATGGAGCGCGAGTCGTTCGAGCACGCGGGCGTCGCCAAGGTGCTCAACGACCACTTCATCTCGATCAAGGTCGATCGCGAAGAGCGGCCCGATGTCGATCGCGTCTACATGACGTTCGTCCAGGCCACGACCGGCTCCGGCGGGTGGCCGATGAGCGTCTGGTTGACGCCCGGCTTGCAGCCGTTTTTCGGCGGCACCTATTTCCCGCCCACCTCGCAGTGGGGCCGCCCGGGCTTCGTCGACGTGTTGACCGAGATCAACCGGGCCTGGCGAGACGACCGCGCCAACGTCCTCAAGTCGGCGGCGGAAATCGTCGCGCGCCTGGCGCAACTCGCGCTGGGGCAGAACGATCGGCGGACGCCCGGCGTGGCCGCGCTGGCGAAGACGTTCAAGCAGTTCGAGCAGACGTTCGATACCCGCCGCGGCGGCTTCGGCGACGCGCCCAAGTTCCCGCGGCCGAGCGAGCTGCTGTTCCTGCTGCGCGAGCACGCGCGCACCGGCAACGACGGCGCCCGCGCCATGGTCGTGCAGACGCTGCGGTCGATGGCGCTGGGCGGCATGCGCGACCACATCGGCGGCGGCTTTCACCGCTATTCCGTGGACGGCAACTGGCGCGTGCCGCACTTCGAGAAGATGCTCTACGACCAGGCCCAGCTCGTGCTGGCCTATCTCGAGGCCGCGCAGGCGAGCGACGATCCGTTCTTTGCGCAGATCGCCGAAGACACGCTGCAGTACGTCCAGCGCGACATGACCGACGCCGCGGGTGGCTTCTACTCGGCGGAGGATGCCGACAGCGTGCCGCCTGGCTCCGAGAGCGACCCGCACGCACACAAGATGGAGGGCGCGTTTTACATCTGGGGCCGGGACGAGATCCGGACGGCGCTCGGGGAAGACAGCCTGATCTTTGAGGGGCGGTACGGGGTGCTGCCCAACGGCAACGCCCCGTTCGACCCGCAGCAGGAGTTCGTGAACAAGAACCTGCTGCACACGGCGCAGTCGATTGCCGACCTCTCGCGGGCCAGCGGCAAGACGCCGGTCGAGGTCGCCGAGGCGTTGTTGCGCGCCAGGGCAATCCTGTTCGACGTGCGGAACGACCGCCCGCGCCCGCAGTTGGATGACAAGGTCCTGACCGCCTGGAACGGCCTCATGATCGGCGCCTTCGCGCGGGCCTCTCGGGTGCTGTCAGCGGGCGAAGCCCTGGGCGTTGATGGCGGCGACCCCGGCGCGCCTCATCTCGAGAGTGCGGTACGCGCGGCGACGTTCATCAGGCAGACCATGTGGGACGGGGCCACGCGCCGGTTGCTGCGCCGCTACCGTGCCGGGGACGCCGCGATTGAGGGCTACGCCGAAGACTTTGCGTTCCTCATCTTCGGCGTGCTCGAGGTGTTCCAGGCGACGGGCGGGGCACAGTGGCTCGCGTGGGCCCGGGAACTGCAGGCCCGGCAGGACGAGTTGTTCTGGGATGCGGAAGGCGGCGGCTGGTTCAGCACCACCGGCGCGGATCCCTCCGTGCTGCTGCGGATGAAAGAGGACTACGATGGCGCTGAGCCTTCGCCGACCGCGGTGTCAGCGTTGAACGTGTGGACGCTGGCGCACCTGACCGGCGAACCGGTTTACGGCGCGCGGGCCGCCGAGGCCATCGCGTCGTTTGGCGGACGCCTCGAAGACCAGGGCCGCGCGGTACCGTTCATGGCGGCCGTGCTGTCGGCGACCGAAGCCGGCGGCGATCAGATTGTCATTGTGGGCCGGCGGGACGCGGCGGACACGAAGGCACTCTGGAAGGCCGCGCACAAGCAGTTCCGGCCCTTCGCCGTCGTGGTGCTAGCGGACCCGTCGGAGCAGGCCGCATTGGCGGTCCACATGCCGTGGGTCGCGGAGATGAAGATGATTGACGACAAGGCCACCGCCTACGTGTGCCGGGCGTTTGCCTGCGACGCGCCGTCCACCGATCCGAGCGTGTTCTCATGAGCGACATCGTCGAGATCCGGTCGTCCAGCGAGGGGGCATGGCAGCGCATCGTGTTGAACGCGCCGCCGGGCAACCTGTTGTCGCTGGACCTGGTGCGGGCGCTGGGCAAGGCGCTGCACAGCCTGGAATCCACGCGCGACGTCAAGTGGCTCACCATCGAAGGCGCCGCCGGCGAGTTTTCCTTTGGCGCCAGGATTCAGGAACACGAGCCGGGCATGATGGCCACGGTGTTGCCGGAAACCAATCGCGTGATCAAGCAGGTGCTGTCGTTTCCGGCGCCGACGGCCGCGCTGGTGGATGGCCGCTGCCTGGGCGGCGGCTTCGAATTGGCGCTGGCCTGCGACGACATCCTCGCGACCGAAGCGGCCACGTTCGGTCTGCCGGAGATCCGGCTCGCCGCGTTCCCGGCGGCGGCCGCGGCGCTGTTGCCGCTGCGCGTGGGTGCCTCGCGCGCCACCCGCGCCATCGTGACCGGCCAGCTGCAGGCGGCGGCGTATTGGCATGATGCGGGCCTGCTCTCGATGGTGGCGCCGTCCTCGAGCCTGCTCGACGCCGCCGGCGCGTGGTTCGAGACGCACCTGTCACCGCATTCGGCGGTGGCGCTGGCGCACGCGGTGAGCGCGGCGCGGCTGACCCTGCGCGCGCAGGCCGAGCCGGCGCTCGACGCGGCGGAGCGCGACTACCTGGGTGGCCTGCTCAAGACGCATGACGCCGCCGAGGGCGTGCGGGCCTGGATTGACAAGCGGGCGCCTAACTGGAAGAACTCGTGAGGGAACCGTGGCGATGATTGACGTGGATGTGTGGGTGCGTGGGAGTGCGGGCGCCGTCACCCATAAGATGAAGGGCGTGCCGGCCGACGCCGACAACTGGACCGACGCCGACGTCAAGACGCTGCTCGAGCAGATGCTGAAGGCGCTCGATCGCGCGAGGGACCCCGCGGGGGATCCTCCCGCTGTCGCGCTGCGCGGCTTCAGCTGGATTGTGAGCCCCGACCCGGGCGGCGTGCTGGTCCATATCGAAATGCAGCTGGGCACTGCCAGCGCCGGCCCCTTCGCGATCGCCGAGGCACGGCTGAGCGACATGATCACGCGCGTGATTGGCGGACCGCGGGAATCCAAACTGGTGCACTGAGATGACGACGACGCGGTTGCTGCTGGCGTCGATCGACGAGGCCTTCGACAAGCGGTCGTGGCACGGCACCAACCTGCGCGGATCGCTGCGCGGGGTGACGCGGGAGCAGGCCGCCTGGCGATCCGCCTTCGCCCATGCTTCCACCTCCGCCAAGACTGCGGCGGACAAGACGGCGGGGCAGGGCCGGTCCGCGCACAACATCTGGGAACTGGTGGTGCACGCCGCTTACTGGAAGTACGACATCCGGCGGCGGCTCACCGGCGAGAAGGGCCGCTCGTTCGCGCTCGAGGGCAGCAACTTCTGGAAGCGTCCCATCGCAGGCACGCGAGCCGAGTGGCGCGCGGACCTGGCGTTGCTCGAGGACGAGCACGACCGGCTGCGGGCCGCGGTGGCTGTATTCCCGGCCGCCCGCTGGACGCGGAAGGCGCCAGGGAAGCCGTTCACTTTCGAGGGCCTGGTGCGCGGCGTCGCCGCCCACGACCTGTATCATGCCGGTCAGATACAGTTATTGAAGCGGTTACAGGAATAAGACAAGAGTTCTTGAATCGCCAACTCACCAAATCACAAGATCGCAAGATTCAAGCATTGCCCAAGCCGGGGTGGCGAAACTGGCAGACGCACAGGACTTAAAATCACAACTGTTAATCCGAGATCAGCCAGTAACACGCTTATTCACAGATAGATAACTCGTATCGTCCTAACCTCTGTTACCATTACACAACTCTTTCACATTTTCACATTCTGAGAGGGCGTTCTGGAGGGCCGAGGTGACGACCGAACAGCACACCATCCTGGGCGGCAAGGTCCACGTCTACAAGCGCCCCAACAGCAGCTGCTGGCAGTGTTCCAGCTACCTTGCGGGCAGGAACCGCCGCAAGAGCACTAAGGAAGAGAGCCTCGCCAAGGCCAAGGAAGTCGCCGAGGACTGGTATCTCCAGCTTCGGGGGAAGCTCCGCTCCGGCGAGATCAAGACCGAGAAGACCTTCCGCGAAGCGTCCGAACAGTTCCTCCGCGAATACGACATCATTACGCAGGGGCAGCGGAGCAAGGTCTATGTAGACAGCCAGCACTGGCGGTCGCGCGTGCACCTCGTGCCGTTCTTCGGTGAGATGGGCCTCTCGGAAATCACCGCCGGTCAGGTGCAGGAATACCGCATCCACCGCCTGCAGGAGGCGGTGAAGAAGCGCGGCAAGCCGCCCGCGCACAACACGATGCACCAGGAGATCGTCACTTTGCGCCAGACGCTGAAGACCGCGATCCGCAAGGGATGGCTGGCGCATTTGCCCGACCTCTCCGCGCCGTACCGTTCCTCGCCAAAAATCTCGCACCGGGCGTGGTTCTCGCCCGAGGAATACAAGAAGCTCTACGAGGCGACCCGGAAGCGGGCGCGGGAGCCGCTCAATCCCCGCTACAAATGGGAATCAGAGCAACTCCACGACTATGTGCTCTTCGCGGCCAACACGGGTGTCCGGCCTGACGAAGCGCGGCGCCTTCAGTTCCGCGACGTGACCATCGTCGAGGACGACGCAACCGGAGAGACGATCCTCGAAATCGAAGTGCGCGGCAAGCGCGGCGTCGGCTACTGCAAGAGCATGACCGGCGCCGTGCGGCCGTTCGAGCGGCTGAAGGCCCGGCTGCGCCCGATGCGGGCGAACGATCCTGCGGAGAACGGCGACGGAGGGGAGCACGCGACCACGGGAGATGCCGCCGCGTGGCGTCTTCCGAAACCGACTGATCTTATTTTCCCGAAGTCGCATCGCGAACTGTTCAAGACCATCCTTGACGAAGAAGGACTGCGCGCCGACCGCGAGGGCCGGCCGCGCACCGCTTACAGCCTGCGCCACACATATATATGTCTGCGTCTCATGGAGGGCGCTGACATTTACCAGATTGCGAAGAACTGCCGCACCAGCGTCGAGATGATTGAGAAGTATTACGCGGCCCACATCAAGACCAGTCTCGACGCAGCGGCGATCAACGTCATGAAGCCGAAAAAGAAGTCGAAGCCGCCGAAGCGAGCGGCGGCGGACGACGAGGAGATTTGAACGACCTGAATTCCCCGGTTACCCTATGATTGTGAACTGCGGGCGTGGCGGAATGGCAGACGCAACGGACTTAAGGAAAACTTGAGTGCTCGCCGGGAAACCGGCGATGCAGAACTGCTCAAATTCGGGGAACCCTGAAATGGCAATCCCGAGCCAAGCCCGGACGGAACCGCTCCGCCGGGAAGGTGTAGAGACTAGACGGGCAGCACCTAAGCCCCGGAGCCGATCCGGGAGACGGTGAAGGGATAGTCCAGACCGCAAACCTGGCGCGTGCGCTGCGAAGCGTCGTGTCTGGGCGGCGAAAGCCGTAGACGGTATGAAAATCCGTAGGGCTTCAACGGCCCGTGGGGGTTCGACTCCCCCCGCCCGCACCATTGTCATCTTCTCTTGCGTCGGGAAAGAGCGGGACACCTGCTCCCGCCCCGGCGCCCACGGATGGAACCATCCATGGAGCTATCGCTCGATTCACCGGCGGCAACGGCCGCCGTCTCCAGCGTCGTTTCCCGCGCCGCACGGCGCGTCAGACGCTGATCCACGACGGAGCCACATGCTGAGCACCGCGCCATGACGGCAGACATCACCTTCCATTACCCGCCCGAACTGTTCAATCTCTTGGTTGACACCATTCCGGCATTGAACCGCTCGAAGAAGGACATGCTGGTCTTCTTTCGCGGGGCCGGCGTGCCGGACGAACTTCTCCACGACCTCGCGCAGCGGGTCGCGGACGCGCCCGACGACATTCGCAAGAATGAGATTGCGCGGCTCACCCTGGAGCGGCTGAACGCGCGCGGTGAATCCATGCTGCGGTGCCGTCGAGAAGTCCTGCGGCGGGTCGTCGAGTTTACGAGTTTCGACGCCTGCTGGCCGGACGACCAGCTCAAGGCCAAGGGGCTTGTCGCCAGCATCCGCGACGTGGTGAACCAGAAGGATTCCTTCACGCGGATGAACATCGAGCGCGAGGAAGAACGAAAGGCGCGACTGGCGGACGCCGACAAGGTCAGCCGCGCAAAACAGGAGAGAACGGCGAAGATCGACGCTGCGAAGCAGGCACTCTATGCCTTGTTCGGCGCCTCCCTTACGCCTCAACAACGCGGGAAGAAGTTGGAAGGCGCCTTGAATGGCCTCTTTGATGCTTACGGCATCTTGGTTCAGGAGGCGTTTCATCTGGTCGGCGTCGGCGGCGAAGGCATCGTCGAACAGATCGACGGCGTGATTGAACTCAAGGGCGCTCTCTACTTCATCGAGATGAAGTGGTACAGGGACCCGGTCGGCAAGGCGCAGATCTCCGAACACCTCGTCCGCCTGATCGGCAGGCCGGAGGCGCGTGGACTCTTCATTTCCGCGAGCGACTACACCGATCCGGCGGTCCACACGGCCCGCGAGTTTCTCCAACACAAGATCGTCGCGCTCTGCCATTTGCAGGAGATCATCTTCGTCCTTGAGCAGCGGGAAGACCTGACGGCGTTTCTGGTTCAGAAAGTGCAGGCCGCCCAGGTGCACAAGAATCCCTACTTCAGGCCGTTCGACAGCAAGGCGGGCCAGTCCTCGTAACCGCCACCTGATAGAAGCCAGGCGACGGGTGAATCGGCTGGAGCCCCCCATATTTCAAGACTTTCCGATTCCGTCTTGGCACGTGCACCACCGTGGTGTAAGGTGGTGCGGTCATGGCGAAGAAGAACCCCATCCGAACTACCGAATCTGAGGAAGCCAACCCGGCCAGGCTTTCAGTCACGATTCCAATCGACGACTACTCCGACCTGAAGAAGGCGGCGGAGCGAAAGCGCGTCTCCATTGCCTGGGTCGTCCGCGACGCGGTCCACGAGTATCTCCGCAATCAAGCTCCGCTGCTGCGCTCATGAGGCAGAGTCATCAACAGATCGCCGTTTCGGCGCGCGTCATCACGGGACCCCGCCACGGAGGGCTCCCGGCGGGCGAGCCGCCGTATTCATCTGCAGGCCAAGTCCTGCGGTTGAGCCCGAACGGCAGCTTCAGGTCCGCTCGACTCGCGGCGACCGAATGGACGGAACGCTTCGGCTCGGCCAAGCGCACGGCGGCGGCCTGCGGTTTCATGGCCGAAGCCATCCGGGTGTTTGTTGACAGGTTCTCCGCGCGAACAGGGATTCCCGTCACGCCAAGCGCGCTGCCCGAGGGAATCGCCGCCGCCCGGCTCGATTCCCGCACGGCTGCGGTCGCGGAGACGATCGGCTCGGAGGCCGCTGCGCTGGACCCGATTTCCGCGGGCTACTGGTTGAGCATCACCTACACCGCGATGCTTCCCCAGGCCATGCGCGGCACCCTGGGGATCTTCTACACGCCCCCTGCTCTTTCAGACCGGCTGATTCAGATGGCGACGGAAGCCGGCGTGGATTGGGCGAGTTGCCGCGTCCTCGACCCGGCCTGCGGCGGCGGGGCGTTTCTCGCGCCCACCGCGCAGAAGATGATCGAAGCGCTGAAAGGCCGCAGCCCGGCCGAGGTCGTGGAGAGCATCAGCCGGCGGCTGCGCGGCTTCGAGATCGACCCGTTTGCCGCGTGGATGTCGCAGGTGTTCCTTGAAGTGACCATGGCCGAGGTCTGCCGCGCAGCCCGCCGCAAGCTGCCGCGGCTCGTGACCGTGTGCGACAGCCTGGAGCAGGAACCGCGCGACGACGCCTTCGACCTGGTGATCGGAAATCCGCCTTACGGCCGTGTCACGCTGAACGCCCGGCTGCGCGAACACTACCGCCGCAGCCTCTATGGGCACGCCAATCTTTACGGGCTCTTCACCGATCTGGCCCTTCGTTGGGCTGCCCCCGGCGGTGTCATCGCTTATGTCACGCCCACGAGTTTTCTGGCGGGTGAGTACTTCAAGGCTCTGCGCGGCCTTCTGGCCGCCGAAGCGCCCCCCATCGCGGTTGATTTCATCGCCACGCGAAAGGGCGTCTTCGAGAACGTCCAGCAAGAGACGATGCTTGCCACCTACCGTCGCGGGCGCCAGGCCGCGACCGCAACCGTTCACCACCTCACCGTGTCCACGGAGGGAAAGGCCTCGATCGAGGAGGCCGGAGCCTTTGCGGTTCCCGCCGACCCGTCGGGGCCATGGCTGATCCCGCGTGTCCCCGAGCACAAACCCCTGATTGCGGGGATGGCGCGGATGAAGACGCGGCTGGTGGATTGGGGATACAAGATTTCCACTGGCCCCCTTGTCTGGAACCGCCACAAGGAGCAATTGAGGTCGAGGCCGTCGCAGAGCACCATGCCGCTGATCTGGTCCGAGGCCATCGCCGGGCCGGGCCAGTTCCTGTTCCGCGCCGAGAAGAAGAACCACGAGCCCTATTTCAAGCTCCTGCCGGGAGACGAGTGGCTCACGATCGACAAGCCGTGCGTGCTCCTTCAGCGCACGACGGCCAAGGAGCAATCCCGGCGGCTGATAGCCGCGGCGCTGCCCGAAGAGCTGATCGCGGAATGCGGCGGCGTGGTTGTCGAGAACCACCTGAACATGGTCAGGCCCTTGAACGGCCGGCCGGGCGTGACACCCGCCGTGGTGGCGGCCGTCCTCAATTCCGAAATCGTGGACCACGCGTTCCGCTGCATCAGCGGCAGCGTCGCGGTGTCGGCGTTTGAACTCGAAGCATTACCCCTGCCGTCCGTCAGCGAGATGAGCCATCTTGAAGCGCTCGTGAAGCGAAACGCGAAGCCCGAAACGATTGAACGGCACCTGCGCGCTCTCTACCTCGGAGAGGGCGCGTGATGCCGTTGCCGCCCGTCATCCCTGTCCAGGAAATCCACAAGCGTCTGCAAGTCATCTTCCCGGAAGGCAGCCCGAACCGGAACAACTGCACCTGGGAAATCGCCGCCAAGACCATCTTCGTCATGCTGTACGTCGGCGCAGTGGAAGGGGCGGATCGGTGGCTCCGGCCCGACCAGGTCACGCGGATGACGGATGCGCAGTCGGTGAACGTCAGTGCCGGTGCAAGGATTGCCTGGGAGGCAGAGTCGCGCAAGAGCAGCAAAGGAGAGGCGCCCGGCCGTTGGTACGCGGTGAACACGCGTGAGTCCATTCGCGACGACACGATCCGGGCCGGGCTTTCGACGAACGGCGCCATCATCGAACGTCCGGGCCTGCCAACGACGTCACCCGCGCCGCGTTATGCCCTTCAGGCAGGCTTTGCCGCGCTCTTCGCGCCGGACTTGCAGGGCGATGGGCTCGACAAGGCGATCAGCGATTGGCAGGCGGACAACCTGACGGCGGGCGCGCTCGCACGCGTCACCATCATGCGCAAGGGCGCCATCGCGGGCGGCGACCATGTCTTGGTCAAGTTTCCCAGCGGGGAAACACGACGCATGGCCCCCGGTGCCAGCTCCCTCATCTCGAAGGCGGTCATCGAAGAATTCGCGGCGCGGTTCCTACAGCACCCGGGCGTGATCTTCCTGAGCGAGAGCAAGAACCAGGTCATCGCCCGCGACGAGGCTCTGGCCAAATCCATCGGCCTCAACATCCAGGCCGACAAGAACCTGCCTGACATCGTGCTCGTCGATCTCGGCCCCAAGCATCCCCTGCTCGTTTTTGTCGAGGTCGTTGCAACCGACGGCCCGATCTCGCCCAAGAGGAAGGAAGCGCTCACCGCGCTCGCACATAACGCCGGGTTTCCCGAGGAGCACGTGGCGTTCGTCACGGCCTATCTCGACCGCAGCGAGGGCGCATTCAAGAAGACGGTTGATTCCCTCGCGTGGGGCGCTTTCGTGTGGTTTGCCACCGAGCCGGATAACCTGATCCGGCTTCACGAGGGAAAGGCAGAGGCGGTCAAGAAGCTCGCTGACTGGGAATAGGGCTCTCCGTGCGTCACCCGTCCATATCCAATCGAATCGCAACATGACGAAACCTTCACCTCCTCCGAAGACCGTTCTTGACACCATCCTTGAGTGGTCGAAAGACCGCCCCGCCTGGCAGCGCGACGCCCTGCGCCGGATCGTTTCAGGCGGGCGACTGTCGGACGAAGACCGGAAGGAGCTTCTCGACCTGTGCAAGCAGGGGCACGGGGCGAGTGTCGCGATTAAGCCGTCTCCGCTGACGAAAGGTCACCTGCCCGCCAATCCTGGTCAGGGGGATTCTGTCTCGCTGGTGTCGGTCGCGGACGTAGAGGGGGTCAACAACCTGGCACCGGCCCAAACGCTGACATTCGCCCAGAGCGGCATCACGATCATCTATGGCGACAATGGCACGGGCAAGTCCGGTTACTCCCGAATCCTGAAGCGCGCCTGCCGTGCCCGGCACGCGGGCAAGATAGAGGGGAACATCTACGGACAGAACGTCCCCGCGCGAGCGACGGCCACTATTTCATACGCCATCGGGCGCGCAGCGCCTGCACCGGAGAAGTGGGTCGACGCTGATCGCCCCCACAAGACACTCTCCGCCGTCAGTGTCTTCGACAGCGAGTGCGCCTCCGTCCATATCAATGAAAAGAACGAGGTCGCCTTCCGGCCGTTTGGCCTTGATATTCCAGACGAACTGGCGGGCGCCTGCCAGTCCATTAAGGAGGCGCTGGCGACGGAGCAGACCCAGCTCGAAAAGGCCCGCAATCCTCTTTTCTTGAAGCCGTCGTGGAAGGAGACCACTGCGGTCGGCAAAGCGCTCGCCTCCCTGAAACACGACACCGACCCTCTGAAGATCAGTGCGATGGGAACCCTAACGGGAGACGAGACGGCGCGGTTGGCGCGTCTCCGGGAAGACCTGTCAAAGAATCCGGCGAAGGCCTTTGCCGAGCAGACACTCAAGGCCGACAGTATCAAAGCCCTTCTGGATGAACTGAAGGACATCGAAACGCGAACGGCCGACAGCGCCCTGATGGCCTTGTTCGCCGCCCATCGAGACGCCGGGGAGAAGAGAGAAGCCGCGCGCCTGGCCGCCGAAAAAGCGTTCTCTGGCGAACCGCTGCCCGACATCGGCAGCGAGGTCTGGAGATCTCTCTGGGAGGCTGCTCGGCGCTATTCGTCAGAAGCAGCCTATCCGGAACAACCGTTCCCGGCGGTTGAGAAGGACGCCCGATGTGTTCTGTGCCAGCAGACTTTGCAGCCGGAGGCGCTCGATCGCATGGTCCGGTTCGAGGCGTTCATCCGTAAGGACACCGAGCGCGCGGCACAGGTGGCCGAAGCCGCCGTGAAGACAGCCCGTCAGGACCTTACCTCATGCAGCATAGGCACGCGTGCCCTCCGGCCGAATCTGCGGGAAGTGATGATTCAGGACGCAGACTTGGCGCGCCGGACGCGCCGCTACCTCGCGGCGGCCCGCCTCCGCAGGTGCGTTCTGCTTAAGAACCTGGGCAGCGGCGAGGAAGTCACCCTGCCGGCAACGCCGCCGAATCCCGGGCACCACCTGGCGCTTCTTGAAAGCACGATCCGCGCGTACGCGGTCGAGCTGCAGAATGCGGCGGGCGATGCCGAACGCAAGAAACTCGAAGCCGACCTTGCGGAACTTGCCGACCGGGAACTTCTCGGCGGCATGTTGGAGACGGTCCAGGAGGAAATCGACCGTCTCAAGTCCATTCACTTCCTGCAGCAATGCGCCCCGGACACCGCGACCAACGCGATCACGAAGCTCGGCAACGACATCGCGGACACCGTCATTACGCCCAAGCTCCGTGACCGTTTTCAGGAAGAGATCGTCAAGCTGGCCGCTGAGAAAGTGCGCGTCGAAATCGTCCGCTCCGGCGGCAAGTACGGCTCCCCGCAGTATCAGCTGCGCCTCTTCGCGAAGCCAGACGCGAAGATCAAGGACATCCTGAGCGAGGGTGAGCGGACCTGCGTCGCGCTGGCGGCGTTCCTGACGGAAGTCGCCACGGCGACACACCTCTCGGCTTTCGTGTTCGATGACCCTGTGTCATCTCTGGACCACCGGTGGCGGAGGCAGGTCGCCAAGCGCCTCGTCGAGGAGGCGGAACACCGCCAGGTCGTTGTGTTTACCCACGATCTGGTGTTTGTCAACGACCTCCACGACCTCGCTTACGAGAAGAAGCGTGCCGCGAAGCTCGTGACAGTCAGCCGGGGGCCGGCGGGCGCGGGTGTGGTCGCAGAGGGCCTGCCGTGGAAAGCGCAGAGCGTCGAAGACCGTATTGACAAGCTTGAGAAAACGACGCGCGAGGCGAAGAAGCTGTATGAGAACAATGCGGAGGAGGAATACGCCGTCGAGGCGGCTGGAATCTACGACGGCCTCCGTGCCTCGTGGGAACGTGCGCTGGAGGATGTCGCGCTATTCCGCGTCGTCCAGCGTCACCGGGACTACATCGACCAGAAGAACATCAAGAAAATAACCGTCCTGAACGAAGCTGACTGCGACGCTTTTCATGCGGGATTCAGGAAGTGCTGCGACGTTGTCGACGCACATGATCCGTCGAGTGGGCGCAACGCGGTTCCACCGCCGCCGACTGAAATCATCCAGGACCTCCAGGCGCTCAAGGACTGGGTTGCCGCGTTGCGAGACCGACAAAAAAAGATTGCCTGAGGAGGGTCGCCCACCCGCCGTGGGAGCCGTCACGAGCACTGCCGGCACCAGACCAGGCGCCCGATACTCCGGAACTTGCTGACGGCCAGCGCCCCGCCCTCGTTCCGCGCCTTCTACCCGGGCGCGGTGAGCGCCGCGACCACGGCCTTCCGTTCGGCCTCGTAAATCGCTGTGGCGTCGAGAGTCTCGTCGAGCAGTACCATCAGCACGGCGTCGAACTCCTTGTCGATGTCGATTGATCCGAGTCGTTGTCCCGGCTTGGAGCCGGGCAGCATGCACCGCCCTTTGATCTGGAACCGTCGCCCGTCGTTGCGACGGACCGCGTCGTAACCGGCATGCCGCGCTGGCGTGAGTTCGACGCCCAGCAGCCGGGCGGCCTCGTACTCGGCAACCTCGCCGGTCACGCCGAGAGGCTTTCCGGTCAGCTCGCGGTATTCCTGCGCAAGCCTCTTCGCCGCCGACAGGATCGCCAGAATCCGCTGTTCATCGTTCATCTCATTTCACCCGTCACCATCTTAATCGCCTCATTCGACGCAGCACCTTGCGCTCCTGGTTGGCGACCGTCAAGGCGTCTTCGATTGCACTGTCGGTGACTTCTCTATCAAGGTCTGCATCACCCTCCGGTCAACCTTGCCCCCTGCCATCCGCGGGCGCTTGCCGCGTCAACAGGAAGAATCGGTTCCCCCTGAAGGTCGCCCCCAATTTTCCTGTGGGACGCCGCGCCCGCTCCTGGCGGATCGGTGGCATCGCCCGAGAGGGTAATGCAACCAAAGGAGAAGACCATGACTGACATCATCAACGTCCCGCTGAACAAGCTGACCGCCTGGGAAGGCAACGTCCGCAAGACGCAGAACAAGGCCGGCATCGACGAGCTGGCCGCGAGCATCAAGGCGCACGGCCTGCAGCAGAACCTTGTCGTCAGGAAGGACGGGAAGAAGTTCGCCGTCGTCGCCGGAGGCCGCCGGCTGAAGGCGCTGCAGCAGCTCGCCAAAGCCGGGGACATCGAGGCAACCCATGCCGTTCCGTGTCGCATCACCGAAGCCGAAGACGCCAGCGAAATCAGCCTTGCCGAGAACGTCATGCGGGAAGACATGCACCCCGCCGACCAGTTCGAGGCCTTCCGCGGCCTTGCGGACAAGGGCCTGCCCGCCACCGACATCTCTGCCCGTTTCGGGAAAACCGAAATCCACGTTCTCAAACTCCTGAAGCTCGCCCGCGTCAGCCCGAAAATCCTCAAAGCCTACCGCGCCGCCGACCTCACGCTGGAGGACGTCATGGCGTTTACCGTGACCGACGATCACGAAGCGCAGGAGCGCGTCTTCGCCGCGATGGCTCCGTGGCAAGGAGCATCGGAAATCCGTGCCGCCCTCACCGAGAACGACATCGCAGCCACCGACAAGCGCGTGAAATTCGTGACGCTCAAGGCTTACGAAAAAGCCGGAGGCACAACGAAGCGTGACCTGTTCAGCGACGACGACAGCGGCATCTATATCGAAGACCCGGCCCTGCTCGACACTCTCGTCACCGAACGACTCGAGAAGAATGCCGGAGCCATCCGCGCCGAGGGCTGGAAATGGGTGCAGGTCACCGCGGAATTCGCATACCAGCAAAGCGCCGAATACAGACGCATCCATGCCGAGCCGGCTCCTCTCACCAAGGGGAAGCAAGAGACGCTCGACAAGCTGACGCAGGAATACGACCGGCTCGTGGAGAAATGGCGCGAGACCGACGAGGACAGGCAGATGGCAGAGCGTCTCTGCGAAATCGAGCAACTCGTCGAAGAACTCAACGACCGTGAAGACGTCTGGACACCAGAGCAGCTAGCCATCGCTGGTGCCGTTGTCTCCATCGACCATCAAGGCCAGGTCAAGGTCGAGCGTGGGCTTGTGCGGCGCGAGGACATGCCGAAAGACGGCAAGGCAAAGAACGCCAGGACATCGGAGACGCCCGATGGCGAGGGCGGAGCAGAGCAGTTGCCCGGATTGCCTGCCTCTCTCATGGAGAGCCTGACCGCCCACAGGTCTGCGGCTCTTGCCGCAAGCCTCCTGGACGCACCGGGTGTGGGCCTTGCCGCCGTGGCCTATGCACCGGTCCTGGACGTGTTCGGCCACCGTCACGATACGGTGCTGAAGCTCTCGGCGACGGTGCAATCGTTGCATCGCGTGGAAGGCTCGACCGCCTTCCAGCGTCTCGAAGCCGCCCGCGAAACCTGGGGCCAGCGTATCCCCGGCACTCCCGCCGACATTTGGGCGTGGTGCCTGGAGCAGGATCAGGCCGTGCTCATCGACCTCCTGACCTTCTGCGCCGCCTGCACGATCAACGCCGTGCAGATAAAGGCCGACCGCCCTGACAGCCCGAGGCTGATGCACGCAGCCCAGCTCGCCACCGCGCTCCAGCTCGACATGAGCCCATGGTTCACGCCGACCGCGGACAACTGCTTCAGCCGCCTGAGCAAGGCTCAGGTGCTCGAAGCCCTGCGGGAAGCGAGGCAACAAGCCCCGGCGCCTGCCTGGGCGAACCTCAAGAAGGCCGAACTCGCCAAGCTGGCCGAGCGCGAGATCGCCGGCACCGGCTGGCTCCCGCCGCCGCTGCGGTAATCGGCGTCAGCGCGCCGCAACGTCAGGATGCCGGTCTTGACACGGCCGGCATCTTCTGCGCCTCCCGTTGCTTACGCGATACGCGCTGAGGCCTGAGACCCGATCAAGACGTGCTATCGTCCCGGCATGAAGGCGAACGCCGTCCCGCTGCTGACTCTCTTCGAGAAGAAAATGCGTTTCGAGGTGCCGCTATTCCAGCGGCAGTACGTCTGGAGCTGCGATCAGCAATGGGAGCCGCTGTGGGAGGACATCGAGCGCAAGTTCACTGAATGGCTGGAGGGCCGCAAGGACGCGCCCGTGCATTTCCTGGGCGCGATGGTCCTCGACCAGAAGCAGACTCCCGTCACCCACGTCGAAAAACGTCACGTTATTGACGGGCAACAACGCCTGATCACGCTCCAGATATTCCTGGCCGTGCTGCGCGATTTCTGCCGCGAGAATGGCTGCGAGGAAGTCGCCACCGAGCTGGACGGCTACACGTTCAACAAGGGGATGATGGCCGACCCGGACGTTGACAAGTTCAAGGTCTGGCCGACGCAGCTTGACCGCCCGCAGTTCACCGACGTGGTCGGCCTGGGATCGCGTGAGGCGGTTCAGCGGAAATATCCGCTCCGCAAGCAGAAGTACGCCCGCCACTATGATCCGCGGCCCCGGATGGTTGAAGCCTACCTGTTCTTCGACGCGCAGCTCCGGGAGTTCTTCCTCGGCACGGGCGCCGAACCGCCACTGGCGGCGCAACAGCCGCTCGCCGTCAGGGTTGAAGAGACGTTTCAGGCCCTCAAGAGCGCGCTGCAGGTCGTCGCGATTGATCTGGAAAGGGAAGACGACGCGCAGGTGATCTTTGAAACCCTGAACGCGCGTGGCGAACCGCTGCTGCCGGCTGACCTCTTGCGGAACTTCATATTCCTCAGGGCCGCCCGCAATGGCGAGCCGCAGGAGGAGCTGTACGAGAAGTACTGGCAGCGGTTCGATGATGAATTCTGGCGGCAAGAAGTGCGGCAGGGCCGTTTGATCCGCCCGCGAAGCGACCTCTTCATGCAGCACTTCCTGACTAGTCACCAGATGGCGGACGTGCCCATCAAGCACCTCTACGTCGAATACCGCTTCTGGATTGAGCGGGAGAAGC